>UQHQ01000004.1 GCA_900540945.1 uncultured Collinsella sp. | reverse complement strand
CGTCTTGCGCAGGACTGTCCGCAGTAGCGAGCAAAGCGTCGGGCCGCGCCCCTCAGTAAGATCTACGAGAAGTCAGCAACCTGAGCAGTCAGCGCCGCCAGGATCTCCTTGAGCTCAGCTGCACGGTCCCTCTTCTTCTGGACCACCGTGGGCGCGGCCTTGGCCACAAAGCCCTCATTGGCGAGCGTCTTCTCGCAGCCGGCCAGCTCCTTCTGGGCCGCGGCAATCTCCTTCTCCAGGCGAGCCTTCTCGGCCGAAAGGTCAACCTTGCCCTCAAGCACCACAAAGACCTCGACGCCATCTTACTGAACAGCGATGCTCGCAGCCGGCTTCTCAACGTCGGTACCCATGACCAGCGAAGCCGTGTTGGCCAGCGGCTCAATCGTGGAGCGAAGGCTCTCGAGCTTCTCGATGTCCTCGGCACCGGCGCGCACGACCACGTCGAGCTCGGCCTTGGGGCTCAAGCGATAACGCGAACGCGTGGCGCGGGCGGCGGAAACGACGGCGCGGCACAGCTCAAACGCGCGCTCGGCGTCCTCGTCGACATACTTGGCGTAGTCGGCAGGCTCGGGCCACTTGGCGATCATGAGCGCCTCGGCGCGATCAACGTTGCCCTCGGCATCCAGGTCGAGCACGCTCGCCGGCATGTTGTCCCAAATCTCCTCGGTGACAAACGGCATGAGCGGGTGCATCAGGCGAATGGAGGTGTCGAGCACAAAAATCAGGTTGCGCTGAGCCTGCAGACGGCCCTCGCCCTTCAGGCGGGCCTTGGTGACCTCGACGTACCAGTCGCAGACCTCGTTCCAGAAGAACTGCTGCACGCCGCGGGCCATGTCGCCAAAGGTGTACTTCTCGATACCCTCGGTGACCATCTGGACGGCCTTGGCCAGGCGGCTGAACATCCAGGCGTCGGCCGGCGTCTCCACGACGGGCTCGCCGGGCGTGTAGCCCTCCATGTTCATAAGCAGGAAGCGGCTGGCGTTCCAAATCTTGGTCACAAACGACTTGGCCTGCTCGGTGCGCGGACTGTCGATAAGCTTCTTGGTCTTCTTGTCGATGTTCGCGTCGAACTTGACGTCCTGGTTGTTTGTGCACAGCGTGAGCAGGTTGAAGCGCATAGCGTCGGCGCCGTACATGCCGATGAGGTCCATGGGGTCAACGCCGTTGCCCTTGGACTTGGACATGCGGCTGCCGTCCTTGGCCAGGATCGTCGGGTAGATGACAACGTCCTTAAACGGCACCTCGTCCAAGAAGTACAGCGAGCTCATGACCATGCGGGCGACCCACAGCGCGATGATGTCGCGCGCAGTGACGAGCGCCGTCGTGGGGTGATGGCCCTCGAGCAGCTCCGGCTTTTGCGGCCAGCCCTGCGTGGCGAAGGTCCACAGCTGCGAGCTGAACCAGGTGTCCAGCACGTTCTCGTCCTGATGCACGTGATGGCCGCCGCACTTGGGGCACACGTCGGTGTCCTCGGTCAAAGCGTCCTCCCAGCCGCAGTCCTCGCAGTAGAACACGGGGATACGGTGGCCCCACCAAAGCTGACGCGAGATGCACCAGTCCTTGAGGTTCTCCATCCAGGTGGCGTAGGTCTGCGTCCAGCGCGCGGGGTGGAAGGTGACCTTGCCGGAATTGACGGCGTCCAGCGCCGGCCCCTTGAGCTTATCGACGGCCACGAACCACTGCTCGGACAGCCACGGCTCCAGCGCGGAGTCGCAACGGTAGCAGTGCATGACGGAGTGATCGAGTTCGTCGACGTGATCGAGCAGGCCGTGCTCCTCAAACCACTTGATGACGGCCTCGCGGCACTCGTCGCGGTTCATGCCGGTAAACTCGCCGTAGCCCTCGACGACCACCGCGTGCTCGTCGAAGATGTTGATCTGTGGCAGGTCGTGGGCCTGACCCATGGCGTAATCGTTGGGGTCGTGGGCCGGGGTGACCTTAACGAAGCCGGAACCGAAGTTGGCGTCGACGTGCCAATCCTCAAAGATGGGGATCTCACGGTCGACGATGGGGAGCTTGACGGTCTTACCCACGAAGGCGGCCTTCTCGGGGTCCTTCGGGGAGACGGCGACGCCCGTGTCGCCGAGCATGGTCTCGGGGCGCGTGGTGGCGACGACGATGTAGTCCTGGCCGTTGACCGGCTCGGTCAGCGGGTAGCGCAGGTGCCACAGGTGGCCCTTCTCGTCCTTGTACTCGGCCTCGTCGTCCGAAATGGCGGTGGTGCAGTTGGGGCACCAGTTGACGATGCGTTTGCCGCGGTAGATCAGACCGTCGTGGTACCAGTCGCAAAACACCTTGCGCACGGCCTGGGCGTAGTCCTCGTCCATGGTGAAGCGCTCGTTGTCGAAGTCGACGGAGCAGCCCATGCGCTTGATCTGCTCGACGATGATGCCGCCGTACTCGTGGGTCCAATCCCAGCAGGCGTCGACAAACTTATCGCGACCGATTTCCAGACGGCTGATGCCCTCGCTCTTGAGTTTCTTGTCGACCTTGGTCTGTGTGGCGATACCGGCGTGATCGGTGCCGAGTACCCAGCGCGTGGACTTGCCGCGCATGCGGGCCATGCGGATGATGGCGTCCTGGATGGAGTCGTCGGTGGCGTGACCCATATGGAGCTTGCCGGTCACGTTGGGAGGCGGAATGGTGACGGTGCAGTCGCCCACGCCCTCACGGCGCTTGTAGTAGCCGCCGTCGAGCCACTTCTGCAGGATCGCCGGCTCGTTGGTCGACGGATCGTAGTTCTTGGGCATTTCTTCCATATATCTCTCCCTGTCCCGCCGGGGAGGAATGTAGGCCCGATTTTCGCTCGGTCAGGTCCTGGGCTCGCACGAAGACCACATTAAGTGGTCTTCGGCTCGTGCGGAATCTACGAAAATCGGGCCTACATTCCTCCCCTTAGGTATCGATTACTTCAGTCTGATATGACTTCGCCGAGGCTTAAACAAACACACAGAATAACACAGGTAGTTGGGGTTATTGCGTATATATAAAATAGCCTCCGACCGCGGGTGGTCGGAGGCTATTTGCAAACACGTTTTAGGCAGGTCTAGCCGTAGATGCGCTGGGGTTGTTCTTCGCCCTTTACGGAGGCTTCGGTCACGATGACCTTGGCGACGCCCTCCTCGCTGGGCAGGTCGAACATCGTCTGCTGCAGCACGTCCTCGCAGATGGAGCGCAGGCCGCGGGCACCGGTCTTGCGGGCAAGCGCCATGCGGGCGATCTCGTGCAGGGCGGCGTCCTCAAACTCAAGCTCAACGTCCTCGAGCTGGAACATCTTGCGGTACTGACGCACCACGGCGTTCTTGGGCTCGGTCAGGATCGACACCAGGTCGTCCTCGTCGAGCGCCTGCGTCTGGGTGACGACGGGTGTACGTCCCACAAACTCGGGGATCATGCCAAAGGCGTTGAGGTCCTGCGGGAGCACCTGACGCAGCAGGTCGTTCTCGTCGACCGAGGTGGGGCCGGCGATCTCGGAGTTAAAGCCCACGCCCTTGTTGCCCACACGATCGGCGATGATCTTGTCCAGACCCACAAAGGCACCACCGCAGATAAACAGGATATTGGTCGTGTCAATCTGCAACAGTTCCTGCTGGGGATGCTTACGGCCGCCAGTGGGCGGAACGCTTGCCACCGTACCCTCAAGAATCTTAAGCAGCGCCTGCTGAACGCCCTCGCCCGAGACATCGCGGGTAATGGAGAGGTTCTCGGCCTTGCGGGCGATCTTGTCGATCTCATCGACGTAGATGATGCCCACCTGCGCGCGCTCGATGTCGCCATCGGCGGCGTTGATGAGCTTGAGCAGGATGTTCTCCACGTCCTCGCCCACGTAACCGGCCTCGGTGAGCGCGGTGGCATCGGCGATGGCAAACGGCACCTCGAGGATGCGTGCGAGCGTCTGGGCCAGCAGGGTCTTACCGGTACCGGTGGGACCGAGCAGCAAAATATTGGACTTGGCGAGCTCCACCTCGTCCATGTCATCGTCAAGCTGCGAGTCCAAACCGTCGTCAAAGGCCGAAAGCGCAGCGCCGCCCTCGATCACGCGGCGGTAATGGTTGTACACGGCAACCGACATGGCGCGCTTGGCGTCCTCCTGGCCCATGACATAGGCCGAAAGCTCGTCATAGATCTCATGCGGCGTCGGCACATGCGTAATGACCTGGCGGTCGTCCTCGAGCTCAAAGCCCTCGGACTCGGGGTCCACGGCGGGCTGGGATGCAGCCTGGCCGTGGTCATTGAGGAAGCCCGGCAGCTTGCCGTTGCGGGCAGCGTCCATAAAGTCCGAAGCCAGTGACTCCTCCAGGATCTCGGAGCAGGCGGCGACGCACTCGTCGCAGATAAAGATGTTGGTCGGGCCCTTTACAAGGCGGCGAACCTGCCCCTGCTCTTTTCCGCAGAAGGAGCAGCGGATGGGATTGCCGTTCTCGTCGAAGTTGTCCTGCATGTTACCGGCCATCCTAGGCGTCCTTCGCGGCGAGGTCGCGCGAGGTGACGATACGGTCGATCAGGCCGTAGTCGAGGGCCTCGGCAGCGGTCAGGTAGTTGTCGCGCTCGGTATCGGCCTGGACCTTCTCGATGGGCTGGCCCGAGGCGTCGGACAGGATCTGGTTGAGCTCGCGACGGGTCTTCTTGATCTCCTCGGCCACGATCTCGATCTCGGTCTGCTGGCCCTGGGCACCGCCGCTGGGCTGGTGAATCATGACCTTGGAGTGCGGCAGGCAGAAGCGCTTGCCCTTGGCGCCGGCCGAAAGCAGCACGGCGGCCATAGACGCGGCCATACCGACGCAGATGGTGGAGACCTGCGGCTTAATGAAGTTCATGGTGTCAAGAATCGCCAGGCCAGAGTAGACCTCGCCACCGGGCGAATTGATGTAAAGCGAGATATCCTTCTCGGCATCCTGGCTCTCAAGATGCAGCAGCTGGGCAACGACCAGGTTGGCGCTGACGGAGTTAATCTCCTCGCCCAAAAAGATGATGCGGTCGTTGAGCAGGCGCGAATAGATATCGTAGCTGCGCTCGCCGCGCGGCGTCTGCTCGATAACGTATGGCACGAGGGCGGAATCGAACTTAGCGATCATACGCATCTCCATTTCTCTCTTACGGACCAAATTGGTTCTAGATAAACGTACGGTGCCCGCATGCTATGCATTGGCTGGCACCGTACGAAGCAACCGGATAACCGGTGTATAACTTTACCCCATCACGGGCGCAGGCATGCGCTCGCGGGCAAGGTGGCGAGAATTACTCGGCGTCCTTGGCGGTCTCGTCGACCTCGGTCACCTTGGCGTTCTCGACCAGGTGGTCGACGGCCTTGGAGCGACGGATGGACTCACGGACGGCAGGCATGCGGCCATCGGCGATGAACTCGGCCTTAGAAGCCTCGACGTCCTTGACGCCGGCCTTCTCGAACTCGGCGTTGATGTCATCCTCGGTGACCTCGATCTTGAGCTCACGAGCGAGGGCGTCAAGAGCCAGGGACTCACGGGCAACGTCGTTGGCCTGCTTGTGCAGGTCGCCGATGAACTGCTCCATGGTCAGACCGGAAGCGGGCAGCCAGGTGTCCAGCGTCATGCCGCGGGCAGCGAGGTTGGACAGGAAGTTCTGGCCAAGTTCCTCAAAGACGGACTGCTCGTAGTCGGCGTCCATCTCGTCGAGCTGCAGACGCTCGGCGAGAGCGGAGACGCAACGGTTCTCCTTCTCGGCCGGGAGACGGGAAGCCTTGTCCTGCTCGATCTCGAGCTTGATGGCGTCGCGCATAGCGTCGATGCTGTCGAAGCCAAAGTCGGACTTGACGAGCTCGTCGGTGAGCTCGGGGGTGTTGCGGACCTTGATGCCCTTGACGGTGACCTCGACGGTGTGGGTCTCGGCCTCCTCGCCCTCCTCGACCTCGTCGGTCCAGGTGACGGTCTTGACGTCGTCAACGTTGGCGCCAATCAGGGCCTCGTTGAACTCCTTGGGGTTGCTGTCGCTACCGGCGATGAGCATGCGGCCCTCGGCGGCAAAGTTGTCGGCATTCTCGACGGCCTTGAGGTCGACGGTAACGTAGTCCTCGGCCTCGACGGCGCGACCCTCGACGTCTTCGAAGGTGGCACGGTAGTTGAGGAGCATCTCGACCTGGTTGTTGATCTCGGACTCGGTGACCTCCGCAGGGGGCATCTCGATCTCGACGGCGTCGAAGGAGGAGAGCTCAGCGGCGGGACGCAGGGAGAACTCGACGGTGTAGGTGTAGTCCTCGTGATCCTTGGCGAGGTCGAGCTCCTTGTAGTCACCGCTCTTGGTGGGGACGATGTCCAGCTCGTTGAGCACGGCGGGCTCGTTGGCGGCGATCAGGTCGTTGGTGGCCTGAGCGAGGGTAGCCTCGGCGCCAAGAGCGGAGTCGATGACCGGACGGGGGGCCTTACCGGCGCGGAAGCCCGGGAAGCGGTACTTCTTGGCGGTCTCCTTGTAGGCCTTCTTAATCGCGGCGTCGACGTCGGCGGCCGGGATGGTGACCGTAGCGGTGAGCTTGGCGTCCTTGACGTCAGAAGCGGTGATGTTCAACACGTTCCTCCTCATACTGCCCAGCTTATCTGAGGTGCTGGTACCTTTATGCAACAAAGAGTCGCGACGGCGGGAGCCGACGCAGGTGCGTTGGTGCGGGCGAAAGGACTCGAACCTTCACGGGAATCCCACCAGAACCTAAATCTGGCGCGTCTACCAATTCCGCCACGCCCGCATGAGCGCACAGACTAGGAATGATAGCAGATACGAACGGCAAGCGCACGCACACGTTTTACAGGCTCACGACCTCACCACGAGTGCAAGGCACCCCATCTCATAAGTTGCGGTGAAATAGTTCTGTTTGGGGCTCCAGTCCTCCAAAACAGGAACTATTCCACCGCAACTTATCAAGGAAGCCAGGCAACACGGCCACATGAATCCTGCACCGGAAAGCGTGTCCCGGTTTGGGGCCTCGGAACGGGATGAACTTTCCGCCAGAGGCCTCAAACGGAAACTGCAGCCCACAATTCGGTCGAAAAGTGGGCTGCAGTTTCCCCGGGCCAGGCAAAGAGCGGATACAGCGACTCCTCGTCTACTCCCCCAGCAGGGCCTTCTCGGGCGTGATGGGCAGCGAGCGAACCTGATGGCCGGTGGCGTGGGCCACGGCCGAGGCCACGGCAGCGAGCGGCGTGTTGATGACGACCTCACCGATCGACTTGGCGCCAAACGGGCCCGTCGGCTCGTAGCTCGGCTCAAAGGCCACGCGAATGCTGCCGATATCCAGGCGCGTGGGCAGCTTGTAGCTCATAAAGTTGCCGGTGCGCAGGCGGCCGCGGTCGTCGTGCTCGACGATCTCGTAGAGCGCATGACCGATACCCTGGGCAATGCCGCCCTCGGCCTGGACGCGCGCGAGCGCCTCGTTGATCACGGTGCCGCAGTCCACGGCAGCGGCGTAATCCACCACGGTCACCTTGCCGGTGGCCTTGTCGACCTCGACCTCGGCAATGCCGGCCATAAACGGCGGAGGCGAAACGGGCAGGCAGGCAGAGGCATGCGAGGTGAGCGCGTCGCCGCCCGCGATGTTCTTGACGCACAGGTTGGCAAAGTCGCGCAGCGTGAGGTAGCGGTTCTGCTCGCGTGCGGCACGCTCGTCGGACAGGCGCACGTACTGGCCATCGAAGACCACGTCGGCAGCGTCCACGTCCCACATCTGGGCGGCCTTGGCGCAGATCTTCTCACGCAGCTCGGTCGCGGCGTTCTTGGCGGCAAGGCCCGTCACGTACGTACCCGAGCTCGCGTACGAGCCGGCGTCAAACGGCGACACATCGGTGTCAACGCCGCGCACCACGATCATCGAACTCTCCACGCCCAGCTCCTCGGCGGCAATCTGCGCCAGGATCGTGTCGACGCCCATGCCGTTATCGGTGGCACCGGTGCCGATGGTAATGAAGCCGTCCTCTTCCAGGCGCATGTCGATGCCGGCGATATCCACGTTGGAGATGCCCGAGCCCTGCATGGTGAGCGCGCAGCCCAGAGCGCGCACGCGGTCGCCCAGGTCCACGGCCAACGGCTTGTCGCGCCAGCCGATCATGTCCATCGCGCGCAGCAGGCAGCGGTCGAGCGCGCAGGCGTTGAGCTTCTCGTTGTAGTACTGCGGCATGACCTCGCCCTCGCGCACGATGTTCTTAAGGCGCAGGTCGGCGGGGTCCATGAGCAGCATGTCGGCGAGCTCGTTGACGGCACTCTCCACAGCAAACTGGCCCTGGGTTGCACCGTAGCCGCGATACGCGCCGCCGCGGTTGGTGTTGGTGTAGACGGCATCCCAGCTAAAGCGGCTCGCCTTCACATGGTTGTAGATGGGCAAGCTCTTGTGGCCCGAAAGGCCGATCGTCGTGGTGGCGTGCTCGCCGTACGCGCCGGCGTTGGACAACGTATGCAGGTCGATGGCCGTGATGGTGCCGTCGTTCATGGCGCCCAGCTTAACGGTCATCTGCATCTGGTGGCGAGAGTTGCCCGCGGTGATGGTCTCCTCACGGGTGTAGCAGCAATAGCTCGGACGGCCGGTCTGCTGGGCGACGAACGCCACGAAGATCTCGCAGCAGCCCGTCTGCTTGGAGCCAAAGCCGCCACCGATGCGCGGCTTGATGACTTGCACCTGCGACTGCGGGATGTCGAGCGACTGCGCGACCATGCGGCGCACGTGGAAAGGCACCTGTGTGGAGGTGGTCACCGAGATGCGCCCGAACGCGTCGGTCGTCGCGAAGGCGCGGAAGGTTTCCATGGGCGCGGTCTGTGTGGCCTGGCTGGTGTAGGTGCGGGTGAAGACGATGTCGCTCTGGGCGAAGGCCTCGTCCAAGTCGCCAAAGTCGCTCGTGCCGCTGCATACCAAGTTGCGCGAGACGTCGCCGCCCTGCGGGAACATAAAGGTCACGTCGCCCTCGGGGTGGACCACGATGTCGTTATCGAGTGCCTGGGTAAAGTCGAGCAGCGGCTCGAGCACCTCATAGTCGACCTTGATGAGCTTGAGCGCCTTGTCGGCGGCCTCCTCGGTCTCGGCGGCGACGATCGCCACCTCTTCGTTTTGGTAACGGACGAGGTTCTCGAGGATCAGGCGGTCGTAGGGACTCGGCTGCGGATAGCTCTGGCCGGCGATGGTAAAGCGGCGCTTGGGCACGTCCTCGTAGGTGTAAACGCCCACCACGCCCGGCACCTTCAGGGCGCGCGACGTATCGATGGAGCGGATCTTGGCGTGGGCATAGGGGCTGCGCTTGAGCTTAACGATCAGGGCGCCGGCGGGCACCAGGTCGCCCGTGTAGACGGGACGGCCCTCGAGCAGCGCCTTCGAGTCCTTCTTGGGCTGCTTGTGAGTGATCTGCTTGTAGGAGACACCGTCGGAGCTGGTGTCGTTGACCGGCAGCTCGGGCATCTCAAAGCCCACCTGCACGCCGGACTCGTTAAGGAAGCCGCACGATGGCGCGCAGCTGGCTCTCGTAGCCGCTGCAGCGGCAAAGGTTGCCGGCGAGCTGGCGCGAGAGCTCCTCGCGCGTGGCGACGAGGCTCGGGTCCTCCTTGGCGGCGCTGGCAAGCGCCAGCACGTTCATAATGAGGCCGGGAGCGCAAAAACCGCACTGCTCGGCACCTTCGGCAGCCATCGCACGGGCAAGCGCCTCAGACTCGGCCTTGAGGCCCTCGAGCGTGGTGATGGTGTGGCCCTCGACACGGGCTGCAGGAACCGAGCAGCTCAGCACCGGGTCGCCGTCGAGCCACACCGTGCACAGGCCGCAGTTGGTGGTCTCGCAGGCGCAGCGCACCGACGCACAGCCCTGCTCGCGCAGCAGTGCAAAGAGCATGGTGTCGGGGGCAATCTGAACCTTGACCTTGCGGCCATTGAGCGTAAAGGAAAGATCGATGAGTTTGGCAGCCATTAGCGCACCTCGCTAGAATCGACGCCGGGCACGCGGCGGCAGGAATACTCGTCCGTGGCGAACTTGGGAATCTGCACGCCCTCGAGCTCGCGGGCAAGCGCGGCCGAAAGCTCGATGCCGGCGGCGCGACGCACAGCCTGAATCGCCAGCGGGGCCGAAATGCGGCGGCGGTAGTCAGCCGAGCCCCACAGGTTGGTGCCATAGCTCAGCGCGCGTACGGACGCGGCCAGGGCGCGCAGCTCGTCCTCGGAAGGTTGCCCGGCGGTAAGGCCGCATGCCTCGCCCTGCAGCAGGGTCGCACGCAACGGGCGGGCACCCACAGTGACATGCCAGCTGTTGTCCCACCAGGCGGCGGTAACGTTTAAGGAGGGGAAGTCGGTCGCGGCCTTGCGCACGGCCTCATAGCTTGCGCGGTAATCGTGCTTAACGACCACCACATGCTCGATCACGTCGCGCACATAGCCCATGTCCACGAACTCGGCGAGCGGCACACGGCCGGCCCCCGTCAGCTCAACGTACGAATCGAGCGCCAGGAACGCCGAGAGCACGTCCGAGAAACCAAAGCGACCGTAGATGCTGCCGCCCACCGTGGCGGTGTTGCGCAGCTGCACGCCCACGATATCGTGGACGGCGAACTCAAAGACATGGTTGACAAGCGCGTTGAGCTCGGCATGGCGCTCGAGCTGGCGCAGGGTGCACATGGCACCGATGCGAAACTCGGTCTCGGTCTCCTCGATCTGATCGAGTCCACAGGCCGAAAGGTCAATCGCCGTCGCCACGCGACACGAACCCAGGCGCATCCAGATGCCGCCGCCCACTATCTTGTTGTTACGGTTCTTCTGCAAGAGCTCATAGGCTTCGGCCGCGCTTCCAACACGGACGTAGGTACCGAACTTGAGCACGTTCTCCCCCATCTCTTCACTTGTCCAGTACTTTTAAGTGTACCAAACGAGGGACCGCGACCTTCCACAGCACAAAAACCTCCCTCCCATCCATAACTTGCGGTGAAATACGGACTATTTGTCGGGCTTAGGGCGCCCAACAGTCCGTATTTCACCGCAACTTAAGGGGCGGTCGGCAGAGGGCCGAGGGAAATGATCCATTTTCCTCCGTCGCATGCGGATCAAAAAAGGCTCCCAGCCGGAATGGCTGGGAGCCTTATCACATGCTATGTCGAGCGAAGACTTAGCAGACACCCTGGGCGAGCATGGCGTCGGCGACCTTCAGGAAGCCGGCGATGTTGGCGCCCATGACGAAGTTGCCCTCCTGGCCATACTCCTTGGCGGTGTCGTCCACGTTGTGGAACATGCCGCGCATGAGCTGCTCGAGCTTGCCGTCGACCTCCTCGAAGGTCCAGGACAGGTGCTCGGCGTTCTGGCTCATCTCCAGGCCGGACACGAGCACGCCGCCGGCGTTGGCAGCCTTACCGGGCATAAAGGCAACGCCGTTCTCCTGGAAGTAAGTCGTGGCCTCGATGGTCGTGGGCATGTTCGCGCCCTCGCCGACCACCTTGCAGCCGTTGGCGACGAGCGCCTGAGCGTCCTCGAGCAGCAGCGTGTTCTCACGAGCGCAGGGCAGCGCGATGTCGCAGGGCAGCTGCCACACGCCGCGGCCGTCGCCCTCGTGCCACACGGCGTTGGGCTTCTCGTCAACGTACATGGCGAGCGTAACGCCCTTGTCGTGGCCGGAGCGCTTCTTGTTGTAGACATGCTCGAGCACGGTGTAGTCGATACCGTCGGGATCCTCGACCCAGCCGTGGGTATCGGAGCAGGCCAGCACCTTGCCGCCGAGCTGGGAGACTTTCTGGACGGCGTAGATGGCGACGTTGCCGGAGCCATGAACGACGACGTTCTTGCCCTCGAAGGAGTCGCCGCGGCTCTTGAGGTACTCGTCCACAAAGTAGGCCAGGCCGTAGCCGGTGGCCTCGGTACGGGCAAGCGAGCCGCCAAAGGAGAGGCCCTTGCCGGTAAGGACGCCGGTCCACTCGTTGGTCAGGCGCTTGTACTGACCGAACAGGTAGGCAACCTCGCGGCCGCCAACGCCCAGGTCGCCGGCGGGAACGTCGGTGTTGGGGCCGATGTGGCGATAGAGCTCGGTCATGAAGGACTGGCAGAAGTGCATGATCTCGTTGTTGGACTTGCCCTTGGGGTCAAAGTCGGAGCCGCCCTTGCCGCCGCCCATGGGAAGGGTGGTCAGGCTGTTCTTGAGGATCTGCTCCAGACCCAGGAACTTGAGCATACCCAGGGTGACCGTCGGGTTAAAGCGCAGGCCGCCCTTGTAGGGTCCAATGGCAGAGTTGAACTCGACACGGTAACCGCGGTTGACCTGAACCTTGCCCTGGTCGTCGACCCAGGGAACACGGAACATGACGATGCGCTCGGGCTCGACGAGGCGCTCCAGCAGGGCGGCCTCCTCGTACTCGGAGTGGGCGTCGAGCGCCGGCTGGATGGTGCCGAGGATCTCGGTCGCGGCCTGGATGAACTCAGGCTGCTCGGGATAGCGGGCCTTGAGCTCTTCGAGAACTTTCTGCGTGTAGCTCATGCTTCCTCCAATGATGGGAAACGAAAATGTTGGTCGCGGCACCCCATGCGCCGCGAGCTTTATCGTGTATGGATAATATCGCACTGTTGCGGCAAAGTTTCGCATAAGCCGACGAGCGGATGTTTCGTTTTGATTACGATGCAGGTAGAAGCGTTTTTGAGTGCCTGACATGCAAAACCCGTGTTTCAAACCTGTTTCGTCCACGTGTTCCAAACCACCACATTGGGGACAGGCACCTTTGTGGTGGTGCTGACGGTTAGAGGACGAGCTGATGATAGTCGGCGGGGGTTATGCGGCCTTCGGTGGCAGCGCGGAAGGCGGCGAGTGCATCGCCCGAGAACGGCATGGCCCAGCACAGCCCGCAGCCGGCGGTGATGGAGCCGGGCAGCGGCATGATGCGCCCGGGCACACCGGTGGCAAGGCACAGCTGCTCGCATTCCATCACATCGAAGGTGCTATCGAACGAAACGATGATCTTGCGTTCATGGTCGAGAGCATCACCGGACGGGCCTTCGCGGTGTGCATCGCGATACGCAGCCGCCGCTGCCTCTTCCTCGGCCGTATGTCCACAGCCGCCGCGGCCGCAGGTGCAAGGCTCGGACCCATCGCAAGTGCAAGGTTCTCCCGTGTCGGGACAAATATCGTGAGACATGGCAACTCCAATCGTCTAGGCGAGCAACTCGGCCGCCGCAAACTCCTCGGGCGTATTGACGTTCTCGAAGCAGAGCGTCGAACCCGCGGCCTTAACGATCTGCGGCTCATCCATATAACCGGCCTGAACGCGATTGATCAGGCAGCGAATGCGCTGGCGGTCGCAGGCAAGCAGCTCATGGGCAACCGGCGCACACGCGTCACGGCGCCAGACGGCGCAAAGCGGCTCAATCCCCCGCTCCTCACGCGGCACGCACACATCGAGCGCCTCGGCCTCAACATGACCGGCAAGCGCGCCGATGAGTTCCGGCGAGACAAACGGCATATCGCAGGCAACGATCGCCACGAGAGGCAGCCGAGCCGCAGCCAACGAGCTCGCGATGCCGCGCATGGCGCCCGCAGAGCCTTCAAGGTCCGCCACCACACGCGGCACCAGGCCGCCAAACGTGCGCTCCTCAAGGTAGGCAAGCTCGCTGGGACGCGACGTCGTCACGACCAACTCGCCGGCAACTGGCGCCAGCCGACCCAGCACGCGCTCGATGAGCGGCTCGCCGCAAAACGCCATGCGCGCCTTATCGCAGCCCATGCGCGACGACAACCCGCCCGCCTGGACGACACAAGAAAGATCGGCACGTCTTACGGCAGTCATACGGCAAAACACCTCCATCGGCACGTTCAAAATCCAGCGCACGAAGCTAAATACAGCCGCCGAAATAACGGCGCTACGAAAAGCTCGTACAAAAACAAAACAGCGCCTTTGCGGCACGCAGCAAGACCGCGAGCACAAAAGCGCTGGTAGCGTATGGCGGGAACGTATGTGAATCGAACACATCCAAGACGTTTTGCACGCCTCGCAACGGTTTTGAGGACCGCGGAGCCCACCGGAGCCCATCCGTTCCCAAGTGCGGCGGTATTTTACCAAACCGAAACGGCTCCATCCCAAAAAGACGAGCAAGAAGTTGCGGTGGAATAGTTCCTGTATTTGCTGCCAAAGCCTCCAAATAGGAACTATTTCACCGCAACTGAGGAGGTGGGGCGGGGCGGCCGATCTAGCGCAGGGACCTCAGGCCGCCGGCGTCTTTGTCGAGCACCGTAAAGCGCACGGCATCCAGGTGTTCCAAGATGCTGATGGCACGTTTGCGCGACACACCCAGGTTTCGGTTTGGCCGGCTCGTGGGGGCGGCCCCGCGGGCTGCCTCAATGGCAGCGGCAACAAGCTCGCGCGCATGGGCCTCGGCGGCAGCGGACAGGGCAACGTCGCGCTCGACCTTAACGATCGAGCGGTTGAGCGAAAGCTCGCGCAGGGCACGCGTCATGGTGTCGCGATCGAGCTGCAGTTGCTCGCCCACCTCGGGCAACGTCGGTGCATCGAGGCCGGCTTCGTCCAGCAAGGCAACGATACGTTCGCAGGCTTCGCGAACCACGCGTGCCGCCGCGGCGGCCGAATGCGGATCGAATACCTCGGCGCCCTCGGCGGCGCACACGCCACGCGAGCAGCCCTCGGCAATCAGAGCCGCGGCAACGCCATCATCAGCGGCAGACCACGCAGCATGGGCAACGGCGCCGGGCGTAAAGCCCGTCTCCTTGGGGGCAGCCGCGTGCATGGCGGACAGGGTCGCTGCCAGTGCATCCATCGCGGCGTCGAGCACGGCGGCATTCACATACAGCGCATCGCCCGAGCCGGCAAGCTTGTAAACAACACCTCGCGCCACCAGCTCGTTCAGCGCGGCGTCGGCCTCAACGGAAACAAGATCTAGCGCTGCGGCAACGTCGGCAACCACGACCGGCAACGCCTGCAGCGCCAGCCACGCATCCACACCAGCGACGGCATCGCCGGCCTCAAGCGCCGCAAGCAGCGTGCGCTCCCCCGCCGAAAGCTCGCGCGAGCGACGGCAGCGCGAAAGCAGTACGCGCCCGCCGCCAATGAGCATAACGGGCGAATACGACAGCACCACGGCGTGGTCTCCAGCGCGCAGCGGCAGCGGCTCCTCCAAGCGCACCTGTACGGTACGGGTCTCGCGCACCGCCATGGGGGCCTCGCCCTCCAAAAGCATGATGCGGCCGACAACCTCGGCCGTGCCGGCCATCACATGCACGCGCGCGCCCGACTCGAGCACGCGCGGCTTGGCGCCCTCGCGACCCAGGTAGGTGAACGTCATCATAAAGCGCAACGTCTGACCAAAGCGGTCCGCCACGCCGAGCATCTCGCCACGGTCAAGTGCCGCGACACCGTCACCTACCAGGTTGAGCGCCACGCGTTGCCCAGGCAGCGCGCGCGGCGTATCGCCATGCACCTGAATCCCGCGCACACGACAGACCGTACGCGACGGTAAAGCCATCAGCTCGTCACCCACCGCAACGGGCGCATCGTGCAGCGTTCCCGTCACCACAGTACCGGCGCCCTTGATCGTAAAGCAGCGGTCAATCGGCAGGCGCGGCGCGGCATCGCCACGCTCGGCACGCTCGCGACAGGAATCCCAGCAGGCACTTACCTGCTCGTCGAGCACCGCAAGGAGCCCGTCGATCCCCTCGCCCGTCTTAGACGACACGGGCACAATCGGCGCGCCCGCAAACACGGTACCCAACAAAAAGTCATCGACATCGAGCTCGGCAAGCTCGGTCATCTCGGCATCGGCCAGATCGCGCATGGTCAGCGCCACCACCATATGCGTGACACCCAGCAACTCCAGTACATGCACGTGCTCACGCGTCTGCGGCATTACGCCCTCAACGGCCGATACCACCAGCACGGCGACGTCGATACCCGTGGCACCCTGCACCATGGCGCGCAAGTAATGCGCATGGCCCGGCACGTCGACCAGACCAACGATCTTGCCACTCGGCAGCGCCAGCTCGCCAAAGCCAAGCTCCACCGTCATGCCGCGACGGCGCTCAACCTCCAGACGGTCGGGGTTTTTACCCGTCAGCGCCTCGATGAGCGCCGACTTACCGTGGTCGACATGACCCGCCGTGCCAACGATAACGGGACACTCCACCAGCACTTGAACCTCACTCATCGAGCAATCGCCTTCTCAACGCACGCGACGAGCGTCGATGCCGCCGTCTCGATATCGCGGTCGCCTACGAGCGTGCGCACATCAAACAGAATGCGGTCGTGCGAGGCGCGCGTGACGACCGGCGTATCGAAGTCTTGAACGAGCGAGCGCTTGAGCGCGTCGACGGACAGGCGCCCGTCGACCGGGCAGACGGCCACGCACATCGTGGGCAACTCGACGGTAGGCAGCGAGCCGCCGCCGGGAGTCGACGACTCTTCGACGATCTCCACCTGAACGGCGCACGGGCGACCCGCCTTATCGAGGCCTGCCACCATCAGCTCGCGCAGCTTGCGTGCGCGACGCTCCAGATGAGCCTGCGGAAGCGTGAGCATGTTGAGCACCGGCACCTCGCGATGGGCCACATCCGCCCCATCCATATAAATGCGCAGTGTAGCCTCGAGCGCAGCCAGTGCGAGCTTGCCCGGGCGCAGGGCACGCATAAGCGGATGCGACCCGCAAGCCTGGACCAGATCGCGACGGCCCATGATAATGCCCGCCTGTGCGGCACCGAGCAGCTTATCGCCCGAGCATGACACGATATCGAGCCCCGCCGCGACCGAAGCCGGCGTGGTTTCTTCGCCTCCGCGCACCAAGATGTCGTCGGGCAACAGCGCGCCCGACCCCTGGTCCTCGTAGAACAGCAGGCCATGCTTGTGAGCAAGCGCCGCAAGCTCCCGAGAACCCACCTCCTCGTGAAAACCCTCGATGCGATAGTTGGAAGGATGGACCTTGAGGATCATTGCCGTATCGGGCGTAATGGCGCGCTCGTAGTCGCTCAAATGCGTGCGGTTGGTGGCCCCGACCTCAACGAGCTTGGCACCCGAGGCCTCCATAACATCGGGGATACGGAAACTGCCGCCGATCTCGACAAGCTCGCCGCGGCTGACGATGACCTCCTTGCCTGCGGCATGGGTCGCCAGCACCAACAGCACGGCAGCCGCGTTATTATTAACGACCAGCGCGTCCTCGGCACCGGTAAGCGAGCGGATGAGCTGCGCGGCATGTTCCTTGCGCGACCCGCGCGAGCAGGTGTCCACGCTGTACTCGAGCGTGCTGTAGCCGCGCGCGACCTCGGCCACGGCCTTGGCGGCCGACTCCGCGAGCGGGGCTCGACCCAGATTGGTATGGATAACAACACCCGTGGCGTTGACGGCGGGACGCAGGCTCGGCAACGCGAAGCGGTGCGCACGCCACTCGATGGCCGAAGCCAGGTCGCGCTTAGAGCGCGGGGCGGCACCGGCACGAATTGCGGCGCGCTCCTCGTCGAGCTCAGCCGTCACGGCAGCATGGACCACCGCGTCGCAGGTCTCCCCTGTCGCCTTCACCACCGGCCACTCGGCAAGCAGCTCGTTGACGGAAGGAATGGCGCGCAGGCGGGCGCGTACCTCATCGGACATGTTCTGGCTATCGCTCATGTGCGGCCTTTCAAAAGAAACGTGGATCAGTCGAATACATCAGCTGAGTCAATTACTCGTTATTATCCTCGCGCGCCGCGATCTTTTCCACGCGAACGGCGTTTTCCTGGGTGAGCGCGGCGCCCGTCAACGGGTCCCAGCGCAAAGGTGTATGGTCGAGCGGGCCCACGCCCAAGGCCTGAGCGCCACCGGCATCGGCGCCAAACGAACGCCCACCGGGGGCGGCCGACGTAAAGATGCACGCCGGATGCAGATACGGCGTCGTCTCCACGCGCACGCGGTCGCGGCCCATATCGCTCACGAGTTCGACGATCTCGCCGTCGGCAATACCCATGCGCGCAGCGGCATCGGCATTCATCTGCACGGCATCCAGGTCCGATCCAGCCTCGGCGGCACCTTGGGCCGCAAGCCTTCGCGAAGTGTGCGACTCAAAGGGACGGTTGCCGCTAATGAGACGAAACATCCCCGGGCCGGGCTCCACCATGGGCGCGATCCAGTTGGGCACACGACCCAGGCCGGCTCGTTCCCATACGTCGCTTGCCAGCGCAATTTTGCCGCCATCCAAGGGAATCGCCGGCTCGCCCGTACGCGACGGCAACGCAACACCCGTGTCGGCCCAGCCGCGCTCCTTGAGCTCGTCTAGATTGATTCCAAAAGGCGCCACCTGGGCAGCCGCCAGATCGTCAGACGTAAACTGGAAGTACTCGCCCACACCACACGCCTGTGCCAGACCGGCAAAAATCTCCCGACCGGGACGCGTGTCGTCATGCTGCACGGGCAGCACGGCGTTGCGGTAGAACACCCGCGAATCGTTGACGCCCACGACCGTGCCCACGCCGCGGTCGGCCTCGAGATACGTCACGTCGGGCAGCACGAAGTCAGAAGCACGCGCCGTCTCGGACCAGCGAATATCAATCGTCAAGAGCAAGTCGAGCTTCTGCAAAATACCCAGCCAAGCCTGTGCATTGCCATAGCCCGCACCGGGGTTACTGGCATAGACGATGAGCCCGCGCAAATCGCCGGCAAGAATCGACTGGCCGATGGTCGTGCACAGGCCGCGCACCGGATCGACCAGTGGATAGCGCTCGGACCCCAGCTTGGGCCCGCGAGGCACCGGCGGCGTCGCAAAGCGTGCGGGATCGAGATCGCCCAACACAAGCGGCGTGGATGGGTTGAGCGCGCCGCCCGCATGTCCAATACAGCCCAGCAGCACATCAACCATGCAGATAGCTCGCGCCGTCTGGGTACTGTTGGCATACGCGATGCCGATGCCGCCATGAAAACCGGCGTCCACCACGGCAGCAGGCGCGGCGGCAGCCAAATCACGCGCCGTGGCGGCGATCTCTGCGGCCGGCACGTCGCACATCGACTCGGCCCACTCAGGCGTCCAAGCAGCGGCAGCCTGCGCCAGCTCATCAAACCCCGTGGTATAGCGGGCAACAAACTCGCGGTCGTACAAGTCCTCGGCAATGAGCACATGCGCAATGCCCAGCAGCAACGCTAGATCGCATCCGGGACGCACGCGCAGCCAGCGGTCGGCAAGCGCAGCCGAGCCGCTGCGCCGGGGGTCGACCACGATAATCTTCGCCCCACGGCGACGGGCATCGTTGAGCGCATCAACGGCCCCCATCGTCGACGAATCGACGATGGAACGCCCCAAATACATGATGCAATCGGTATGCGCCAGGTCGGAGGCGGGACTATAGCCCAGGCTGTGCTCCCAACCGGTAAGTCGGCTTACCTCGCAGGCACCGTCTGCACCGTATACGTTGGGCGAGCCCAGCACATGCATAAAACGACACGCCCAGTAGCGGTCGAACGAGGGCACGCCGAGCGTCATGCCCAGCGCGCGCGGACCATGCCCGTCAACAATCCCCCCAAGGCGCGCAGCGATCTGCGCAAACGCCTCGTCCCAGGAAATCGCATCGAACCCCGAGCCATCCTGGCGGCGACGCATGGGGTGCACGATGCGGTCGCGCTCGTCAAACGGCATTGCCAGGCGATGGCGTCCGCGGGCGCACAGGGCACGCGCCGCGCACGGATGCCCCACAACCGGCAACTCGGCCACCACACGCCCACCCTCAACATGGGCCGCAAAGGCGCAATCGGCATAGCATCCCCCGCATGTCGTCATCACGGAGCGACCGTCATGCATAGCTCTCGATGCCATCTCGATTATTCCTTCCAGCTCAGGGGTTCAAACCCCACCGCACCACAGCTCTGCCACCAGCTGCCGCGACGCATAGCCCGCAGCATCCACCGCAGCAAGACACGAAGAGCCTCCCAAAAGGCAAACACCCTCGGGAGGCCCGTACGTCATTCCGGCTTATTACGCCTCGGACTTCTTGGCGTAGATAAACCAGTAGCCGAGCGCGACCAGAACCGCGCCGCCCACGATGTTGCCCAGCGTGGCGGCGGACAGGTTAAACGCAATGCCCGCGGCGTTGAGCGCATCGGCGCCGGCGACGTCGGCGCCATAGCCGCACGCGTGCATCACGGCACCCATGGGCAAAAAGTACATATTGGCAACGCAGTGCTCAAAACCGCAGGCCACAAAGGCGGCGATGGGCAGCAGAATGCCCACAACCTTATCGACCACGGTCTTGCCGGCGGTACCGATCCACACGGCCAGGCACACAAAGATGTTGCACAGGATGCCGCGGAAGAAGATCGTCACCCAGTCGACCGTCACCTTGCCGGCGGCGACGCTCACCATGGAATTGGCGACCGCCTCGCCGTTAAGCTTGTAAATGCCGGCCATGTACACCAAAAAGACGATGAACAGGGCACCGACAAAGTTACCAAGCCACACGACGAGCCATGCCCTGAGCATCTGGACCAGGGTGATTTTTTTGCTCTTGAGCGCGCAGACCATAAGCGAATTACCGGTAAACAGCTCGGCGCCACACACCAGCACCAGCACCAGGCCCAGGCAAAAGCACAGGCCGCCCACGACGCGCTGAGCGCCCCAGCCCAGCGTGCTATCGCTCAAGAACACGGTAAAGAACAGGCCGCCGAAGGCAATAAACGCACCGGCGAACATTGCCAACAGAAAGGCCTTTGCGACCGGCAGGTTGGCCTTGGTCACGCCGGCGACCT
The DNA here is from genome assembly GCA_900540945.1 of uncultured Collinsella sp. Lineage (GTDB taxonomy): Bacteria > Actinomycetota > Coriobacteriia > Coriobacteriales > Coriobacteriaceae > Collinsella. The sequence continues at coordinate 94,825 of UQHQ01000004.1, read as the reverse complement.
CGGTCTTGGCCTCGATCGCGGCGGGCGCCAGGCAATCGGGAGCGGGGTACTCCACCTTGGAATCTGCCATGTCAATCACTTCTTTCCTAATCAGCAGGGACAAGCGCTCCTATTACTCTTGCCCCAAGCGGACAAAGTGGGAAAAGTCGTTGGCGGCCACGGCGTCGTACACGGCGTCGACGGCGTCAAAGACCTCCGGGGACATGGGGTTGTAGAACTCCGTGTCGCCCGGCTGAATCCCAACGAAGACGATATCATCACACGATTGTTCGATTTCCTCGATCAGAATCGACAAAGGAAGCGAATGCGTGGTGAACATCGACTTGCGGGCCACATCGCGCTTGTCGAGCAAGCGGATGGACCCGACGGGCAGCGCCATGTCGGCGGCATCGACCAAAACCAAACGCGGCGGACGCTCGCGCTTGACCTCGATGATGTCGTCCTCGGGCGTTTGCCCGCCGTCGATGGTGTACCAACCGGCGATGGGCGCGTCCTCCATCTTTTTGGAGAGCACGGGGCCGGCGGCATCGTCGGCACGCAGCACGCTTCCCGCCGTGAGCACGATACCCGCAAACGGGGCTCCGTTCACACGTCCATCTACAACGCGACCCATTACTGCAACCTTCCCGTCAGATACACGCCCGACACATCGCGCACGCGCTCAACCAGATCGCGAAACTTCATCAGAAACGCGACCTGCTGGGCATGCAGGCCAAAGTCGTCGTCGAACACCGAGATGCCGGCCTTGGCCGACCCGCGAAAACCGCGCTCGTCGAGCAGCGCATCGCAGGCCTCGAGCAGCGACGGCACCGCCGCCTTGTCGAGCTGGCACTCGCCAAAGGAGCGGATGGCCTCGAACTTGGTCTTGGCCTCCCCCTCCGGCAGCGCGTCGACGAGCGAATAGAAGACATCCACCGGCACCGACAGGCGCGGCTCAAAGCAGTCGAGCACGCCGGTGTGGTGGCCCACGGCGAGCGTGTAGTACAGCACGTCGCAGGCCTCCTGGGGAATGTCTTCCTCGGTCTCCACAAACTTACGCGTGAGCTCGTAAAAGACCACTTGGTCGGGCGCATGGCCCAGGCAGGGGTCGGCGACGCCCTCGGCGGCCTCGTCGCTTGCGCGCAAGGCATCGCCAAAGGAGCCGCCGAGCATACCGGGGCCCGCAAAGTAACCAGAGCGGTCCGTGAGCTCCATCTAGCGACCTCCGGCCAGCACCAGATCCTGCAGCGCCGAGTAGACCTCAACGCGGCGAGGATCGTCCTGCTTATCGATGAGCAGCGCCATGGCACCGCGGATATCGCCCTTGGGCGCGCCCTCGAGCGTATCCATAAACTCGTTGGCCAGGTCGCGGCCGTAACGGTAGCCGCTCATGGCGCGAGCCTCGCGCTCGATGGCAACGCGCAGCTTGTACGGCACGCCGGGGTGCAGGATATCGGCCTGCTCGCCGGCGGCCTCCACCGTGGTCTCGGCATGGAGCTTTTGGTCCAGCAGACCGAGCGCCATGGCAAAGCCGTAGATGGTCTGCGCGGGGCTGGGCGGGCAGCCGGGGATGTAGACATCGACCGGCAGAATCTTGTCCGTGCCGCCCCAGACGCAGTAGTTGTCGTAGAAGATACCACCGGTGCAACCGCACGCGCCATAGGACACCACGATCTTGGGATCGGGTGCGGCCTCAAAGGCGCGCAGGGCCGGCATGCGCATGGCACGCGTCACGGCGCCGGTGTACAGCAGCACATCGGCGTGACGGGGCGAAGGCACGACCTTGATGCCAAAGCGCTCGACGTCGAAGACGGGCGTGATGGAACCGAAGATCTCGATCTCGCAGCCGTTGCAGCCGCCGCAGTCGACACGGTAGACGTACACCGAGCGCTTGATCTTCTTAAGAAGAGTCGCCTTGGCCTTCTCGATGCTCTCGTCGAGCTCGATCTTGGTCGGGCGGTACTGAAGCCGCTCGGGCAAAAGCGTGGGTTCGGCCATGGTTACTCCTCCTTCGTTTCAAAATCCATGATGATGCCCTCGACCGGCGCCGGACCGGCGGGGATCTCGGGCGCATCGGGGTTGAGCTCGCGGTCGACATACTCCGGGTTCACGCCGTGGCCGCCCAGATACTCCATGCCGGGGCCCTGGGGCTCACCGGACGCAAGCGTCTCGTTGGCAGCCATGCCGCGCGCGTTGCCGGTCTTTACGGCCGAAGCGGCGCGCAGGGCATCGAGCTCGCGCTTGCACTCCTGGCACATACCGACGGTACGGGCGGCCTGCTCGGCCTCCATGCCGCCGGCCTTTTGCAGCAGGCGCTTGGCGTAGTCGATCTCCTTGTGCGGGGCAAACGGCTTGCCGCAACGCGAGCAGTGCTCGAGCGTATAGACGCTCTTGCTGGTGAGGTCGTCCTTGCTCATGACGGCCAGCTCAAACTCCTCGGTGAGCTTGATGGCCTCCATGGGGCAGGCCTCCTCGCAGCGGCCGCAAAAGATGCAGCGGCCGTAGTCGATCGACCAGGTGATGGTATCGGCCGCAAGGTCGGTGTCCATGCGAATGGCATCGGCCGGGCACGCCACGCCGCAGGCACCGCAGGCGATGCAGAGCTCGGCGTTGTGCTCGGGCTTGCCGCGCATGTCCTTATTGGTGGGGAACGGCGCAAACGGGTACTTGACCGTCGCGTCGCCGGCCTTGGCGTTGACCTTCCAAAGCTTCAGCATATTAGAGCGCCTCCTCATCGAGCGGAGCGGCCATGGTGCCCTCGCCCGCAAGCGGCGACTTGTCGCGCCAGACGTTCTCGAACTGTTCCTTGTCGAGCACATGGTCGCGCTTGGCGGCGACATCGGTCACCGTCACGCGGTCGGTGCAGGAGTAGCACGGGTCGAGAGAGCCGACGATCAGCGCCGCGTCGCCCACGGTGTTGCCGCGGAACATGTAGCGCAGGACCGGCCAGTTGCTGTACGTGGCGGCCTTGGTGCGCCAGCGGTAGCACTTCTGGTTATTGCCGAGCATGGCCCAGTGCACGTCCTCGCCGCGCGGCGCCTCGGTGGCGCCGATGGCGTACTTGTGCGGGGTGTACTCCCAATCCGTGGTGAGGATGGGGCCCGACGGGCAGTTCTCGAGCATGGTCTCGATCATGTCGATCGAATCGTAGACCTCCTGGATGCGAACGGCGGTACGGCCGAAGGCATCGCAGGTGTCGGCCGTGGCAGCATGCATCTTTTGGACGTCCGGATCGGCGTAGCCGTCGAAGGGATGGTCAAAGCGCACGTCGCGGGCATAGCCCGAGCCACGCATGAGCGGGCCGACCGGCGAGAAGTCGCGAGCGATCTTGCGGTCCAGAATGCCGATACCGCTCGTACGCTCGATAAAGTTGGGCGTAGAGAGCAGCACGTCGACGAGTTCTTGAACCTCGGAGCGCAGCTGGTGGATGGTCGTGAGCGTGGAGAGCTTCTGCTCGGCCAAAATGTCGCGACGCACGCCGCCGATTACGTTGAGACCGTAGGTCTTGCGGTGACCGGAGAGCTTCTCGGCCAGGTCCATGGACTTCTCGCGGACGCGGAAGAACTGCTGGAAGCCGGAGTCGAAACCCGTGTAGTGCGACGCCAGGCCAATGTTGAGCAGATGCGAGTGTAGGCGCTCGACCTCGAGCATGATAGCGCGGATGTACTGGGCGCGCGGCGGGACATGAATGCCCTGGGCGCGCTCGACGGCCTCGGCGTAGGCCACCGAGTGGGCGCAGCCGCAGATGCCGCAGATGCGGTCGGCGAGGAACGTCACGGCGTCATAGTTCAGGCGCGTCTCGGCGACCTTCTCCATGCCGCGGTGCACGTAGAACAGGCGGTAGTCGGCGTCGACGATCGTCTCGCCCTCAACGAACAGGCGGAAGTGGCCGGGCTCGTCGGAGGTAATGTGCAACGGGCCCATGGGGACAAGTGTGGTCTCCTTGCCCTTGGTATCGGCCAAGAACTCGTAGTTTTCCATGTCACTCGCGGGAGCGGGACGGAAGCGGTAGTCCATGGAGTCCTTGCGCAGCGGGTACAGGCCGCTGGGCCAATCGTCGGGCAGCACCAGGCGACGACGGTCGGGCAGACCCTCGGGGATCAGGCCGAACATGTCGCGAAGCTCGCGCTCGCCCCACACACAGGCGGGGACGAACGGTGTCACGGACGGGAACGTCATCTTGGCGGGATCGACCTCGGTGCGCACGGTCACCCAACCGGGGTCCTCCCCCTCCATGGAGATGACATAGTACACGGCGTAACGGCCGCACAGGCTGCGCTCATCGTTGCCGATGATCACGGGAATCCAGCCGTAGCGCTCGTAATACAGGTAGTGGACGGCCTCGGGCAGCTTGTCCTGCTTGACGGTGATCGTCAGCTGGTCCTCGCACTGCCACTCGACCTTCTCGATGCAGCCCGGAACGGCGCGGCGCAGGGCCTCGACATGGCTCTCGCAGCGACGGGCGTACACCTTGTTCTCAGTTTCAATCATTCGTTACTCCACCTCGCTCTGAGCGGTCTCGGTACCGAACACAGCGCGGTACATCGGCGTCGCGTGAAGTTCCTCGGTGCTCTGCTCGAGCACGATGCCGGTCGCGGTCTCCACACCGTGCACGAGAGGCAGCGGGGTGGCGATGCCAAACCACAAGATCATGACGGCCAGGATGATTTCGGGGATAAGCATGAGCGCCGGGGCCTCATGCTTGCCCATGCCCTGGGGCGCATGGCCGAACACCGACTTGAGTGCGATGCGGGTGAGCGCGGAGATGGCCACGGTAAGACCGAGGGCGACCACGACGACCAGCCACATGGGACCGGCGGTGACACCGGCGACAAAAGTCAGGAACTCGGAGATAAACATGCCAAAGGGCGGGAAGGCACCAAGACCGAGCAGTGCCAAGATGGCGAGCGCGGCGGTTGCGGGGGCAACCTCGACGACACCCTGAATCTTAGCCAGGCTACGCGTGCCAAAGGCGTGCTGGATGTTGCCGGACACGCAGAAGGCAAGCGTCTTGGTAAAGCCGTGGAACACGCAGTGCAGCAGGGCCGCGGCGATACCCAGCGGGCCGCCGATACCCAGGCACAGGGCGATAACGCCCACGTTCTCCACAGACGAGTACGCAAAGCGGCGCTTGAGGTCGTCCTGGCGAAACATCGAAAGTGCCGCCACCAAAATGGACAGCGTGCCGACGATCAGCAGCAAAAGCTGCGGATACTCGGCGCCCACGGCCTGGATGGTAAAGCCATAGAAGCGCATGATCACAAGCATGGCGCACTTAAGCAGCACGCCCGAGAGCAGGGCCGAGACAGGGCTCGGGGCCTGGGAGTGGGCATCGGGCAGCCAAGTGTGCATGGGGAACAGGCCGGCCTTGGTGCCAAAGCCGATCACGATAAACGCAAAGGCGAGGCGCATGAGCGTCGGGTCGAACTGGTCGGCATACGGCAGCACGCACGACAGGAATGCGGCCTCGTGGGCGTTGGGAATCACGTCGGCGGCGTTGGCGTAGATCAGCAGCGTACCGAACAGGCCAAAGGCCACGCCGGCGGTACAGACCATCGCATACTTCCAAGAAGCCTCGAGGGCCGTCTTGTTCTTGTAGATACCCACGAGGAACACGGTGGAAAGCGTGGTTGCCTCCACGGCGGCCCACGTGAGGATCATGTTGTTGGACAGGCACGCGAGCAGCATGGTGAACACGAACAGGCTAAACAGCGCAAAATACTGCTTGGCGCGCTCGGCGGGCATGGAGCCCTCCTCGATATCGGCCTTTACATAGGGCAGCGAGAACAGCCCCGTAAGAAAACCGATAAAGCCGATGAGCAGCACAAAGATGGCGCCCAGCGAATCGAGGTGAAACCACAGGCCAAGAGCGCTCGCGGTGTCGCCGCTCATAAGGACGTCACCGGCCGTCATAATCGACAGCACCAGGACGGCTGCGACGGAGACCAGGTTGAGACCGGCAAACACGTTATAGGACGTGTTCTTGGGCAAAAACGCCATAACCAGCGAGAACACCAAAGGAGTCGCGAGCAGGGCGAGAATCAACGTTTCCATGGACTACCCCCTCAGCTCGGACAGGTCGCGCGCATCGAGCGAGTGGGAGTCGTCCCAAATGCGACGCACGACGATGGACATGATGATGACGGCAAAGATGGCGTCGGTGGCGATACCGATCTCGATGATCTCGGGAGCGGTGGGGGCCAAAAGCGCGAGCGTCACATGGCTGCCGTTTTCCATAAGGCAGTATCCAAAGATCTGCTTCATGATGTTGCGCTGCGAGATGATGCAGGTGAGGCCCACAAAGAAGTGAGCGAAGCTAATAGCGAGCGCAGGCGTTGCGACCTCGGCCGTGGGCAGGCTGATCTGCGTCACGACGGCAAAGCAAATCGCGACCTCGACGGCGATGATGCAAATGGCCCACGCGGGCTTAAGGCCGGCCTTGAGCGATGCGTCGCTCGGCTCGCCCATCTTCTTGTATGCGCGGTTGAGGATATAAGGGACCAGGACGACCTTGGTGATAAAGGCAGATCCAGCCCACATAAGCAGCTCCTGCGCACCAGTGGTGACACCGAGCGTGGCGAGAAGCCCCACGAGCACCAGCGACTGCACCGCATACCAGTGGATGGAATGTTTGATGTTCTTGGAGACAACCACCATGGTGGACGTGACGATCAGAAGGCCGCCAAGGATGTTGACGATCGAATAACCCATGTCGTTCTACCTCCTAACCGATCCAGCTGGCCGAAAGCGGGCCGCTGACGATAACCATGATGATGAGCACGATGAACACGAACGCCATCGCGCGGGGAAGCGGGGCTCCCGCAGCGACCTCGTCGCTCGGCTCGCCGGGCAGGCAATAGCCCATCCACTTGAGGAACCAGGCGAAGGTGGCGACGGTCTCGGCAACCATGATGCACACGAGCACCAGGATCGCGACGTTGCCGGCACCCACAGAGAAGCCGCCGGCGATGATCTGGAACTTCGAGAAGAACGTGTTCATGGGCGGCACGCCGGCAATGGCGAGCGCCGCGACACCAAAGCCCACGCCCGAGATCGGGTACTTCTTTACGATGCCGCGAAGCTTGGGCAGCATACGCGTGCCGAGCGTAAAGGAGAACGAACCGGCGATCAGGAAGAACAGGGTCTTGGCGAAAGCGTGGTTAAAGATATGGCACACGGCGCCATCAAAGGCCAGCTGGCTGCCAAAGACCGAAAGGCCCAGACCAAAGAACACATAGGAGAGCTGGGCGATCGTGGAGAAGGCCAGCAGACGCTTCATGTCCTTTTGCGGCAGATACATAAGGAAGCCAAAGAGCATGGTGACCATGGCGTCGATAATGGCAACCCAGCCCACGATCTCGGGAATCTCGCCGGCAGAGACGAGTGCACGCGCGAACACGCACACGCCGACCTTGACCATCGAGGCGCCATGCAGGTAGGCCGAAACAGGCGTCGGCGCCTCCATGGCCGAAGGCAGCCACATGTACATGGGGACCTGTGCGGACTTTGCCCAGGCCGCAAACAGCACGAGCAAAAGGACGATAGCCTTGAGCTTGGCGTCGAGGCCGGCAATCGCGGTAATGGCGAAGGTACCGGTGTGGGCAAACACGATGGCGGCGCCCAGATACAGGCCGAGCGCACCGATATGCGTGATGATCAGGGCCTTCATGCCGGCCTTCTTGGCCGTAGGCGTCATGTAGTAGCTAATGAGGCCCCAAGAGCACGCACCCGTGATCTCAAAGAACACGAGCTGGCCCAAAAGGGTCGAGCTGTACACGAGGCCGGCAATGGCGCCGATGAAGGTCGCGAGGTACGCGTAGAAGCGACGACGCGGTGCGTCGGGATGCTCACGGTTATTCTCGCTCATATAGGGAATCGAATAGATCACGACAAGCAGGCCGATACCCACAAAGGCGGGCGCGAGCAGCGTGCTCATGCGATCGAAGGTGAATCCCATGACGAGGGTCTGCCCAAACGAGATCAGGGGGACCTGCGTGTCGGGCATGCCGGCGCCGGCGAAATTCGCGGCGAGGGCGATGGTGCAGACCGTCGAGACGGCGGCACCCAAAACGCTGAACCACTTGGCGTACGGACGGGGGAACAGGGCGACGAGCACCGAGGCCACCATCGGGGCCGCGATAGCGACCAAGCCGAGAAGGGACAGACTGACTGCAAATGACATTGTTTCTCCCTTCTCCTACACGCCGACGACCACGAAGACAAACGCCAGAACGGCGATGCCCACGACGGCCCAGGTCTGATTGCCAAGCACCTTAAAACGCGAGCGCGAGCAGGAGTTCTCGATCACGCCGCACACGACAAAGTCGATCAGGCACTTCACTAGGAAGATGACGGCGCCCAGAACAGCGGCGGCACCCACGGTCGCGGGCTCGCCCCAGGGGACAAAAATCGCGCAGAACCAGGCGACGACCAGGACCTGCTTCATGGACATGGCGAGCTTGGCCATGGCGAGCGACGGGCCGGAAAGCTCGGCGAGCGGACCCTCCTGAAGCTCCTGCTCGGCCTCGGCCTGGTCAAACGGCAGCTTGCCGAGTTCCATGTAGCAGGCGATCGCAAAGGCGATGCCGGCGAGGATCACGGCGACCGGCGCGTCGACGGCACCCGTCATGATGTGCTGACCCATGGTGGCGATGTCGGTGGAACCGCACACCAGGGCAGCGGCAAACAGCGCCAGCAGCATAGACGGCTCGATGAGCACGCTCATGAGCAGCTCGCGGACGCCGCCGATACCGGCGTAGGCGTTGGACGAATCCACACCGCAGAGGGCGAAGAAGAAGCGGGCGAGCGCCAGGCTGTACATGATGGTGATGGCGTCACCAAAGACTGGGATGGGGCTTTGCGCCGTAAAGAGCGGCAGGCCCATCGCGAGCATAAAGGCGACGGCGAAGAACAGCGGCGGCATAATGCGCAGCGCAAAGCTCGCGTCCTCGCTCTGGGACTCGGGGCGCGCAAAGAACTTGGCCAGGTCGCGGTAGTCCTGCATGATGCTGGGGCCGCGACGGTTGTGCATCTTGGCGCGGATCACGCGGCCGAGACCGGAGAAGAACGGCGCGACGGCCATAACGACCACGCCCTGCAGAACGGCAAGTACGATGTTGTTCATGCTCTCCCCTCCTTAACCCATTTGCACGGCGAGCACGAGGAACACCACGAGTGCCGCGACGATGTAGCAGATATAGATGCTGTAGTTGCCGCCCTCGAGCTTAGTCGCGAGGTCGGCGAGCTTCTCGACACCCTTATGCGGGGCATCGACGAGAACCTTGTCGGGTACGGGCTCCACAGCCTCGGCCACACCGGTGAGCTTCTGGAAGAAGTGCGCGATGGACCAGCAGACGGCCGTGCAGCGGTCACGCAGCGTGTAGAGCGGCTGCATAAACCAGGACACCTCGGAGGCAAAGGTCGTGGCCACGACGGGCATATGCTCGTTGGGAGCATAGCCGCATGCCCACGGCTGGGACTTCTGCACCTTGCCGACGGTCTTGAGCTTGCGATAACCGCAGGCAAGGCCGACGAGCACCACGAGCGCAATAGCGATCGCGGGCGTGGAGGTGGCAGCGCCGGAGTACTGGTTCATGAGCTCCATGCCCTCGGCGGCAAACACGCCACCGTACGGATGCAGCACGGACGCGGCGACATCGACCAGCACGGGCGCGATCACGGGAGCGCCAATGCCCAGCACGACGCAGATGGCCGCGAGCAGGCCCTGCGCAAACACCATGGGGGCGGGAACCTCCTTGGCATTGGCCGCGGCCTCGGAGCGGGGCGCGGAGGCAAAGGAGACGCCATAGGCCTTGACGAAGCACGTGACAGCCAGCGCGCCGGTAATGGCAAGCGCGACGGCAGCGAACACAGCCACGATCATGACGGCCTTGTCGCCCTGCATGGCGGCGTTAAAGAGCGACTGGTAGGTAAACCACTCGGACACAAAGCCGTTGAAGGGCGGGATGGCCGAGATGGCAAGCGCGCCAATAAGGAAGCAGATGGCCGTTGCCGGCATACGACGGAACAGGCCGCCCATCTTCTCCATATTGCGCGTACCCGTGGAGTACAGCAGCGCACCGGCGCCCAAGAACAGCTCGCCCTTAAACATCGCGTGGTTAAACGTGTGGTAGAGGGCGGCCATCAGAGCTAGGACGGCGATGCCGACCGAGTTGAGTGCCATGGCGGCCATGGAAGCGCCGACGCCGAGCAGAATGATGCCGATGTTCTCGACGGAGTGATAGGCCAGCAGGCGCTTGATGTCATGCTCCTGCAGGGCGAATGCCACGCCGAGGACCGACGAGATCGCGCCGAAGACCATGACCATAAGGCCCCACCAGACCTGAACGCCCGAGGCGGAGAGCAGGTCGAGACCAACCTTGAGGATGCCGAAGATACCGATCTTGATCATGCCGCCGGACATGAGGGCCGACACGTTGGACGGCGCCTCGGGATGTGCCTTGGGCAGCCAGCCGTGCAGCGGGATGATACCGGCCTTGGCGCCAAAGCCAAAGAAGGCGAGCACGAAGCACACGGATGCGACCGCGGGGCTAAACTGCGTGGCGCGGAAATCCGCAAAGGCAAACGAGCCACCGGCGAAGTTGGTCATGGTGAGGAAGCTCGCCATGATGAGCACAAAGCCCACGTGCGCGATCACAAAGTAGAGCCAACCGCCATGGATGGAGTTCTCGTTCTCCTCGATCACGACCAGGAAGTACGAGGTCAGCGACATGAGCTCAAAGGCGACCAGGAACCAAAACACGTTGTCGGCGGTGATGACGAGCATCATGGACGCCACAAAGGTGTTAAAGAAGAAGCCGGCGCGGCCCTTTTTGCCCGGGTACTCATCAAAGTAGTTGAGACCGTAGATCGAACCGGCAAACGCGAGCACCGAGATGAGCGCCACGAACAGGCCGGACAGCTGGTTGAGCAGCAGCTGGAAATGGGCAAACGGGAAGAACACGATGGTGTCGACCGACGTGACATCGCCCAGCACGGCCTGGATACCGGCCACAAACGAAAGCACCGCGGCGACGGCGCCGATAAGGCAGCCGGCGGTCTTGGCGGCGTTATCGGCCTTGATCAGCAGAACCGAGGCGAGCGCACCGATGCACGAGACGGCAAGCGATGCGATAAACAGCGTCATGCTATCCATTGTTTACGCTCCCTTCTGCTTTCTCGGACAGACCCTGGGCCACAGCGGTAACGTCGACGGACGGACCGTTTTCGATCGAGCGCAGGCGCTTGGCCTCGTCGAGCTCGCGATCGGCCGCGCCGCCCATGACGGTCAGTGCCTTGGTGGGGCACGCCGCCACACAATGCGGGCCTTCCGGATCGAAGGCGCACAGGTCGCACTTGACAGCACAGGTGTACTGGCCGGGAGCCCACGTAAGCAGGCTGCTCAGGGACTTAGGATACGAAGGTGTCGGGTCGCACATGCCTGCGACACCGGCGATAGACGTGCCATCGGGATGGATGGCTCCGAAGGGGCACGCGATGGCGCACAGCCTGCACCCGATGCACTCCTGCTCCTTGACGTGGATGCGATCGCCATCGTGCTCGATGGCATTCACCGGGCAAACCTCGGCGCAGGGGGCACCCTCGCAATGGTGGCAGGCAAGGGCGGCCGAAATACCGCCGGTCTTCACGAGCGCCAGGCGCGGCGTATCCTGAAGACCCTGCATCCGGTGGGCGTCGGCACAGGCGGACTGGCATGTTCCGCAGCCGATACACCTCTCCGGGTTGATATCGATGAAGCGGTTCATCCCCACTTCCTTTCAAAATAACGGGCCGGGCTCCCGAACGTACGGGACGCCCGGTCCAAAAAGCCAACGAGAACGGGACTACACGATTTGGTTCACGTGCGTCTCGTCGTCGAACTTGGCGGCGCCGGGCTCAACGTCCTGGGGAGCGGCGGCGTCCACCAGAGCCTGCTTGAGCTCGGTGTACTGACGCTCGACCTCGCCCTCGGCCCAGACCTGGTCGGCGATAGCGTCGACCTGGCAGGCGGAGAACTTGTCCTCGGGCGTGTGCGAGACCGGGTCGACCTTGTGAATGGTCAGCTCGTTGCACTTGCCGATCCACCACTGGTAGGTCATGTAGACCGTGCCCTTGTTGATACGGTCGCTCACGTCGGCGCGGCTGTATACCTGGCCGCGGCGGCTGTGAATCGAGACGATGTCGCCGTTCTTGATGCCGCGCGCCTGGGCATCCGCGGGATTCATGCGGACAAAGCCGGGCTCGTCGGCGAGCAGCGCCAGCGTCTTGCAGTTGCCGGTCATCGAACGGCAGCTGTAGTGGCCGACCTCGCGGACGGTGCACAGAATGAGCGGGTACTCATCGTCGGGAAGCTCGGAGGGCGCCTCCCAGTCGTGCGCCATCAGGTTGGCGCGGCCGTCCTTGGTGGTGAACTTGCCACCAGCGAACATGTCGGCCGTGCCGTGGTCGTTCACATCGGTGCTCTTGACCGGCCACTGGGCGTAACCGCCCTCGGGAGCCATCTTCTCGTAGGTTGCGCCCACAAAGTTGGGGCACAGGCTAATGCACTCGTTCCAGATCTGCTCGGTGTTGTCGTAGTGCATGGGGTAGCCCATGCGCGTGGACAGGTCCGCGAAGATCTCCCAGTCGTGACGGCACTCGCCCTTGGGCGGAACGGCCGCGTCAAAGTGCTGGAAGCTACGGTCGGATGCGGTAAAGACACCCTCGTGCTCGCCCCAAGAGGTAGCGGGCAGGATGACGTCGGCGAGCATGGTCGTCTGCGTCATAAAGATGTCCTGGCAAATGAACAGATCCAGCTCGGAGAGCGTCTTGCGCATACCGGCCGAATCGGGCTCGGTCTGCACCGGGTCCTCGCCGTAGTTGTAGAAGCAGTGCACCTTGCCCTCGTCGACCAGGTGGCCCAGGTCGGTGAGCTTGTAGCCCTCCTCGAGCGGGAGCTTTTCCTCGGGCACGCCCCAAGCCTTGGCAAACTTGGCACGCACTGCCGGGTCGGTGACCTTCTGGTAGCCAGGGTACAGGTTGGGCAGCATGCCCATATCGCAGGAGCCCTGGACGTTGTTCTGGCCACGCACGGGCGCGAGGCCGGAATTGGGTTTGCCGATCTGGCCGGCAACGCAGGCGATGGAGGCGATGGTGTGCACCGTCTTCAGGTTCTGCTTCTGCTGGCATACGCCCATACCCCAGCCAATGATGGCAGAGGGCTTCGCCGTGGCGTACATCTCGGCAGCTTGGTGGATCAACGCGGGCTCGACACCCGTGATGTCCTGTACGGATTCGGGAGTGTAGTTCTTGATGGTCTCCCACCACTCGTCAAAGCCGTTCGTATGTTCGGCGACGAATTCCTTGTCGTAGAGGCCATCGTTGACCAAGCAGTTGGCAAAGGCGTTGAGGAACGCGACGTTGCAACCGTTCTTGATCGGAAGGTAGAGATCGGCGATACGCGCGGTTTCGATATGGCGCGGGTCGGCAACGATGATCTTGCAACCCTTTTCTTTGGCTCGCACGATACGCCTTGCGACGATGGGGTGCGAATCGGCAGGGTTATAGCCGAAGAGGAAAATGCAGCCCGCATCCTCCATACCGGGGATGGAGCATGACATGCAACCTGAACCAACCGTGTCCATCAGACCGAGGACAGTAGGGCCGTGTCAAGTACGGGCGCAGTTGTCCACGCTGTGGGTGCCGATGCACGCACGCGTAAACTTCTGCATGACGTAGTTCGCCTCATTGCCGCCGCCTCGCGAAGAGCCGGTGGTCATGACAGCGTTAGGACCATATTCGTCAATTATGGCCTGCATCTTAGATGCGGTGAAATCCAGTGCCTCGTCCCAGCTTACGCGCTCAAGATCCGCGCCCTTAGTGCGGCGGATCATCGGGTGCAGTACGCGAGGAGTCAAGATCTTGGTGTCGTTGATGAAGTCGTAGCCGCTCATACCCTTAAGGCACAGCTCGCCCTGGTTGGTGATGCCGTTGAGCGGTTCGGTACCCACGACCTGGCCGTTTTGGACCAGGAGGTTAAACTGGCAACCGGCGCCGCAGTACGGGCAGATCACTTTATGCTTCTCCATGACACCCTCCTTCCTTTCTCTGCTACCGAATGCTCGGTACTTATTTGACAATCATTGGGTCTGTTTGGCCGCCCGCTTACGCCTCGTTTTCGATGGTGGCGCGGGCACGCTCGGCAGTCAGCTCCGCCAGGCGTTCCTCGTCTACCAGGGTGAGGCCCTTGGTCGGGCACACCTCGGCACACGCCGGACCGCCGGGACGGTCCACGCACAGGTCGCACTTGAGCACGAAGCTCTTAGTCTGCGAACCCACGCGCACGTCGCCCATCAAGACGGGGACCTGCGTGGTCGCCACGCTCACGGCGCCAAAGGGGCATGCCATGACGCAGCTCTTGCAGCCGATGCAGTTGTCCTCGTTGACGCCGATGCGATGGTTCTTTGGATCAAAGAACAAGGCGCCCGTGGGGCAGGCCTTGGCGCACGGGGCGTCCTCGCAGTGATGGCAAGCCACCGGTGCGGAGATCTCGTAGGTGCGCGTTACGCGCAAGCGAGGTGCGGCGATGTTGCCGGGAATATCGTGTGCCTCGATGCACGCCGCCATACAGGTTTGGCACCCAATGCAGCGCGAGGAATCAGCCACGACTCGTTTATTGCCCATGTTGTTCACTCCCTCCTGAATCCCATGCCGGAGAGACCCTGTCGACGTTGCCCCAAGCCGCCCGTGGCCTGGCATCGGCGTATCGAGCGCATGCGGCGAAACAGGCACTTCGATAGAGTTCCTCCAACGATATACAGGTAAAATATACGCAGTTGCAGGGGGCAAACTTGAGCATAACCCCTGCAATACGGGTGTATTGCAGGGGTTTTGGCAGGTTGGAATTATTCTCTAGAAGCTATAAAGGTGAGTGTATTACATGCGTACACCTCTGAGATTTTTACGCGCTCTCATTTTGGATGTACTACGCTTGTATTCGTGTTAATGGTTATTTACTTGAGCGAAATAAAGTAATCGTTATAAGATGCTCAAGTATCGGCACATGCCGCATTTGACCGACTATATTGCACGCTCATTAAGGGGGCCAGTGATGTCATCGACTCAAAAAAGAGCCATCCTGCAGGTGCGCATTCGCGAGGAAGACAAGCAGCATGCCGAGCGTCTTTACGACGCCATGGGCACATCGCTCGCCGAGGCTGTCCGTTTATTTGTCGCGCAAAGCATTTTGATGCGCAAACTCCCCTTTCAGCCGGTCGCCGTGCGCTCAAAGGACGGCACCGCCGCCTATGAATCGCTCAAAGCATATGGTGACCCCAATCGCCGCGCCGAGGAGCGCAATGCCTGGATTGAATATCTTGCCACAGAAAGTGACGATTCGATTTTGGGCCCCGAGGAAGTAGATATCCATGAGTAGCACCATCATCGACGAGACCGTCATCCTGCGCTACCTGCTTGACGACGACGAAGTTCTTTCACCGCGCGCCGCCAAGGTCATCGCCACGCGCACCGCTCGCGTCTACCCCGAAATCATCACGCGCGTCGTGGTCACACTGCGAGACGTCTATAAGGTTCCCCGCGTTGAGATTGCTGCGGCCATGAAAAGGCTGCTCGATGACGTCATGGTCGACGAGCCCACCGTTGTCGCCCTTGCCATCAAACTGTTCGGCAAAACGCATATGGACTTTACCGACTGCCTCCTCGCAGCCCGAACCGCCATCTACAACGATGATGTCGTGAGCTTTGGCAAGCCCATCATCCAAGGCATGATCGATTACCGCCGCAAGCGTCAAACCGCTGCCGACGCCCGCGACCGCGCCGCCGAAGCCCGCAGCCGAAGCACCGACTCCACCATCGACAAGCTCCGCCACCAACCCCGCAGCTAACCCCATCCCCTCCTAAGTTGCGGTGAAATACGGACTGTTTCATGCCTTTAAAGGCCTCAACAGTCCGTATTTCACCGCAACTTATTGTTGGGCGGCGGAGTCGGTTGTCTCTGCTATCAGGAATCCGCAAAAGGCTTTGTAATTGGGATACCGTAGCCGCGCATCATAGCGCCAAACTCTTCGACATCATATGTGTCCGATAGCTTGAAATGAATGACGTTATGACCCATGGCACGTAAGTTCGCATCGCGCAATAAGGCGGCTCGATAGGTTTTTGCCGCAGCATGTTCCAAATCTTTTTGAGTTTCGTCCTCAAACTTACCCAAACCATGAAGCTCTGCCAACATCCATGACCCATCTGGCATCCGCCAACCATAATCTGCCAGATAATAGCCGGCATTTCCTGGTCGAGCAATCTCAACCTGAAGCTCAGGCGCAACGACTCCAGCAAGGATCATTGCCGCTCGCGCCTCGGACTCTCCCCCGTTATCCGACCTCCCGTCCATATGCTCGAACACGCCAAACGCACGGGCGATGCCATGCAAACCGCGACAATTGGCCTGTGCATACGCACGCAGCTCCTCGCGGTCGACATCATACTCACGAGCCAATCCATCGGCGTAGCCAAGCGCATACCGAAATGCACTCGCGCGGGCAATATCGACCACCGTCCGATAGGGGTCCGTCAGCGTAAACGGGCCGAGCCGCCATAACTCACCTGGGCGCCATCGACGATACTCAACGAACTCATATGTATCGCGCCTGGTAGATCTCGGCAACAACATCTGAACGGCATTAAGCAGCGAGTAAGCAGAGCCGATACCGTACAGCAATGCCGCCGTTGAACCGCAGAAAATGGCATCCGGTTCGACGGCCGCAATAGCAGATGCAAGCTGGAAAATGCGGGCTTCCACGTCCAGGTGGCTCCAATAAACAGGATCGGCGTACACATGGTTATAGAGTCGAATTAAAAGCTCTTCCTGCATAAGCTCACGCGCGCGCCGCTCATCCCAAGGATCAGTCGTTATCAATAGCTGCTCGTCATGATGAATCCCGAGAGCGGAAAACAGCATCTTGGCATATGACTTCGGAAAATGTTTAGCTTTATTGGACATGACCCGCACCATAACAATCAAGAACGAGTGAACGCCTTTACGCTATCGCAGAACGGCATTTAAATACCTTGCCAAAAGCTGACCAAAAGCTTGACGTCGCAGGTCAGAGCTTCAAAAAATATTTCCACTCTCGGTAGACGGTCGCTACGACCCTCCCAACGGCATCAAAATCCACCCTTACAATTAGTTGCGGTGAAATACGGACTACATGGGCCATAAAAGCCGAAAAACAGTCCGTATTTCACCGCAACTTAGGAGGGGATGTGGGGTCCCCGACATGTATATGAAAATGACTCTGGTCCCAAAAGGAATCAGAGCCATTCATCTATCTTGTGGAGCGGGCGACGGGAATCGAACCCGCGTCATCAGCTTGGAAGGCTGGGGTTCTACCATTGAACTACGCCCGCAAGATATGGTCGGGACGACAGGATTTGAACCTGCGACATCCTGCTCCCAAAGCAGGCGCGCTACCAAACTGCGCCACGTCCCGAAGGTGTTGAGCAGCTAAGGTCTAGACCTTGCGTGTCCCAAAGCGAAGGAAATTATAGGGGAGACTCCCCGCCTGTGCAAGCGCAGAAACCCTAGCTCCTCGAATGTGCGACAAACTGGCTATGAACCAGACCAATCACAAACGCGACCACAGCAACCGGCGCCCACGCAGCGCCGATATCTGCCAGCGGCAACGCATCAAACGGCAGCCACGCGCCAGCAAAGAACGCATCGCGGACCGAAGTGATTACACTCTGTACCGCGACAACGCCGCCGACCCAGACCCACACCTGCGGGTGCGCGTCGCAAAAGCCGTGCACCAGGCCCATCAGTACCAGCACAATGGCAACGGGATACAGGGCATTGAGCATAGGCGCCGAGAACATGAGGATCACGTCGAGGCCCACGTTGGAGAGCACGCACGAAAACGCTGCGAACACAAAGGCGAGAATCGCAAAGGGACGGCGCATGGCCTCCTCGGAGGCCTCCGCTCCCCCTTCGACCACATACGTCTCGCAGAAGTAACGCGAGCAGCAGCTGATGAGGCCGATGCACACGTTCATGCAGGCAAGGAAAAAGATCGCAAAGACGACGACCGTGCCGGCAAGGCCAAAGTGCATGGAGGCCGAACGGGCGAGGATGGCGGCGCCGTTGGTAGCGTCGGGCATCACGGTGCCGAGCTGCATACCAGCAAGGCCCAAGCCGCAGTAGATGATGGCCATGAGCACGCCGGCGATCACACCGGAACGCGAAATCTCGAAGGCCACGCGCTTGTCATCGGTAACACCCAGCTCGTGGATGGTCTCGGCGATGATGATGCCAAAGGCGAGCGACGCGAGCAGGTCCATGGTCTGATAGCCAGTCAGAAAGCCCTGCACGGCAGCGCCTGCATCGTAGGGAGCCTGAGGCGCGGCAGCGGGACCAAGCGGCGAGATCACAGCAGCACCCACGACCAGCACGATGAGCGCAATGAGCGCGGGGCCTGTAATGCGGCCGAGCACGCGCGTGATGACACCCGGGCGCAGCGTGAGCACAAAGGCGACGACGAAGAACCCAACGGCAAACACCAGGCGAGCCGTGCCGAGCGAAACACCCTCGGGTAGCAGCGGCACCAACATTTCGAAGGCCGTGGAGCTCGTGCGCGGAATAGCCAGGCACGGGCCGATGGCCAGATACACCGCCGCGACAAAGAACTCACCAAACTTGGGGTGCACGCGGCCGGCAAGCTCGCGAGCCGTGCCGGCGAGCGCGACGGCGATAAATCCCATGACGGGCAGACCGATAGCGGCGATCAAAAAGCCGAGCATGGCGACCGGCGTGGCAGAACCTGCCTGCAGCGCCAGCAGCGGCGGAATAATGAGGTTGCCGGCGCCAAAGAGCATCGAGAACAGGGCGATGCCGACGGTAACGACATGGTCGGAGCGCAGACCGCGCGGGGCGGATGAGGCCATAGGCACACCTTTCGGGTCGAAACAAAAACGGGACGGGCAAAAGGCCCGTTCCGCAAGTATAAACGTTCTAGCAGCTTTAACAGGCTAAATCGCACAGAGCATCGATAGCCGTGTCGGCTTCCTCGTCCGTGTTGAAATACCCAAACGAGAAGCGAACAACACCCTGGCGCTCGGTTCCGAGCGCGCGGTGCATGAGCGGAGCGCAATGGGCACCGGGGCGCGTCGCAATCCCCCACCCTTGCATGAGCGCGTCCGAGATCTCGGCAGAGTCGATATCGCCCACGTTGAGGGACACGATCGCCGAGCGCGTCGGCTGGTCAAAGGCACCGTAGAGCTTAATCCCCGGAATCTCGCGCACACCGGCAAGGAAGCGATCAGCGAGCGCGCGTTCGTGAGCTGCAATCGTCTCCACCCCACCCTGGGCCTCGATAAAGTCGAGACCGGCAGAAAGTCCCGCGATGCCATGACCGTTGAGCGTGCCCGCCTCAAGGCGCGTGGGCCACTCAAGCGGCTGCAGCGCATCGAAGCTGTGCACGCCCGTGCCGCCCATGGCCCACGGGGCCACGTCAATGCCCTCTGCCACGGCCAGGCCGCCGGTCCCCTGCGGGCCCATCAATCCCTTGTGGCCGGTAAAGCACACAATGTCGAGCCCCATGGCCTGCATATCGATATGCGCCGTGCCGGCAGACTGCGAGGCATCGACGATCACAAGCGCGCCGGCCGCATGGGCTATGGCCGCCACGCGCGCAATGTCGACCGCGTTGCCGGTCACATTAGAGGCATGCGTCACCACCACGGCACGTGTACCGGGCGTGACCAGCCGATCGAGCTCATCGTAGTCGAGCACGCCATTCGCGTCGCAACCCGCATGCTCAACGGTCACACCCTGCTCTGCCGCAAGGCGGTTAAGCGGACGCAGCACGGAGTTGTGCTCGAGCACCGTTGTGACCACACGGTCGCCGGGGCGCACCACGCCATTGATGGCGGTGTTGAGCGCCGCGGTGGAATTGGGCGTAAAGCACACATGGTCCGCCCTCGGGCAACCCAAAAGGCGCGCGAGCTTGGCACGGCAAGCGTGAATCGTACGAGCGGCATCGAGGGCACCCGACGTGGCACCGCGCCCGGCATTGCCGAGCGAGCACATCGCCTGCGTCACGGCATCGATGACCGTCTGCGGCTTGTGCATGGTCGTCGCCGCGTTATCCAGGTAGATCATCGCACGACCTCCCACATATCAATCACGGTGAAGCCCTCGGTGGGGACGCCTGCCGCGGCGAGTTCGCCGCGCAGCAGCTCCTCATCGACAGGCAACGCTTTCCACGCCAGACCGCAGCCGGCAGCGACCTCCCCGGGAACGGGAATCGTTCGCCCGGGAAGGCCGCGCTCGATGCACAGGGACTCGCACCCCATGGCGGCCGCCGTGGTAGGAAACGTGATGACAAGCGCCGGGCGCTTCTCCCTCATGGCAACTCCAACCAATACGCTACGGGCGCACGACGCGCACGGCCTGCTCCATCTTCTCCACGATCACGTACATGTTGGTGACCTCGCCCACGGCAAGCTGGTCCTTAATGCCATAGTGGTCGAGGCAGGTGCCGCAGGTAAGGATCTCGACGCCCTGCTCGGCCAGACCCTTCAGGTCGTCGAGTACCGGTGAGCCCTCGACGGTGAGCTTGGCGCCGCCGTTATAGAACAGCATGGTCGCGGGCAGCTCCTCCTGCTGCGTCACGGCAAAGATAAAGGCCTTCATGAGCTTGTGGCCCAGCTCGTCGTCGCCGCGGCCCATGCAGTCGGTGTAGACGGAAATGACGAGCTTGCCCTTGCCGGCGCTGGCATCGCAGAAGGCAGCGCCATCCTGCTCGGGATCAGCCACGGCAACGGCGCCAGAGGTCGCCACGGTCACGTGCCACTCGGCGTCAGAAACCTTCTCGACTGAGGCCGTGCAGCCCTTCTCCTGCGCCATCTTGGAGATGTTCTTGACGGCGGTCTCGTTATCGACCGAGGTCACGACTGTACCCTCGCCATCAAGCTGCTTCAGGGCTTTGAGCGTCTTGACGACGGGCAGCGGGCAGGCATCGCCCATGGCATTGACTTCAATCTTGGTAGACATAGTATTTCCTTTCGAATTAATCGTTTTAGAACGGTACAGAGCTCAATAAACGTGTCGTTAACGGACAACGTGGACGGCAGGACCGCCTGGCACCGGCTCGCACACGCGACCGACAACGGCGGCGATACGCCCCTCGGCATCCAGACGGCGCGCAAGCTCATCCACATCCGCCGCGGGCGCCGCAATAAGCAAACCGCCTGAAGTCTGTGGATCGTACAGCGCATCCAACATGCCCGGCTCAAGGTCCTCGTCGGCCGTCACGCGCGGGCCAAAGAAGTCCTGGTTGCGGTAGGAGCCAGCGGGGATAATGCCCAGACGCGCCATGTCGAGCACCTGGTCAAAGAGCGGCACCGCCCCCGACGCAAGCTCAATCTGCACGCCCGAGCCCTCGGCCATCTCGCACGCATGCCCGATCAGGCCAAAGCCCGTAATGTCGGTGCAGCCGTGAAGTTCGAGCCCCTCGGCCAGACGAATCGGCGCCTCGTTGAGGGTGCACATCGAGTCAAACATGGCTGCGGCCTCGTCCTGCTCGATAAGCTCGCCCTTAATGGCCGTGGTGATGATGCCCGAGCCCACCGGCTTGGTGAGCAGCAGTACATCACCCGGGCGCGCCCCACCGTTGGCAAGCATGCGGTCGAGCTGCACAAAACCCGAGACGGACAGGCCGTACTTGGGCTCATCGTCGTTGATGGTGTGGCCGCCCGCGATGGTGCAGCCCGCCTCGACGCACTTGTCGGCGCCGCCCGCCAAGATCTGACCGGCCACCTCCACCCCTAGGCAGCTGGGGATGCAGAGCAGGTTCATGGCATGCGAGGGAGTGCCTCCCATGGCGTAGATGTCCGACAGCGAGTTGGCGGCGGCGATCTGGCCAAAGAGGAAGGGGTCGTCCACCATGGGTGGGAAGAAGTCGACGGACTGCACGAGGCCCAGGTTCTCCCCCACCTTGAAGACGCTCGCATCGTCGGAGGTATCGAACCCCACGAGCAAGTTGTCATTATGCACATTGGGCAAATCGCCCAGGACCTGGGCGAGGGCTCCGGGAGCCAGCTTGGCGGCTCAACCGCTCGCGGCCGTCATAGACGTGAGCTTAATCTGATCGTCAGCCATCGATACCTCCTCTCATCGGTCAATCATTTTCTCCCAGTATACGCATGAATGCGAGCCGACGGCGGATGCATTAATTGAGCGCCTGTGCGCGAATCGCCGCGCCGATCGCTCCGGCAAAGCGAGCCTGGGGCGAGGTGGTCACCGGCGACCCCAGCAACTCGCCCAACCGCTCCACCACGAAGGTGTTCTCACACAAACCGCCGGTCAAGTAGTACGGGGCGCCCGCGGCCTGCCCGGCCATGGTCGCCACGCGCGAGACCACGCTGTCGATCACGCCACGCGCAATATTCTCGCGCGGCTCACCGCGACCGATCAGGCTGATAACCTCGCTTTCGGCAAACACCGTGCACATGTTGCTGATCTTGGTGGGTTCGCCGGAACGCGCCAGGTCGGCCATCTGCTGCTGGGAAATGCCTAGGCGGTCGGCCATGATCTCCAAAAAGCGCCCCGTACCGGCAGCGCACTTGTCGTTCATGGCAAACTTGGCCACGCGGCCACTTTTAAGCTGAATGACCTTGGTGTCCTGGCCGCCCACGTCAATCACCGTGCCGTGGTCGCCAAACAGGCGCACGGCACCGGTGCCGTGGCAGGTAATCTCGGTCACGACCTTGTGCGCATAGGGCACGGCGACACGGCCGTAGCCGGTCGCGACCACGCGAGCATCGTCGCCCGTCACGTCATAGCCGGCCGCTGCCAGTGCCTCGCGCAGCCGCTCGGAAGCATCGACCGAGGAGAACCCGGTTGGCTGCACGCACGTCCACGCCACCGAACCCTCCCCGTCGACCACAGCAGCCTTAGCCGCCGTAGACCCGATATCGATCCCGATCCCCATCATGGCTCTCTCCCAATCTAAACATCAAAGATAGCGGCGCGTTCAGGCGCCTTAGCTCTAGGTTTCTCAGGTGCCGGAGATTGCCCCGAAAGAGGAGCGCAGCGTACTTTGGGTACGCAAGAGACGGTTTGAGGGGCAAGATCCGGTACCTGAGGAAGCTAGAGGGTTTCGATGAAGGCGGCGATGCGCGTCTCGATCTGGCCCATGTCGCCGTTGCTGTAGTCGGTCTCGATCTTCATGTACGGAATATCCGCACCCTCGACGGCCTCCTGCATGCGCGCGCTCTCAACGTTGAAGGTGTGGCAGGCCTGTAGCACGCTCTCTACCACGCCATCGACATGGTACTTCTCGCACATGGTCAGCGTGTTTTCCATGCGGCCTTCGTTAGGCGTCATGACCGAGCAGTTGATGTCCAGGTAGCGGTCGGCGATGGCGCGCAGGATATCGGGCGCGTCCGGGTCGATCATCATGGCCGCCGTGCGCTCGCCCGAGCAGTCGTCCATGCACACAACCACGCCGCCGTTGGACTCGATGGTGCGACCGATCTTGTTGATCACACCGCCCACCGGGCAGCCGGTGATCAGAATGCGCTTGGCATCCGCCGCAACCGGGCGCTCGCCCGCGTCGTAGGCCTCGCGCAGCTTGGCAACCTTTTGCTCCAGCTGCTGCGTATAGGCCTCGATATCAAAGCTAAACGTACCGGCAAACATAGTGCTCATCAGGTCGACGCCGCTCATGGCCGTCGGCTGGTTGGCCTGCAGCGCAAACATCTCGAGCTGGGCTGCACGCAAGCGGTTGCGACGACGCACGGCGGCGCGCAGGTCGTCATCGGTAATCGTGATGCCGTAGAAGTTCTCGAGCTCCTCCTTGAGCAGGCGGCACTCCTCGTACCAGCCTTCACGCTCGTAGGCGCGATCGCGACCCTGCGGAAGATGCAGAATGTGCGTGCGCTTGAGCTCGTTGAGCAACTCGTACATCTTCTTCTTGCCGTCGCAGGTGGTCTCGCCGATGATCATGTCGCTAAAGTACGTAAACGGACACTTTTGCGAGTAGGCAAAGCCGTACGTCGATTTGATGAGCGGACACAGATTTGCCGGCAGCACCTTCTCGGCTTCGGGAATCACCTCGTCGGATGTGCCGCACAAAGCCACACTTGCAGCGCCCGCGGCATCGATAATCTCGAGCGGCGTATAGCTGCACAAGAAGCCGACCAGGCGATTACCCGCCTGCTTATAATCCTTGACGCGAATAAACGCCGCCTTGCGTTGCTCGTTGAACTCCTCAAACGTGCGCGGCAACGGCTGCTCATTATTTTCCGACATATAACTCCTAAACCTTTTAACCAACCAAGGAAACAGCTTTCCCGGGTGCCCGAGGTTGCCGTAAATGAGGAGCACCGCGTACTTTGGTACGCAAGCGACGGTTTGAACGGCAAGATCGGGTGCCTGGGGAAGCCGCCGGGACGGATAGTCCTAAATGGTTTCCAAGAAAGCCTCAATGCGCGTCTGCAGCTGGCCTGCGTCCTCGCCGGCGTAGTCGGTGGTGATGTGCATAAACGGAATGCCTGCCTCCTCGGCGGCCTTCTCCACGGCAAACGACTCCATCTCGTAGAGCGTGCAGAACTGCAGGGCCACGTCGACGATGCCGTCGGCATGCAGGTCCTTGGCCATCTGGACAATATCCTTCATACGCTGGTCGTTGGGCGTAAAGACGGCGCAGTTGATCTTAAAATAGCGCTCGACGATGGCGTCGAGCATCTCGTCGACCGTCTCGCCGGACTCGTCGACCAGGTCCTTGTAGTAGCGCGAGCCCGTGCAGGACTCCTCGCCTACCACAACGCCGCCGGCCTTCTCGATGAGGTTGAACAGCTTCCAGTTGGGCACGGCCATGGGCGTACCGGTATACAGGATGCGCTTGGTCCCCTTGGGCGCCACGCCCTCGCCGGCCTCGACACGCTGCTCGCACTCAGCCGCCATATCGTTAATGGCTCCGGTCAGACGCGGCGTGTCGTCCATAAAGGCGGCCTGAACGGTCAGTAGGCTGTCGAGACCACTGATGGGCGCCGGGTCGGCTGCGCGCGTGGCAGCGAGGCGCTGCAAGGCGCGACGCTTCTCATTGACGGCGTGGATGGCGGCCTTCAGACGCTCAGGCGTAATCGTGACGCCGCACTCTTCCTCGATCTTGGCGGCGAGCTTCTTGACCTCGGCCTTCCAGGTCACGAGCGTCGACTCGTCGTGCACGTTGGGGATATCCATGACGTACATGTTCTTTGCGTGGCAAAGAACTCATAAGCCTTCTTCTTGCCATCGCAGGTGTTCTCGCCCACCACCAGGTCACTCGACTCAATGTAGGGGCAGACCTCGCCCAGTTTAAAGCCGGCAAAGCTCTTGATAAGCGGACAGGTGTTGCGCGGCAGGTGCTCCTCGACCTTATCGGTTGCCCAATCGGCACCCGAGCAAAGACCCACGGGGATACCGTCGCAGGCAAGTACGATCTCCTCAGGCACGTATACACAGAACGAACCGACAATCTTGGTGGCCTCGCCGGCCTCCTTCTTGTCGAGCATCTCCTTAATACGGCCGCTGTGGATGTTGGTGGCGACAAAATCCAGGTAGGACGTGGACTTGGGGCGATTGTTCTGCGTCAGGAACATATCGCCGTACATCTGGCCCACGGCGCCCAGCAGCATGTCGTGGTCGGCAAGATTCATGCCGAGGCTCTCCCACATCGGATGGAAATCGAATTCTTCAGCCATGACGGTTCCCCTCTCGAACCAAAATCGGATAACAACGGTATCGATGCACGACGGACGGCGATTGCCCGACCGTGCTCAAACCCGGAATTTTAGGGAACCTGCCTTGCGGTCGATTATTTAGTTGTGCGTCGTCTCTCCCGGAGCCGTGAACATACCTGCTCATATGCGACTCCGAGCCATATATAGGGCACGCGCGGCAACGCGGCGAATGTATGTCGTCTGCGGCATGTGCGCACCCTCCTTTACAAGTTGAGGTCAACTATATCAACGGTTATCGACCATGCGAACACCGTTGACATTCGTACGACAGCGTCGTGTGCCGTCGTTTAATAAATAATTATCTTTATTGATAAGAGTTTGTCATCCCTCATTCGGCGAGCGGCAAGACAAAGCCGCCGAGGCTTATATCCCCGACGGCATTACCCGGCGCTATCGACAAACCAAGTGGATCCTACTCGCATCGAAGTGCATGCGCAGCGTCTCGCCTGCTTGCGGCAGCTCGTCGACAGGCGCGCCCACCTTGTTGACCTTCCACTGCAGACGCGTGGGCGCATCAGCACGCGGCACGTCCAGCAGCACCAGGCGCTCAAAGCGCGAATCGCTCACACGGGCCACGTGCAAATCATAGCTGTTGCGGCCCCGCTCCGCGCGATTGTCAACATGGAAGTAGCTTGCTCGAATACCAAGGTACGCCACGTTATCGGGAACCACGCGGCCCACGTTAAAGGTCATGCCCCAGTCCAGGGCTTCAACTTCCTGAGGCCCGATCTTGCGCGCGCGGCTCGTATTCTTGCAGCCCGTCAGGCGCAGCGCCGCCAGCGTCTGCGGACGGCGGACCACGTCCTCGACGGAGCCGATCTCCTCAACATGCCCGTCGTGCATCACGCAGATGCGCTGGCAGAGGCGGCACGCCTCATCGATGTCGTGGCTCACGTAAAGCACAGTACGGCTACAGACGTCGAACAGGTCAAGCATGTTTTGCTCAAGCGCGCTCTTGAGATAGGAATCGAGCGCGCTCATGGGCTCGTCGAACATAAAGATGCCCGGGTGCGCCGCCACCATGCGAGCAAGGGCCACACGCTGCTGCTGGCCGCCCGAGAGGCGCGCGGGATAGCGGTCGGCAAAGTCGGCCAGGCCAAAAATACCCAGGTAGCGCTTGGCAAGCTTTTTGCGGGCCGAGGCGTCGCCCGCATCCTCAACGCCCGCGCACACGTTGTCGGCCACCGTCATGTTGGGAAACAGCTGATAGTTTTGGAACAGCAGAGCGCATTTACGCTCCTGGGGTGACAGGTTGATGCCCGCCTCCGAGTCAAAAAAGGTTACGCCGTTGACGACGATCTTGCCCTCGTCGGGCGTCTCCACACCGGCAATGCAGCGCAGCGTGCAACTCTTGCCGCAGCCCGAGGCACCAAGCAGCGCCACGCGCTCCTCACCAGCCTCGAGCTGAATGTCGAGAGTAAAGCCGGGATAGCGCTTTTTAATATCCAGAACGAGTGACATGGCCTATCGACCTCCCTGCGGCACCGTATCATCGCGCATGAGCTCGGCCAGCGCCTCGCGATCGATACGCAGCGCATCGCCGCCGACTGGGTCGAGCGAATCGGTCTGGCCGCCCAGCGGCTTGGCCTGTTTGCGTTCCGCACGGGAAAGGCCCCGCTCGCGATACTTTTGCGAATGCGCGGTGTACATGTTGATGAACAGAATGACCAGAAAACTGAACACAATTACGACGATGACCCAAAAGAGCGCCACCGACGTGTTGCCGCCCATCCACTCAAAGTAAATCGCAATCGGAATGGTCTGCGTAATGCCGGCGTAGTTGCCCGCAAAGAACAGGGTGCAGCCAAACTCGCCCATCGCGCGGGCAAAGGCGAGCACCGTGCCGGCGGCAATCGAGGGCCAGCCGAGCGGCATCATAAGTCTGGTAAAGATGCGGCGCTCGGACCATCCCAAGGTTCGCGCGGCGTCGAGCATCTGCGTGTCGAGGCTCTCAAAGGCACCGAGCGCCGTACGGTAGACCAAGGGAAACGACACCACCACGGCAGATATCACCGCCGCGGGCCACGCAAAGACGATTGAGACGCCGTGCGCGATAAGCCACCGACCGACCCCGGTCGAGCGGCCAAACAGCATGAGGAGCAGGAAGCCGCAGACCGTGGGCGGCAGCACCATAGGAATCGTAAAGACCGAATCGAGCAGGCCCTTGATGCGACTCGAGGTACCCATAGTCTTCCATGCGGCGAACAGGCCCAGCGCAAAGGAGATCAGCAGGGCAAGACCGCTCGTTTTAATGGACACCCAAAACGGGCGATAGTCGATGTCGCCCAAAAAGGAAGCCAGAGAGGTCAAGGGCCCCTGCTCATCCCGCAACACGACAGACGATGCCTCTACCATTTGAGCGCTATCAAGCCAACGCGCGCCGCCCTTGGCATCACCCGAGGCTGATGCAATCACCACATAGCGGTCCCCATCCGCACCGCGCTCGTCAAAGCCATAGGTATACCCACCGGCATCAAACGTAGTTTCCTCCGTGACATACCAAGGAAGATCCACGTCCCCCAGCTGCGCACCTCCCATGCAGTTTGCGCTGTCGAGCTCACAGACGAGGGCCTTCAGACCCGATAGGCACTCGTTGTCCTGCGGATCCAATCCATACTTCTCGACCGCCTTGGGCGATATCCACGCCACAACGCGATCGGCAGCGGGCGCCACTACAAGGTCCACGTCCTCGTCAACGGGAAAGCGGTAGCCCTCAGGCTGGCCCTCCATGGCACGAGCGGTCCCCTTGGCCAACCGCTCAAAACCCTCAATCCCATAGGAAAGCCCATGAGCGGTCGCAGCAACCTGGGCCCCGTTCTCAGCGTCCCCAGCAAACGCAAATCCCGGCACCCAGCAAAGCGCGAAGGTCAAAGCACAGGCGACAAGCATGCGGAATCTATTAAGCACGAAAAGCTCCAAGCGAATATAAGGACGGAGTGAAACACAAAACGATGGAATTATCGCGCCAAGCCGCACTACTCGGAAAGCTCAAAGCCATACTTGGCCCAAATCTTCTGGGCCTTCTTGTTGGACAGGCAAAAGTCGATAAACGCCTTGGCCGCGTCGGCATGTTCGGAGCCATCGGCGACAGCGCCCGGATACACGATGGGTTTATGCGAGTCCTCGGGGCACACAAAGGCCTCCTCGATGCCGTCGTAGCGGAAAATGTCGGAGCTATAGACAAAGCCAGCCACGCAGTCGCCCGTAGAGACGTAAGACGCAGCAGTGCCGACCTTGTCGGCCAGGGCCACCTTGTCAGCGATCTCGGCAGCATACTCACCGTCGTCGCCCTCGGTGCCGGTGTAGAGGCCCACGGAGGCCAGGGCCTGGTTGGCGTACTTGCCGGCGGGAACGGTCTTGGCGTCGCCAATGGCGATCTTGCCGTCCAGATCCGCGACGTCGGCGATGGCCTCTACCTTGGTGTCGGAGCCCTCGGCGCGAATGATCACGAGGTCGTTGACGAACATATCCTCACGCGTGTCGGCGTCGACGAGCTCGGCGGCCTCGGCGTCGTCCATGGTGCCCTTGGAGGCCGTGATGAGCACGTCGACCGCAGCACCGGCGCGCATCTGCTCGACAAGGTCCCCGGACGCTTTGAACTGCGTGTCGGCAAACGTGGTACCGGTCTGCTCGGCATAGAGCTCCTGAACCTCGGGCAGAGCCTTCTCGAGCGAATTGGTAGCAAAGACCTGCAGTTCGACAGCTTTCTTGGAAGATGCCTTAGCAGAACCGGCATCGGATCCAGCCGGCTCAGACGTCTTGTTACCGGAGCAGCCGGCAAGGCCAAAGCCGGCGGCAGCGGCAGCAGAAAGCGAGACAAAACCGCGGCGTGAAACCATATCGAACATATTCAACCCTTTCGGACCTTGTGCCCGGGTACCCCACCGCGGGCTTTATTCTGTAACTAGATTATACTTCCGCGCGAATAATGTTTGTGATAATGATTTCTCGTCTAATAAATTTCTTTTACCGATAACCCCGAGACGGCCGCACTGCCGCTGCATAAAAAAGGCGGAGCAGCCCGTAAGGTCGCTCCGCCGCAGGCAGCGCGCTTATTTGGCGTGCCCGCCGCCCGCCGTCATCTGGGCCGCATGCTCCAGCTGATCGCTCACGGCCTCCCAGCTTTCGCGGGCCGCTTTCGTGGATCCCGGAAAGTTGATGACAAGCGTATACCCACGCTGCATGCACACGGCGCGCGAGAGCATGGCGCGGCGCGTCTTGGTCATGGAGTACGCACGGATTGCCTCTGCAATACCCGGCACATCGCGGTCGCAGACGGCACGCGTCGCTTCGGGCGTTACATCGCGCATCGAAAGCCCCGTGCCGCCGCAGGTGAGCACGACATTGGCGTGGCACTCATCGGCGGCTTCCACAATGGCATCACCGATCTCGCTGGCGTCGTCGCGCACGACTACATGTGAGACGACCGTCCAGCCCTGCGTCTCGATAAGGTCCTCGAGCGCGGCTCCAGCCTCGTCCTGGGCAAGATCGCGCGTATCCGAGCACGTCACGATCGATATCTTCAGCTCCATAGCATTCCTCCTACAACACGGCGCCCTCGGGCAGGTCGACGCGAACAACGTCCACGACGTCGCCCGCCTTGAGCTCGCACGGTCCTTCGTCAATACGCAGCAGGCAGTTGGCCCGCTGCATCGTGCCGAGCAGCGCCGAATTCTGCGTCTTGGCCTCGGTCACCAACAAATCACCGGTCTCGGGGTCGCGCAAAACCGTGGCGCGATCGAAGAAGCGGCGGGGCTGTCGCTTTTTCACGCCATGCGTGAGCGTCGCCTGCTGCACGGGACGCGCACCCTCGGCAAAGCCGCGCATCTTGTGGATCGCCGGACGGGCGAGCATCTCAAAGCCCACATACGCCGCGGCCGGATTGCCTGAAAGCCCCAGGTAGGGCTTACCCCCGGGCAAGCCAAACGTGATGGCCTTGCCCGGACGCATCGAGATGCGATCAAACAGCACCTCGCCCTCGCGCCGGACGAGCGCCGTCACGAAATCGTAGTCGCCCGCCGAGGCGCCACCGCTCGTAATGACAAAATCGCACTCCTGCACGGCACGATGCACCAGCTCGGCAATCGCCTGCTCATCATCGGGCGCAATGCCGTAGAACACAGGCTCGGCGCCGGCATCGAGTGCCTCGGCCATCAGCGCCGAGGAGTTGGAATCGCGAATCTGACCGCGCGCCGGTACCTTACTCGGTGCGACCAGTTCCGTACCCAGCGAGATAATGCCCACGCGCGGGGCAGCGTGCACCTTCACGCTCGCGTATCCGGCGCTCGCCAGCAGACCCGCGCCCGCCGGAGCCACGACCTCGCCGGCGCGCATCACAACATCGCCGGCATGGGCCTCCTCGGCAGCAGAGCGAACGTTCTCCCCCACTTTAGCAGGCGCCGAGAAGCTCACGCGCGAGCCCTCGTTGCCGTCGCCATCGAGCACGTCGACGATCTCGTATTTCACTACGGCATCGGCACCCTCGGGCACCGGCGCGCCTGTCATGATGCGGACCGTCTCGCCCACTCCGATTGTGCCCTCAAACACATGGCCCGCGGCCTCATGTCCGATAACGTCGAGCGTCACCGGCGCCTCGCTAGATGCCTGCGCCAAGTCCGCCGAGCGCACGGCATATCCGTCCATAGCGCTGTTGGCAAACGGCGAAATGTCGATATCGGCCACGGCGTCCTCGGCCAAGGGAAAACCAGCCGCCTGCCACACGGGAATCTCAACGAGATCGGTCGGAGCAACGTGCGACAGAACAATCGACTGCGCGTCCTCCAGCGGAATGAGTTTCTCTGCCATATGCACCTCTTAATGCCACGGCGCGCAACACGGGCGCCAATTCTTTATGCTTTTCTCAGTATAATCCCCCGACGTACGACCGCGACTCGGCCTGTACCCGCAAATACACCTGTCGGTTGCAGGCCACGAAACAGAATGGAAACCAACCCACCGGCTCGTCGCGTTTACCGCGTTTTATAATGCTTGCGTTGCAACCTAAAAGAGGAACGTATGGCTCATAACGACAAACCCGAAAGCGCAAACGAGGCTCAGGATCATTCCCAGCCGCTCGACGACGGCGGCTTTTTCTCCCTGAACGACGTCATCATGGCAGGCAGGCATCAGCTCACCCGCTCCGAGCAGCTCTTGGCTGCCGACACGCGCCGCAACGCCCGCAACCTACTCGCGAGCGCCAAGTTGCTCGTACTCGTCGTCATCGTCTCGCTCGCCATGGGCGTCGCCGCTTGGGCGTTTTTGGCCTCGTTGAATATCGCCACCGACTATCGCGAACACCATGCGTGGATTTACGCACTGCTTCCCGTTGTGGGCGTTGCCACCGCATGGGTGTACAAAAACCACGGTCTTGCCGCCAAACGCGGTAACAACCTGGTCATCGACTCCGCTCTGGGCACACGCCTCATCCATATGCGCATGGCCGTCCTCACCTTCGTCTGCTCCACGCTCACACACCTAACGGGCGGATCGGCCGGTCGCGAGGGAGCTGCGGTGCAGATTGGCGGCACCATCGCCAGCAACATCTCGAACCTCGCCCACCTCAAAAAGCATGACCACCACGACCTCATGCTCGCCGGCATCTCGTCGGCCTTTGGCGCCGTATTCGGTTCGCCCCTTGCCGGAGCTTTCTTTGGCATGGAGATGTGCTTCATCGGCAAAATCGACTACACCGCGGGCATCTACTGCCTGGTCGCCTCGTTTACCGGCTACTTTACATCACTCGCCCTGGGTACCGAGTACGAGGCGAATGTCATCGCCAGCGTTCCCGCCATGACGCCCAAGACGGTCGTCATCGTTGTTATCAGCGCCATCATCTTCGGTCTGACGGCACGCCTCTTTGCCTGGTCGGTTCGAACCGTCAAGAGCCTGTACGGTCGCTTTATCACCAACTACCTTGCTCGCGCACTTATAGGCGCACTCGTGGTTTTGGCCGCCTATGCCCTCCTCGACGCCTGGGGCTACGCCGGCCTTTCCACGTGGCTTTCCGGCGCCGGATTTGCAGGCAACACCACCCTGGCGGACGCAGCCATCAAATTGGTCGTCACAGCGCTTACCCTGGGCGCGGGCTTCCAAGGCGGCGAGGTCACACCCCTGTTTGGCATCGGAGCAGCGCTCGGCGGCTGGATCGGTTGCCTCGTCGGAATCGACCCCAGCTTTCTGGCGGCTCTCGGCATGCTCGGCGTGTTCTGCGCCGGCCTCAACGTGCCCATCACCACCTGCATGATGGCCATCGACCTGTTCCACGGCACGGCAGCCGGCTTCTTCGTGATCGTGGCGTTTATCAGCTATCTCGTCGGCGGCCACCGCGGCGTATATCCCGCGCAGCGCATTGTCTCGCCTAAACGCCGTTCGCTTATTGTGGATGAAGGCGGTACGGTAGCGGATGCTATCGAGCGCCACAACGACCTGATAGAGTAGACGTTAGTATTCGCCGTGCAGCCACAATCGGGGGCAATTCGACCTGAGCGCGACCGCACCGTCACGTCATACGCCAGGAGTCGCCCCATGCACGCAACTAATTTTGGTCGCACGCTCATCATCGCCAACCCTGCCGCCCAGTCGGGTGCGGCGCGCGAGGTCGCTGAGCGCCTGCAGCGCTTTTTGGACATGACCGCGCGCGCATCCCAGTTTGACTTGGTGCTGACCGAACGCGCGGGGCACGCCAAGGTGCTTGCCGCACAGGTCGAGGGCTATCGCACCGTTATCGCCCTTGGCGGCGACGGCGTAATTCACGAGGTCGTCAATGGCTTGATGGCGCAAGAAGAGGCGGATCGACCAGCGCTTGCCGTCCTGCCCGTAGGCTCCGGCAATGATTTTGCCCAGACCCTCGGCATCGACGATTTCTCCGGCAAGGATTTTGGCGCGCTGCTCACCTGCGAGCTGCAGCGTCAGGACATCGGGCGCATTCGCTCGTGGAGCCCTGCGTGCGGCAGCGGCGAGGCTGCCGTTGAGTACTACGACCAGACGCTTTCGGTCGGCATCGATGCCGCCATCGGCCTTGGCACCACCGAGCTGCGCAAAAAGACGGGCCTCGCCGGCGCTCCGCTCTACACCCTCTCGGGACTTGAGCAGTTTGGCCTGCGCTATCGCAACTACCCCATGGCAGTCAGCTTTGACGGGGCGCCCGCCGAGCGCGTGAGGGCGATCATCATGGCGATTCAGCTGGGCCCCACGTATGGCTCGGGCTATCGCATCTGTCCCGATGCCGATCCCTGTGACGGCATGCTCGACGTCTGCTACGCCTGCGGTCCCGTCCCCCGTGCGGTCGCCCTGCCTATGTTTCTTTCGGCCAAGGACGGCCACCATACCAAGTTGCCGCCGGTTCGCATGCGCCACTGCCGTCATGCCGAGCTCACGTTCGAGGAGCCCGACTACCCCATCCAGGCCGACGGCGAGCCCATCGTCGCCTCGCGCATCGAGGTCGACATCCTCGCCGGCGCCCTCCATGTCTGGCGCCCCACCCGCTAACCCAACCTAAGTTGCGGTGAAATAGGGACTGTTTATGCAGCTAAAGCCGCAAAACAGTCCCTATTTCACCGCAACTTATGAGGAGGCTATTCGTCGCTGCCTGGTTTGCGACGGTTGGCCTTTTTAATGGCGTTGAAGTGCTTGTCATTGAGCCTGCGCTGGCGAGAGCGCTGAGGCACCTTGGTCTTTACGCGTCGGCGCGGTGGACGCCCGCGACGCTCAAGCTCAGCGCGCAGCTTACGCAGGCAGCTGCTACGGTTTTGGAACTGACTGCGGCTCTCGCGCGCCGTCACGGTAATCCCCGTGGGCCCATGCTTCATGCGCACCGCCGAGTCCGTCGTGTTCACGCCCTGCCCACCCGGGCCCGTCGCGCGAAACACCTGAACCTCGCAATCGCGTGCCAACTCCTCGACCGACATCTCGGCATAGTGCGCATACTCACGCCATCCCATCTTGTTCTCATCCATATCAACACCTCCCCTCATACAAAAAATGTGACAAAGGGACAGTCCCTTTGTCACATCGCATACCAATCGCTTGTGTTGCGCGCTTAGGCGAAGGTGATCTCGCCGGTCTCGCAGTCCATATCGGCGATGCGGGCCAAGCTCTCGACGCGGAAGCCGCGCTCGCGGAGCTTATCGCCGCCGCCCTGGAAGCCCTTCTCCACTGCAATGCCAATACCGGACACCTCGGCACCCGCAGCCTCGCAGATCTTGATGAGACCCTCGAGCGCGCAGCCGTTGGCCAGGAAGTCGTCGATAATCAGGACCTTGTCGCCCTCGGACAGGAAGCGCTTGCCGACGATGACCGGGTACTCCTTCTGCTTGGTAAAGGAGTAGATGGTCGTGGCATACTGCTCGCCGTCAAGGTTGATAGACTGCGCCTTCTTGGCAAAGACCACCGGCACGCCGCCAAAATGCTGAGCCGCGATGCAAGCCATGCCAATGCCCGAAGCCTCGATCGTCAGGATCTTGTTGATCTCGACACCCTCGAACAGACGGGCCCACTCGGCACCCATGTGGTCGAACAGCTCAACGTCGCACTGGTGGTTGAGGAAGGCGTCAACCTTAAGGACGTTACCGGCCTTTACGATGCCGTCATGGCGAATACGATCCTCAAGCTCCTGCATGGCGCAACCCCTTCTCGCGGCAACGATACCGCGCGATTAATAAACGTTGTTCGATAGTCTACCACGGACCGACCCCCGCCCGTCCCACAAGCCGCATCGCACCATAAAGCCGCAAGACCAGTAGATGGGCCGATTCGTGGCAAGCCTGCCTCCACAAGCTAATGGCGGGCGCGCACCCTCACCAAACGCACCATGGCAAGCGCAAAGCCCACGGCGGCCACAGCCATGAGCACGTAGAACACCGAACGGAAACCAAACAGGAACACATCCGGACGGCCTGCAACAAAACTGGTCACGGCCTCGCCCATCGCCACGCTCATCTGCCCATACAGGATATGCGACGCCGCCGTAATGCCCACCGCCATACCCGCATAGCGCGCTAGACTACCCAAGCTGCCTGCAAAACCGAGCGCCTCGCGCGGGGCCGAACCCATATACAGCGAGTTGTTGGGGCTCTGGAAAATCGACGTGCCGCACGACATAAACGCGGCACAGCACACGATCACAGGGATAGAAGAGTGCTCGTCGAGCGTGCTTACCGCAAAGAGACCGCACACGTACACGCCCAGGCCGACCGCCGTGGGGCCCTCGCAGCCAACACGGTCCGAAACCGTTCCCGAAAGCGGGCCGATAAAGGCATTCACCATCGGCAGTGCCAAAAAGAGCAGTCCGGAAATATCGGAGCTAAAGCCATGGGCGTCCTGAAAATAGAACGGCAGAATAAACTCGGATGCGCCAATGCCAACGAACACGATGAGCATGCAGGCAAGGTTGATGGTAAAGGCCGAATTTGCAAAGCAGCGACGAGCAGCCTCGATCAGGGACATGGGACGCTCGCCGGCCTCCGGCTTAACATGCGGCAGCGTATAGAGCCCCACGATAAACGAGATGACGCCAATGGGCAGGTTGATGAGGAAGATACTCTCCCAGGGAAAGCTTGCCACCAGCATGCCACCGAGCACGGGGCCACACATCATGCCGAGGGCCACGAAGGTCGCGAGAATACCCATAGCACGACCGCGTTCGCGCGCCGGAAACGACTCGGTGATGATACCCATGTTGTTGGCCATGGCCGCCGCGCAACCGACGCCCTGAACAATACGTGCCAGAATAAGAACCTCGAGCGAGGCCGAAAGGCCACAAAGCAGCGAGCCAACCGTAAAGACGATGACGCCCAGCTGGAACACATTCACCTTGCCGCGCACGTCGCCCAGGCGGCCAAACGGCAGCATAGCCACGCATGTCGCAAGCAGGTACACCGAACTCACCAGCTGAATGCGATCGAGGCCCACGCCCAGTTCCTTTTGCATCACGGGCAACGCCACGGTCACGACGGTCGAATCCAGGCACACCATAAACGTCATGATGAGCACGGTAAACAGAATCGCCCACTTGTTCTTGCCATGGGTGTCGCCCTCAAGGGCAATGTGCTCGCGGCGCAGCTGCTCTGCGGTTTTCTCCATATCCATCCTTTCGAGTGGCGCAACGCAAAAACGGGACCCCGATCGCCTGCAAACAGTCGCGATTGGGGTCCCGCCTACGGAATCGGAACGAAAGGTCGTCGAAGCTTTCTGCCAGCATCGGCGCCTCGTGCGAACGCTAGCCTAGCACTGCTCGAGCGCCTGCTCAAGGTCGGCAATCAGATCGGCCGTGTCCTCGAGACCGCACGACAGGCGTACCATGTCGGCAGAGATGCCGCAGGCGATGAGCTCCTCATCGTTCATTTGGCGATGGGTGGCGTTTGCCGGATGCAAGCAGCAGGTGCGGGCGTCGGCCACGTGCGTGGCGATCTGGGCGAGCTTAAGGCTCTTCATAAAGGTCTCGGCCGCCGCGCGACCACCGTTAAAGCCAAAGCTCACGACGCCGCAAGTACCGTTGGGCATGTACTTCTGAGCGATGTCATAGTACTTGTCGCCCTCCAGGCCCGGATAGCTCACGAAGCGTACCTTGGGGTGGCTCTGCAGGAACTTGGCGACCGCCAGACCATTCTCACAATGGCGCGGCATGCGCACGTGCAGGCTCTCGAGCGAGCTGTTCAGGAAGAACGCCGCCTGCGGGTTCTGCATGGGGCCGAGGTCGCGCATAAGCTGCGCAGTGGCCTTGGTAATAAAGGCGCCCTCGCGACCGAACTTCTCGGCATAGGTCACGCCGTGGTAGCTCTCGTCAGGCGTGGTGAGACCCGGGAACTTGTCCGCATGGGCCATCCAGTCAAACTGGCCATGGTCGACGATCACGCCACCCAGGTAGGCCGCATGGCCATCCATGTACTTAGTGGTGGAGTGCGTGACGATGTCGGCGCCCCACTCAAAGGGACGGCACATCACGGGCGTCGGGAAGGTGTTGTCGACCATCAGCGGTACGCCGTGGTCGTGCGCGGCCTTGGCAAAGCGCTCAATATCGAGCACGGCAAGGGCGGGGTTAGCAATCGTCTCGCCAAAGACAAGCTTGGTGTTGGGCTGGAAGGCTGCCTCGAGCTCCTCGTCGGTGCAGTCGGGGGCAACGAACGTGCAGGTCAAGCCCATACGACCCATGGTGTGAGCCAACAGGTTGTAGGTACCGCCGTAGATGGCGGAGCTCGCGACCACGTGATCGCCGGCGCCGGCAACGTTAAAGATCGCGAGGAAGTTCGCGGCCATGCCCGAGCTCGTGAGCATCGCTGCGGTGCCGCCCTCCATCTCGCAGATCTTGGCGGCAACCAAATCGCACGTGGGATTCTGCAGACGGCTGTAGAAATAGCCCGACTCCTCCAGGTCAAACAGCTTGCCCATGTGCTCGGACGTGTCGTACTTCCACGTGGTGGACTGGTAGATGGGCACCTGGCGCGGCTCCGCATCTCCCGGGTGATACCCGCCCTGAACACATGTCGTACCGATGGTCTGCTCGCTCATATCCAACTCCCTTACTTGGGTTTTGTTTTTATTCGGTTCACGATACCGCTACCCTGCACCCCTCTCAACCCATCC
Source organism: uncultured Collinsella sp. (assembly GCA_900540945.1). GTDB lineage: Bacteria > Actinomycetota > Coriobacteriia > Coriobacteriales > Coriobacteriaceae > Collinsella. Next base: position 56,488 of record UQHQ01000004.1, on the reverse strand, counting down.
CCAAGGTAGGTTATGGGACAAATTGATCAGGGGTATTTATCTCAAGCCTTGGGCATTTGCTCGATAGATAAAAATGAGGCATCCATGAAGCTCTCGATGATTACACGCACCGTCATGGGTACCATAGGCGGGTACACCGTGACTAAGGAGACAACGATGAAGCAAATCGATACGGCCCAGCTCGACATCACCGCCTGTCAGGCTCAGGCTGCCGAATACCATGCCCGTGGCTTCAACTGCGCCCAGGCCGTCGCCTGCACGCTCGCACCTGCCGTCGGACTCGACCCCCAGGTCGCCTTTACCCTCACCGAGGGCTTTGGCGCCGGCATGGGCGGCATGACCGAAACCTGCGGCGCCATCTCGGGCGCCGTGGCCATCATGGGTTTTGTAATGAGCGACGGCATGGAAAACCCCAAGACCAAGGGCCAGACCTACAAGCTGTCGCGCGAAATCGCCAAGCGTTTTAAAACGAAGAACACAACGACCGTCTGCGGCACGCTCAAGGGCGTCGGATCGGATAAGGGTCCGCTCCGCAGCTGTCCTGGTTGCATCGACGATGCCGTCGAGATCGCCTGCGATGTGCTAAAGCAGCTCGCCGAGTAAACGGCAGCAACAGAAAACGACGGCCGGCGCGCTTGGGATCCATCCAAAAGCACGCCGGCCGTCGCCATTAGAACTCGGCAAATTCGGGAGCGCCGACCTCGATCTCCTCGCGCCCCGCCATAAGCTCGCGCATCTTGGCGCAAAATAGCTCCTGCTCCCCCGCCTTAAACACCAAGTGAAGTGTCACGGCATCCGCGTAATCGGTATCCGAAACCTTGGCACCCGAATCCTGCGCCAAACGAAGCACCTGCTCATACTGCGGATAGGCCACATGCACGTCAACAGGCACGACACTCGTCATCTCGACAATCTGCCCGGCCTCCCGAGCAGCTGCCACCGCCGCCTGCGTCGCCGCAGTATAGGCGCGCACCAAGCCACCAGGTCCCAACAGCGTGCCACCAAAATAGCGCGTCACCACGCAGCAAACATTTTTGAGCTCTGCGCCGCGCAACACCTCGAGCGTCGGCATACCGCTCGTGCGGCTCGGCTCACCATCATCGCTCTGGCGCTCGCGTCCATCGACCAAAATCCACGCGGGAACATTGTGTCGAGCGTCGTAATGACGCTTGCGAACCATCTCGATAAAGGCATTCGCCTCATCCTCGGACTCAATATGGACCAGCTGGGCAATAAATCGGCTCTTGCGGTCCACAAACTCGCCCGAAACCTCAATATTTGATTGCAGAGTTAAATAGCTGTCCAACAAAGCCCCTCAACAACAAGCAAAGCAACAAACAGCCTCAATAATACGGCAAAGGCCGTACCGATAACCTCGGTAAATAGAACGGAAACGCCAATGATACCGTCACCAACAGCGAGAACCCGTCAGCGCGAGCAAGGTGCCTTGAAAGACAAGGGCATTGACCTTATGGTCATGCCCGAAGGCTTGAAAGGCAGATTGCCGCGCTGACGGGTTCGCAGCGTCAACATAGTTGCCAAGTGGGCCTATAAGCCGGGTTCTGTCGTGAACGGTCATTTATCTTGTCTGCACGTTACCGTGCAGCTCCACGCACGCTACCCGAACGCGGACCGGGCCGGCCCATAGCGTTCCTATTCGCGCTTGCTCCGGATGGGGCTTGCCAAGCCGCCGTGTTGCCACGACGCTGGTGGTCTCTTACACCACCGTTTCAGCTTTTCCCTTTACGCCTTGCGGCGCAGGTGGGAGTCTTCTTTTCTGCGGCGCTTTCCGTCGGATCACTCCGCCCGGCCGTTAGCCGGCATCCCGCCCTCTGGAGCCCGGACTTTCCTCACGCGTACTGCAAGCAGCACATCGCGCGACCGTCTGGCCCACTCAGCAGTGCAAGAGTGTAACACACCGTTGCCGCAGGCAATGGCACAACGCAAACGCTCGACACGATAAACCAAGAACCGCCATGCGTTACAATGGTCCTGTCGATGGGCAACGTCGTCAGTCGAGACGCGACTGCGCTCCGCACCCCTCCGTCTACTCGGTGTGTTCCCGCCTCCTCCCCGAGGCGGGATGTCGGCATTTTTTCATGCACCGACAATCCAATAGCCTGTGGACAGCCCGGCAGCATTGCGCATCTCGGCGCCAAATGCAAAAAGGGATCCGTCCATTACGGACGGATCCCTTAAACAAGTGATCGTCAAACCGATTTACTCGGCGTCGGTCTCCTCGTCCTTCTTCTCGGAAGGCAGCGGGGTAACCTCGATCTCGACGCCCAGAGTCTCAGCAGCAGACTTCATGGACAGGGAGATACGACGACGGTCGAGGTCGATCTCCATGACCTTGACCTGAACCTTGTCGCCCACATGGGTGACCTGAGAAGGCTGATCGACGTGCTTGTTGGCCATCTCGGAGATGTGCACCAGGCCCTCGATGCCCTCGCCCAGGTCGACGAAAGCGCCGAACGGGACAAGCTTGGTCACAGTGCCCTCGACGATGGCGCCGACGGGGTACTTCTTGACCAGTGCGCGCCACGGATCCTCGGTGGTCTGCTTGAGACCCAGGGAGATGCGCTCGCGGTTGAGATCGACGTCGAGAACCTCGACCTCGACCTCCTGGCCGACCTTGACAACCTCGGAAGGATGGTTGACGTGGTTCCAGGAGAGCTCGGAGATGTGGATGAGGCCGTCGATACCGCCGAGGTCGACGAAGGCGCCGAAGTCGACGATGGAGGAAACGGTGCCCTGGAGACGCATACCAGACTTGAGCTTGGACAGGATCTCGGAGCGCTCAGCCTTACGGGACTCCTCGAGCACGACGCGACGGGAGAGGACGACGTTGTTGCGGTTGCGGTCCATCTCGATGACGCGGGCCTCGATGCGGGTGCCCATGTAGGAGGTGAGGTCCTTGACGCGACGGAGGTCGACGAGGGAAGCGGGCAGGAAGCCACGCAGGCCGATGTCGAGGATCAGGCCGCCCTTGACAACTTCGATAACCTCGCCCTCGACGTTCTCGCCGGAGTTGAACTTCTCCTCGATGCGGTTCCAAGCACGCTCGTACTCGGCACGCTTCTTGGACAGTACCAGACGACCATCCTTGTCCTCCTTCTGGAGAACCAGAGCCTCGATGGGATCACCGAGTGCAACGATGTCTGCAGGGTTAGCGTCCTTGCGGATGGACAGCTCGCGGACCGGGATAACGCCCTCGGACTTGAATCCGATGTCAACGAGCACCTCGTCATGCTCGATCTTAACGACAGTGCCGTTAACGAGATCGCCCTCATCAAAGTCGGTAATCGTACCGTCGATGAGGTTGTTCATCTCCTCCTCGTTGACATCGTCAAGAGAGAAAATGGACGAGTTCTGAATCTCACTCAAAGGTGGACCCCTTTCGAACTACGGGGCCCCGATTGCTAGGACCTACAGAAGGGTGCGACAAGCACACAACGTTTAGGAACACTCGGGAGCCGACAGATACTAATGTGACGCTTATGCAATCACGTTCGTATAGGTTACGGGGAAATCATTTCGATTTCAAGCGTGAACTGCGATTTTTTACTCGTATGGAGACTTTTTCGCAATCTTGTGGACGACCGTCCCCATAAGTTGACGATAGGCAGTTAGGCATACGGCTTTGGGGTAAAGTATCCGGAGCAACGATTCTGGAACGATTTATCGAGAAAGGTGCCCGCGTGCTCAAAGCAGTCGTTTTCGATATGGACGAGACGCTTCTTAGCATCAACCTCAACGCGTTCATCCTTCGCTATTTTAAGGATGTCTCGTCGATGCTCGCGGATATCGGACGCCGCAGCCGCGGTGGCACGATGGCGCGCCTCGGCACCATTCTGGTCGACCTCAACGCCAACCGCCGAAGCGGCACGGACAACCGCACCAATCTTGAATTTTACCGCACCGAGGTCGAGCGCCGATGCGGCATCTGCCTCTCCGATCCCCTCATCTACGAGGCGTTTACCTACTACGACCGCGAAGTGCTTCCGTACAAGAACGACGATGTCATCAACGCCCACGCCATGCCGGGCGCACACGCCGCTCTCCAGGCCGTACAGGACGCAGGACTGCGCTGCGCGCTCTTTACCAACCCCAGCTTTCCCCAGGGGGCCATCGAGTGCCGCATGGGTTGGGGCGACCTGGCCGACGCCCCCTTTGAGCTCGTCACGCACATGGGAAACACCACCCGCTGCAAGCCCGATGCCACCTACTATCTCGAGCAGCTTCAGGTGATGGGACTCGACCCACACGAGGTCCTTATGGTGGGCAACGATCCCAAGCGCGACTTCCCTAGCCCCGCCTGCGGCATTCAAACTGCCTATGTTGGCCAGGGAAAACCCGGCCGAGCCACCTGGCACGGAACCATGGAAGACTTCGCCCGCGATTTCAACGCCGTAGTAGAAGCCTTCTACGAACACCAAGTAGCCGACGAACTGTCATAGGACCCCTCCCACCAAACAAAATAGCGCCGCAGGTTGAGCATAAGTCAGCGAAAACGCCCCTAAGCGAGCAATGTGCCTTGAAAGAGGAGGGCATAGGCCTTCTGGCCATGCCCGACGATTGAAAGGCAGATTGCCGCTTAGGGGCGTTTGCAGCGTCGACTGGTTACGCGGTTTGGTAAAACCGCGTAACTAACAGACTCGAGTCTTGCCGATCATGATGTTGAGGATCTCGACATCGGTATCTTTCATACCCACACGGCCCACGTAGCCCATGCTGGCGATTGTCTGCTCGACGGTATCCTGGATCAGGCCCTCGCCGGCGCGGAAGCCACGACCCTGCATGGCCATATCGTGACCTAGAATCGCCGCATCAACGGCAGCGGAAATCTTGGCGGCACAGCTTGCCTTGGCGCCATCGCACACGATGCCGCCCACGTTACCGAGTGTGTTCGAAACCGTCGCGCCAATCTGCTCGCGCGTGCCACCACACAGCCAGGTAATCGCAGCGCCGGCGCCACACGCGGCGCAAATAGCACCGCAAAACGCCGAGAGCGCACCAATATAGCTCTTGATATGCACAGCGATAAGATCGGACAGCATCACGGCGCGCACCAGGCGATCGTGGTCGCAGCGCAGGTACTCGGCATACTCCATAACGGGCAGTGCGCAGGTAATGCCCTGGTTGCCCGAGCCGCACACAATGGCGACCGGCAGCGCACAGCCGTTCATGCGGGCGTCGGACCCGGCGGCCGCACGGGCGCGGGCACGGCAGGCGACGTCATCGGCACGAGCACCCAGCAGCGTGCGGCCAACCTCGGCACCCCAAGCGTGCGCCAGGCCCTCGGCGCTGATCGCGCCGTTCAGCTCAATCTGACGCTCAACGGCAGCGCGGGCACCATCGATGTCGCCGTCCTCAATAAAGTCGATGATGGACTCAATCGACATGGGCGTGTCAGCGCTATCTGCCGCACGCTCGGCCATAACGCGCTCGGCGCAGGCGGCACACTCCCCCGCCGACTTGCCGCATACCGGAATACCGTCGAGCGTATGGCACGTGACATTGGTGTGGTGGTCGGTAATCTCGACGACTGCGGTATGGCCCCCGGCTGTGGCAGTCACCTTGATGTAGAGGTTGGGCACACCCTCGACAAGCGACACATCGCAGTAGCCGGCATCGGCGAGGAGCTCGGCCACACGAGCACGGTCTTTATCGTCAACGCTCTCGAGCACCTCAAGCGCGCTCTTGGCGTCGCCGCCCACGGCACCCAGCACGGCCGCCGCCTCAATACCGTGCATACCGCCCGAATTGGGCACGGTCACGCTCTTAACGTTCTTGATGATGTTGCCCGAGCAGGCGACATCCATATGATCGGGTTCGCAACCGAGCGTCTGGCTCGCCAGCGCCGCTGCATAGGCAACGGCAATAGGCTCGGTGCAGCCGAGCGCACAGACAAGCTCGCGGTTCAAAACATCGCAAAACGCGGTATCACGAAGGGAATCGGCAGGCATAGGTATCTCCTACTTGTATAACGGACTGGGCTCTCAAAAAGAGTTAACTCTTTTATTTGATAACAATGCATCAGAAACCGCAACCATGGTTCCGACGGACGGCGCTTAAGCGCAATCTGACGGCATTCATTCATGAAAAGCCGGTCTTGTTGCATGCTAAAGCGTTTGACCAAAAAACGCCCGAGCGTTTACACAAAAGTCGCGCTATCATGCAGTCGAACGCGGTAAAACCTTTAGCAATTCCGCCGCACGGACCAGAGAGGAACCACTCATGAAGATTGGTATCGGCAACGACCATGCCGCCGTCGAGCTCAAGAACATCATTTCCGAGCACCTGAAGGAGCGCGGCTGCGAGGTCGTGAACTTTGGAACCGACACCTCCGAGAGCTTTGATTACCCCATCGCCGGCTACAAGGTGGGTAAGGCCGTTGCCAACGGTGACGTCGACCTGGGTATCCTGATCTGCGGTACCGGCGTCGGCATCAGCCTGGCCGCCAACAAGGTCGAAGGTGTTCGCGCCGTCGTGTGCTCCGAGCCCTTCAGCGCCAAGCTCTCCCGCATGCACAACAATACCAACGTGCTCGCCTTTGGCGCCCGCGTCGTGGGCTCCGAGCTCGCCAAGATGATTGTCGACGAGTGGCTCGACGCCGAGTTTGAGGGCGGTCGTCATGAGCGTCGCGTTAACCTCCTCAACGAGATCGACCACACGCGCGGCCTCAAGGTCGTCGACGAGGCCTAAAGACCTACAAAGCCATACGCTAACGCCAGCCCCCGCCCGGAAGAAACATCCGGGCGGGGGCTCTTTAGTAGATTTCTAAGCGGTTACCAAAAATCTACTGGAATAAAAAGGGCGCCGCGGATGGAATTCCGCGGCGCCAAAGCCACACGCTAACAGCTTTAAGGAGTCAAAGCTGGTTTAGCCAAAGAAGCGCTTGATCTCGATCTCGGCGTTCTCCAAGCAGTCGGAGCCGTGGATTACGTTAGCGTTGACATCGACAGCGAAGTCGCCGCGAATGGTGCCGGGAGCAGCATCAAGCGGGTTGGTAGCACCCATAAGGGTGCGCATCTTGGAGACAGCGGAGAGACCGGAAACGACCATCTTAACGACCGGGCCGCTCGTCATAAAGTCACAGAGACCACCAAAGAAGGGCTTGTCGGCCAGATGGGCGTAGTGCTCCTCGACGGTAGCGCGCTCGAGCGTGGTCATCTCCATGCGCTCGATGACAAGGCCGCTACGCTCAATGCGAGCGACGATCTCGCCGATCTTACGATCGCGCACAGCGTCGGGCTTAATCATGATGAAGGTCTTCTCGATAGCCATAAGGTAGCCTTTCAAGTAGGTTCGCGCGTGCCCAAGTCCCATTCCGGCACCCGCCCGGACTGCATCGTAACAGAGTTTTAGCTGCAGTTAAACAAAAAGCTGTTTTTTGAAACGTTACAATTTATTAAAACGTTCCATTTGTGTCACTTCTGTTTCGAGGCCCGATTAGAGTACCATCCGACCGCACATCAACCGCATCGAACCGAGCGGACGGTCGGTTGCCGCCCGTGAACGTACCCCCTTCACAACCTGCCCAAAGGTCCTACAGAAGTTCTCGACAAGCCCCTCCCCCATAGCAACAAAATACGGACGCCCACATCAGCAGACGTCCGTAAAGCAACAACGATTTATCAATAAATAATGGCCAAAACAGCTTCAGCCAAACCCCTACTTTACCCCGTGGCCCATTTCGACGACCTTGGTCAGCGATCCAAACACGCCTTTGTCGGCCTCAAGCTGTGCCTCGGCACGCTGCAGCTGCACGGCAACGGCGGCAGGGGCGGTGCCGCCCTCGGTCGTGCGCGCGGCGACAATCGACGGGATGTCGAGCGCCTCGGTAATGTCGTGCTCAAAGAGCGGACTCGCCTCCTGGAACACCTCAAACGGCAGGTCCTCAAGGTTGCAGCCGCGCTTCTCACACATCAGGACCAAATGGCCCACCACGGCATGTGCCTCGCGGAACGGCAGGCCACGCTTGGCCAGGTAATCGGCAACATCGGTGGCGGCAAGGTGCCCCACACCGCACTCGCGCGCCATGGCATCCTCGTTGACGGTCCAGGTCGAAATCATACCGGCCATAACGGACAGGCACTGCATGAGCGTATGGGCGGTATCGAGGGCGCCCTCCTTGTCCTCCTGCAAGTCCTTGTTATAAGCAAGCGGCAGGCCCTTCATGGTCACGAGCAGCTGCACCAGGTTGCCATAGACTCGGCCGCTCTTGCCGCGGATAAGCTCGGCAAAATCGGGGTTCTTCTTCTGCGGCATGATGGACGAGCCAGTGGAGTAGGAGTCGGAAAGCGTGATAAAGCCAAATTCGGAGCTCGACCACAGCACGATCTCCTCGGAAAGACGCGACAAGTGCATCGCCATGACGGAGCCGGCGTAATGCAGGTCGAGGAGGAAATCACGGTCGGAAACCGCATCGAGCGAGTTGGGGATCACGCCCGCAAAGCCAAGTTCGGCGGCCGTCATCTGACGATCGAGCGGATAGCTCGTACCGGCAAGCGCGGCAGCGCCCAGCGGGCAGTTGTCGGCAGCATCAAAGGCGACCTTCAGGCGTGTAAAGTCGCGCACGAACATCCAGGAATACGCCAGCAGATGGTGCGACAGCAGCACGGGCTGAGCATGCTGCATGTGCGTGTAACCCGGCAGAATCACCTTGTCGTACTTTTTAGCCGCATCCACCAGCACATGACGCAGTTCAAGATTGGCCTCCATGAGCTCCTTGGCCAGCGCCTTGACGCCCAGGCGCGTATCGGTCGCAACTTGGTCGTTGCGCGAACGCCCGGTATGCAGGCGCTTACCAGCCTCGCCGATGCGACGCGTCAGCTCGCTCTCGATGGACATATGAATGTCCTCGTCGTTGATATCGAAGGTGAAGTTGCCGGCATCGATATCCTGTTCGATTGCGGTCAGACCCTCGGCAATCGCCTGCTCGTCCTCGGCGCTGATAATGCCCTGGGCCGCCAGCATCTTGGCATGTGCCTTAGATCCGGCGATATCCTGCTTATAGAGATGTTTGTCGACCGGCAGCGACGCGCCAAACTCCTGCGTGACCTCGGCCACGCCCGCCTCAAAACGACCGCCCCAAAGAGCCATGGAACCGTCTCCTTTCTCCAAATACCAAAACAAGCGCCCAAAGCAATGCGCCCTGTCGCTAAAGCGATTTTTCAACCGCTAGTTTTACACACTCCCTGCCGTGCGCTGGGCCATGTAGCTAATTTGCAAAGAAGTGACGCACCATGCACTTGGCGCCCAACGTCTCCCTCCGGATGTTGCCCTGCGAATCATCGATCCAGGCCTTCAGGCTCATAGGGACGTCCTCGACCTTTGCAGCATCGAACTCGGGCACGAGGGCAAGTAAAGCATGCGCGATAGCATGGAACATAATGGATACTCCTCATATATATAGGCGCAGAGCCGCCAAATTGATAGAAGGAGCCCCGCCGGATAACCCCGGCGGGGCTCGGACTCAGCCGCAGACGCGGCATCAAATACGCGGGCGGAACGTAGGGGCCACCGATGTTAAGAAGTGTCAGCAAGCATAACGAAAGGTAGGGACCCCGTGCGCCCGTTATGTATCACGCGGATGGGCCGCGCGAATACCAAGGAAAGGGAGGCTTAAGCCTGGGCGGCAGCAGAGCTGGGACCCTGGACCTTAGCCCACGTCTTGAGCGACAGCGTATCGATCTCGATAAAGCCAGCGCTAGCCTTCTCGTCAAACGTGGTGTCGCGGTCGTAGGTGGCCAGACCGTAGTCGTAGAGGCTGAAGGGGCTCTTGCGGCCGACGACATGGCAGTTGCCCTTAAAGAACTTCAGACGGACGGTGCCGGTCACGAACTTCTGGGTGTCGGCCATAAAGGCGTCGAGCGCGTTTTTGAGTGGGCTGTACCACTGGCCGTTGTACACGGCGGTGGCCCAATCCTGCTCGAGCTTAATCTTAGTCTTGAGCAGGTCGCCCTCAACGCAAATGTCCTCGAGTGCCTTATGGGCGGTAATGAGCGTCAGGGCGCCGGGAACCTCATAGCACTCGCGGCTCTTGAGGCCCACCAGACGATCCTCGACCAGGTCGAGACGGCCAAAGCCGTTGTCGCCCGCAATCTTATTGAGGGCGATGACGATCTCGGAGAGCTTCATCTTCTTGCCGTCGACGGCGACGGGCTTGCCGACCTCAAACTCAATCTCGGTATACGTCGGGGTGTCGGGCGTGTCCTCGGGATTCTTGGTCATAACCCAGGCGTCGTCGAGCGGCTCATTCCAGGGGTCCTCCAGGTGGCCACACTCAATGGCACGACCCCACAGGTTGTCGTCGATGGAATAGGGGTTGTCGTTGGCACCCTCGGGAACCGGCACGTTGTGGGCGTGGGCATAGGCGACCTCGTCGGGACGGCACTTCAGATCCCACTCGCGAACGGGGGCGATAACCTTAAGCTCGGGGTCGAGGGCCTTGACCGCAGCCTCAAAACGAACCTGGTCGTTACCCTTGCCGGTGCAGCCGTGGGCGACGTAGGTCGCGCCAAACCCGTGAGCGACCTCGACAAGCTTCTTGGCGAGCAGCGGGCGAGACAGAGCGGAGAGCAGCGGGTACTTGTTCTCGTACATGGAATTTGCGGCGATGGCCTTAGTCAGGAACTCATCGGAGAACTCGTCGCGCAGGTCGAGCACCTGGCAATCGAGAACGCCCAGGTCGAGCGCCTTCTGCTTCTTGGCATCCAGGCCGGTCTCCTCCTGGCCCACGTTGCCGCAGACGCAAACGACATCGAGATTTTTCTCGTCCTGGAGCCATTTGACACATACGGATGTATCAAGACCACCGGAATATGCGAGAACGACTTTTTCCTTGCTCATGGCTGTTTCCTTTCGCCCTTGGTAGCTAGTTAGAACATCGGTCAGTTGCAAGTCATTTCAAGGTCATATACCGTGCAATATCAGGTTAAATAGCAAAAATCAGCACATACATGCCCTAGAAACATGCAGCAATGTCGTGCTAAAACCCAACGACCTCAAAATGACTCTGTTGAGGCAATTCGCCCCATGCGGACAGAGACGATTGTTATCGTCGTCGGGAAATTGCGCGCTGGCGTCGGATGGCATTGTCTGCAGTAGTGATGATCTTTACGAACTGCATCTGCCTCTCCTTTCACCTATCGCCGGGCGCAATTCTTATATCGTAAACGGTACCTTTTCCTCGGTAAACGGTTGTTTTTCCGTCTCCGTTTTCGATGGTCGCTATATTACGCTAAAGTGCCTGCTGTACAAGCGACAAATTCATATTTCTGAAAAGTTTTTTCATTACTTTGTGAATGAAGATGCAAACGCGCGCCAATCCTGCGAAAATACGCCTGACTACGAGTTGATGGTTATAACGTCTGAAACAATTTCGAAACGAAAGGCTCGCTTTTATGCAAACTTACGAATCGGACGCCAATATCGGAAACATTAAGCTCATCGCCGTCGACATGGACAAGACGCTGCTGACCGACGAGCGCGTGCTGCCGCAAGGCCTTGACGAACGCCTGGACAAGCTCGCCGAAGCCGGCATCGTATTCTGCCCCGCCAGCGGACGTCCCGCCCCCAAGCTCGAAGAGATGTTCGAGGGCATCAAGAACCGCCTCGCCTTTTGTCCCGATAACGGTGCGTGCGTGATATATCGCGGCAACTACATCTATAAGAGCGCTATCGATGTGGCGCTGTATCAGCAGGTCTTGAGCCGCGCCTCGGAGGATCCGCGCGCTGTCCCCGTCCTGTGCTGCTTTGACGAGTTCTACGTACTTGCCCGCGACCATCAATACCACGACGAGATCAGCGTCTACTACAACACGATCAACTACGTCGATAGCTTTGAGGGCATTGACGTCGAATCCAACAAGATTTCGATCTTCTTCCCCGCCTACGATGCCGAGCCAGCGTTTCGCGAGGACTACAGCCCGGCATTCTCGGACCAACTCTATGTCACCAATGCGGGCCGTGAGTGGATCGACTTTATGAACCTGGGTGTCGACAAGGGCGCTGGCGTCGCGCACCTGTGCGAGCAGCTCGGGATCGATATCGCCGACGCCGCCGCCGTGGGCGACACCTACAACGATATCCCCATGCTGGAGCGTGTCGGACATAGCTTTATCGTGGACAATGCCGAGGAGCATATGAACGCGCATGCTAAGTGGCGCATTCCGAGCAACAACGACGGGGGCGTACTGACGCTCATCGACGCCATCTTGGCGGCTCGTTAACGTGGCTCGTCGGACCTGGCCGGGCGAGGCGGGTAAGTTTTTCGCTCGGTCAGGTCCTGGGCTCGCTCGGAAAGCACATTAAGTGCTTTCCGGCTCGTGCGGAATCTACGAAAAACTTACCCGCCTCGCCCGGCCAGGTCCTGCGGTGACTTGCTTGCCGCCAAGATAGCGTCTTGGCGCCTAGATACTTTGGCTGAATTTATTGAACGAAGGACGCTCCTTGTTGATGAGGGGCGTCCTTCTGTTTTTGGTTACTTTGGAACTGTGGTTGCTTTCCTATTTCGCGTCTGCCCAGGTTATGCCGGTACTGGCTTCGGCGATCAACGGTACGCGTAGGTCTACTACGTGCTCCATGACGTCTTGAACCATGGCGGTCAGGCGTTCGACTTCTTCGACCGGGCACTCAAAGTCCAGTTCGTCGTGTACCTGCAGGATCATGTGGGCGGCAAAGCCCTCTTCTTCCAGACGGCGGCTTACGCGGGCCATCGCGATCTTGATGATGTCGGCGGCGGTGCCCTGCATGGGGTGGTTCATGGCCGTGCGCTCGCCAAAGCCGCGGAGTTGCGGATTTTTGGCCTTGAGCTCCGGAATGTGGCGACGGCGGCCGTACATGGTCTCGGCATAACCCGTCTGCTTGGCACGCGCCACCACGTTGTCGAGGAACGTGCGCACGCCCGGGTAGGCCTCGTAGTAGCGGTCGATCATGTCGCGCGCCTCGGCCATCGAGATATGCAGCGACTGCGACAGGCCGTAGGCCTGCTGACCATACACAATGCCAAAGTTCACGGCCTTGGCGCGACTGCGCAAGTCGGGCGTTACCTCGGACACCGGCACGCCAAACACGCGTGCCGCCGTCTCGGCATGGAAGTCCTCGCCCTCGTTAAAGGCGCGTACCAGGTGCTCGTCACCTGAGAGATGTGCCAGCAGACGCAGCTCGATCTGCGAGTAGTCCACCGCCAAAAAGACGCTTCCCTCGCCTGCCGAAAACGCCGTCTTGACGGTACGGCCCAGCTCAGAGCGCGTCGGGATGTTCTGCAGGTTCGGGTCGCTCGAGGACAGACGACCCGTTGCCGTGATGGTCTGGTTGTACGTGGTGTGCACGCGACCGTCACCGCGGCGCAGCGGTCCCAGCGTGTCCAGATAGGTGGACTTGATTTTGGACTTCTCACGCCAATCCAAGATCAGGCGCACGATTTCGTGGTCACGGGCAAGATCGCTCAGCACCTTGGCGTTGGTCGAATAGTAGCCGCGCTTGGTCTTTTTGAGGCCCTTGGTCGGAAGCCCCATAACGTCAAACAGCACGTGCGAGAGCTGCATAGGGCTACCGATGTTAAATGTCTCATCACCCGCCAGGTCGCGAATGCTGCGCTCGACCTCGGTAATCTGGGTCGCCAAGCCCTCGGACAGACTGTGCAGGCGGTCGGGGTCCACGAGCATGCCCGCGCGCTCCATCTTGGCAAGTACCGGAACGAGCGGCATCTCGATGCCATCGAACACGTTGGCGGCGTTCTCGCGTGCCATGCGGTCGCGCAGTGGTGCGACCAGTGCCAGCGTCAAGGCCGCCGTGCGAGCGGCGGGCGCAGGAGCATCCTCGCTAGCACCCTCCGCACCGCGCACCGCAGGCAGCGCCATCTGCAGATAGGTATCGGCCAGATACGCCTCGTCAAACTCGGAGCGGTCGGAATCCAACAGGTAGGCGGCGACCACGGTGTCGAAGATGCGCATGGAGTCGACTGCCAGCGGATCCATGAGCTCGGGCTCGGAAGAATCGATGGGCGAAAGCTCATGCAGCAGCGCTTTCATATCCGGGCTCGCCACGCGGCCCTCCATAAACAGGCGCGCAAGCACACCGACAATCACGCCGTGGGCGAAATTGAAGCCATCAACCACGGCAGTGGTACCGCCGTCGCCCTCCTCAAGCGCAAGCAGCCCCCTGGACGTCGCCAGCCACAGCGTGCGCGTCAGGCCAAAAAGCGCGCCCTCCTCCTTGTCATCGTCCACCACGGCGGCAATCCACTCGCCTGCCTCGATCGCACGAGCGATCTCGTCGGCAGCAGCAGCGAGCGCCTCGGCATCGCCGGCGGCAGCGCGCATAACGGGGGGAATCTCAAACGTGCTTGCAGCGGCCGCAGCCCCACCCTCGCCACCGATCAATGCCAAGAAACGGTTCTGCATGGCCGTAATGCCGAGCGTGCCCAGCGCCGCGGACACTTCGTCGGCAGAAAACGCCGGGAAGGACGTTTCGTCAAAATCGAGCTCGACAGGCGCATCGGTGCGAATGGTTGCGACCTTGCGGCTCAGCAGCGCATCGTCGATGTGCGCACGCAGGTTCTCGCCCATCTTGCCCTTGACCTCGTCAGCATGCGCGATGACCTCGTCCAAGCTGCCGTACTGCGCAATGAGCGCGCTCGCCTTTTTGGGGCCGATGCCCGGTACGCCGGGAATGTTGTCCGACGTATCGCCCTTCAGGCCGTAAAAATCGGGCACGAGCGCCGGCGTAATGCCGTGATACAGGTCATCCACGCTCTCGGGCGTCATAATCGCTACGTCGGACAGGCCCTTGCGGGTCGAGACCACGTTGACGTGCTCGGTCACAAGCTGATACATGTCGCGGTCGCCGGTCACCAGCAGCATGTCGCAGCCTGCCTCCTCACCCAGGCGCGCCATGGTTCCCAGGATATCGTCGCCTTCCCAGCCCTCGGACTGCAGAATCGGCACGTTGAGCGCCGTGAGCAGCTCCTTGACCATCGGAAACTGCGCGTGCAGATCGGGATCCATGGGCGGACGCTGCGCCTTATACTGCGGCAGCATCTCCATGCGTACGCGCGGCTTGCCCTTGTCAAACGCCACGACCACACCGTCGGGGTTAAAGGCGTCGATCATCTTGAGAAACATGTTCAGAAAGCCAAAGATCGCGTTGGTGGGGCGACCGTCCGGCGCGTTCATGGTCGGCGGCACGGCGTGGAAGGCGCGGTGCATGAGCGAGTTGCCGTCAATAACGGCAAAGGTGCGGCGCTTGTCAGACATATTGAATACCTCGCTTTGGGCTGGGCACGGTTTGCTCACACCAGTTTACACGCTCCCTGCCCCGCGGCCACCACACATCAAGCTCCCCTGCCACCGCGAGCCCGCGCGTGATACGATGGCTCACGGTACATCAACCAGCACGATCGATCCGAAAGGAGCCTGCGTCATGGAGCGTCCCTGCGCATGGAAAAAGTACACGCCACAGCAAGTCGAGGAGCTCGAGGAGCTTTGCCGCGGCTATAAGCAGTTTTTGAGCGAAAACAAGACCGAGCGCCTGTGCGTCAAGACCGGCATCAAGATGGCCGAGGAGGCGGGCTACGTCAATCTGGAGACCGTGATCGCCGAAGGCCGCGAGCTCAAGGCAGGCGACAAGGTGTACGCCGCCAACCACGGCAAGGACCTTATGCTCGTCAACCTGGGCACCACCCCGCTCGAGCAGGGCTTTAACATCCTGGGCGCCCACGTGGACTCGCCGCGCCTGGACCTCAAGCAAAATCCCGCCTTCGAGGCCGGCGACATGGCCTACCTCGACACGCACTACTACGGCGGCGTCAAGAGCTACCACTGGGTGGCCTCCCCGCTTGCACTTGTAGGCGTCATCTGCAAAAAGGACGGCACCACCGTCGACATCAACATCGGCGACAAGGCGGACGATCCGGTCTTTACCATCTCCGACCTGCTGATCCACCTCTCGAGCGAGCAGATGTCCAAGCCCGCCAAGGACGCCGTCGACGCCGAGATCCTCGACGTGATCGTGGGCGGCCGCCCCGTCAAGTTCGATGAGGACGACAAGGACGCTCCCAAGGAGCCCGTCAAGCAGATGTTCCTGGACATCCTCAAGGAGCAGTACGACGTCGAGGAGGAGGACTTCCTCTCCGCCGAGATCGAGGTCGTGCCCGCCGGCCCCGCCCGCGACATGGGCCTCGACCGCTCCATGATTTTGGGCTATGGCCACGACGACCGCGTCTGCGCCTACCCCTCCATGCTCGCCCAGATCAATGTGGCCAATGTCGAGCGCACGAGCATCACGCTCATCGTCGATAAGGAGGAGATCGGCTCCGTAGGTGCCACCGGCATGACGAGCCGTTTCTTCGAGAACACCGTCGCCGAGATCATGACGCTCGCCGGCGAGGATAGCCCGCTGACCCTACGCCGCGCACTCGCCCGCAGCCGCATGCTCTCCTCCGACGTGTCTGCCGGCTTCGACCCGGGCTATGCCGGCAAGTTCGAAACCAAGAACGCCGCCTTTATGGGTCGTGGCCTGTGCTTTAACAAGTACACGGGCAGCCGCGGCAAGGGCGGTTCAAACGACGCCGACGCCGAGTACGTGGCCCTCGTCCGCGACATCATGGACGAGGCCGGCGTGGACTTCCAGACCTGCGAGCTCGGCCGCGTCAACGCGGGCGGCGGCGGCACCATCGCCTACATCATGGCCAAGTACGGCATGAACGTCATCGACTCCGGCGTTGCCGTCCTGTCCATGCACGCCCTGTGGGAGGTCGCTAACAAGGCCGATATCTACGAGGCCTATCGCGGCTACAAGGCCTTCCTCGAGCGCGCCTAATCCACCCCACCCGTAACTTGCGGTGGAATACGGATTGATTTGGTCTTTCAATAGCCCAAACAGGACGTATTCCACCGCAACTTCCTTCTTTGGCAGAGGAGCGTCCATGCTGCAGGTCATCATTTCGCCCGCCAAGCAGATGCGCGCGGCCCAAGATGCTTTTGAAGTCCTGGGCATTCCACCTTTTGTGCACGAGGCGGCTCGCCTCCACCGCGCGCTGCTAGATATCGAACGAAATGAAGGTAGCGGCGGCCTGCAGGCGCTATGGAACGTGAGTGACAAACTGCTGGGGCCTTGTCTCAACACCCTGCATGAGTTCGGGCCCATCCTGAAAAACGGCGATCTCGACAATCCCGCACTCGCCCGTCACCTCTCCCCTGCCGTCATGTCCTACCACGGCATCCAATACCAAAGCATGGCGCCCGAGGTCATGGATGCCGCACAGCTCGACTGGCTGCAAAGCCATCTCTGGATCCTCTCGGGACTCTATGGATGCGTGCGCCCCTTCCACGGCGTGTCGCCCTATCGGCTCGAAATGGGAGCGAAGCTCTCCGTCGACGATGTCCGAGACCTCTATGCGTTTTGGGGCGACAAACTTGCATGCGCCATTGCGCCGACCGGCTCCAACACCACGGTCGTCAACCTTGCCAGCGTGGAGTACGCCAAGGCCGTTCTACCCCATCTCGCAGGCGACGCCACAACCGTCACTTGTCTCTTTGGCGAAGGTGTCCGCAACGGCAAGCCCATCCAGCGATCGACCGCCAGCAAAAAGGCACGCGGCTCCATGGTGCGCTGGATGGCAGAAAACAAGCTCGAGGATGTAAGCGGGCTCACCGCGTTCGACGTTGGTTATCGTCACCTTCCCGAGCTTTCAAATAAAAACACTTTGGTCTTCCTGAACGAACAGACCTAGTAGAACCACCGCTACTTTTGAATGTGCTGCCTAGGCACGGCGTCTATTCCGCCAAGCCGTCGGCTTTGGCAATTTCATTTGTCGAACCGTCCTGATAGGCAATCTTGACGTGCTCGACCTCGGACACCGCAACACCCGTCGGAGGCTCCAGACGCCATTCCGTCAAGGCGATATCCATGGTCGTGGGCACATCTCCTTGATCTTTGAGCTTCACCGTCAGCGTTTTGAGCGTCGCGTCAAACGTCACGCGTTCGATTTCTTCACCTGGAATGGACCCACCACTCAACTGCAACTGCACAAACTCATCGCGCGGGTACCAATAATCGCCCGGCGCGGCAACGGTATTGCCGCCCGTGACCTTCACTGTCATGATCGGCAGGCTATCGTCCGCCTCAAACGCCCAGGCAGCTCCCCCACGCCCGCCAAACGTCCAGATACAACAGGCGATCGCCATCACGACAAGGATCGCAAAACCAATTGCGACCAGCCCATGATGGGCACGGCCCTCCTCGGCCGACACATCCCACTGCGTCTCCCGATATAGATGCTTGTCTTCCATGTTCGCCTCCCCACGGGCATGCTCATCGCGTCAATCGTACCCATTCAGGCTATACTTGAGCCCACCACATAAACGGGGAGCTTGCAGGACAAGACGGCAGGCTGAGACTGGGCGCGCCCGCCCTGACCCGCAAACCTGATATGGGTAATGCCAACGAAGGGAGCCGTGCCAATGAGCACACAGACCGAGCCCAAGCTCGTCACGCAAATCGACTTCGCCCGCGCCGGGCAGATCACGCCGCAGATGAAGGAGGTTGCCGAGCGCGAGCATCGCGACCCCGAGTACATCCGCGAGCGCGTGGCAGACGGCCGCATCGCCATTCCCGCCAACATCGTGCATATCAAAAAGGGCATGCGCGCCTTTGGTGTCGGCGAGGGCCTGTCCACCAAGGTCAACGTCAACCTGGGCATCTCGGGCGACAAGGCCGATGCCGCCGAGGAGTGGAAGAAGGTCAAGATCGCCGAGGACTTTGGCGCCGACGCCATCATGGACCTCTCCAACTCGGGCAAGACGCGCCAGTTCCGCCAGCAGCTCATCGACGAGACGCCGCTTATGGTGGGCACCGTCCCCATGTATGACGCCATCGGCTACATGGAAAAGCCGCTGGTCAAGCTCACCAAGGACGATCTGCTCGAGGTCGTGCGCGCTCATGCCGAGGACGGCGTGGACTTTATGACCATCCACTGCGGCATCAACAAGTCGGTCATCAAAACCTTTAAGGAGACCGGCCGCCTCATGAACATCGTCAGTCGCGGCGGCTCGCTGCTGTTTGGCTGGATGGAAGTCACCGGTAACGAGAACCCCTTCTACGAGTTCTACGACGAGGTGCTCGAGGTCTGTCACGAATACGACGTGACGATCTCGCTCGGCGACTCCTGCCGCCCGGGCTGCCTCTACGACTCCAACGACGCAACCGAGACCGCCGAGATGATCGAGCTGGGCAAGCTGTGCAAGCGCGCTTGGGCCGCCGGCGTCCAGGTTATGGTCGAAGGCCCGGGTCACATGGCGCTCGACGAGATCGCCGCCAACATGAAACTGCAGAAGCGCCTGTGCCACAACGCCCCGTTTTATGTGCTCGGGCCGCTGGTGACCGATATCGGCGTGGGCTACGACCACATCACCGCTGCCATCGGCGGCGCCATCTCCGCCAGCTCCGGTGCCGACTTCCTGTGCTACGTGACGCCGGCCGAGCACCTGTGCCTGCCCAACGCCCAGGACGTGCTCGATGGCCTCATGGCCACCAAGATCGCCGCACACGCCGCCGACATCGCCAAGAAGGTGCCGCACGCCCGCGACATGGATGACAAGATGGGCCAGGCACGCCGTAAGCTCGACTGGGACGCCATGTGGAAGTGCGCGCTCGACCCGGTCACCGGTAAGAAGCGCTACGAGGAATCCCCCGCCGCCACCGAGGGCACCTGCACCATGTGCGGCAAGATGTGCGCCGTCCGCACCGTCAACAAGGTGTTCGAGGGTACGACGATCGATCTCGGTATTGAGGACTAACGCGTCACCGAAGCCACAATCGGTAACAAGGTGTTCGACAATTGTTGACGCGTGAACATTTGCTTACATTTGCGTAAAGATTGCATCGCCCGCCCGGGTTCGGAATACAGCCGGCCCGGGCATCTTTATAATGCTGGCTTAAAGACCCATTTGATTCCGACCGAACAAGGGAGCGAATATGGATCGCAGTAAGGTACCTGCCGTTCTATCCATCGCAGGATCCGATTCCAGCGGTGGCGCCGGCATTCAGGCCGACATCAAGACCATTACGGCGCACCGCCTGTATGCCGAGACGGCCATCACAGCCATCACAGCGCAAAACACACTGGGCGTTACCGCCGTGCAGAACATCTCCCCGGATATTGTCGCGGCGCAGATCGATGCCGTTTTTGACGATATTCGACCCAGCGCCGTCAAGATCGGCATGGTTTCCTCTGCCGAAATTATCGAGGTTATCGCCGACCGCTTGAGCGCCTGGGACGCACAAAATATCGTCGTCGACCCCGTCATGGTCGCCACCTCGGGTGCTCGCCTCATTGCCGAGGATGCCGCTGAGGCACTCATCCGCCGCCTGTTCCCGCTGGCGACCGTTATCACGCCCAACATTCCCGAGGCCATGGCGCTGCTCGATTATGAGGTCGATTCCGAGCGCACGCAGCAAAATGCCGCCATGCTTCTCACCCGTCGCTTTGGCTGCGCGTCTCTCGTTAAGGGCGGGCATTTTGTCAACGAGGCCAACGATGTGCTAGCAGAGCCCGCGCCGCTCGATGACGAGGGCAACCATCTGGGCGATCCGCTCACCACGTGGTTCCGCCACAAGCGCATCGAGACCGGCAACACGCACGGTACTGGCTGTACGCTTTCGTCCGCCATCGCCTGCGCGCTGGCCCAGGGCATGGATCTTGCCGATGCCGTCAACGCCGGCAAGGCCTACCTAACGGGTGCTCTCGCCGCTGGCTTTGACATGGGCAAAGGCTCCGGGCCCGTCAACCACATGTGGCAATATTAAGATTCGCAGCCCAAAACCACCGCAAAGGGGACAGGCACCTTTGTGGCGGTTCCCACAAACATCTCGATCTGTAACAGTTAGAGTCCATTTTTCGGCCCACCTGTTACAGATTGAGACATTCAAATTCCGCTGAGAAGAAAATCTCGATCTGTAACAGTAACTCGGCAAAATCGACCCTAGATGTTACAGATCGAGACAAACGACCGATATCGACCTAAATAATCTCAATCTGTAACATCTAGCCCGTTTTCGGCCTTACAGCTGTTACAGATCAAGACAAACCAACGAAACAAGCCACCGCAAGGGGAACTTTTGTACTGCTTAGGGCCGTACTACTCTCCGATCATCTCTTTGAGCTTGGCTGCCACGGCATGGCCGAGGCTCTCGTGGCTTTCCGGCATCATGTGCAGATAATCGATATCGCCCGGCTCGGCAAAATCGGCGGCATTCAAAAAGTCGCAGCCAAACTGTTCGGCAACATACGCATAGTATTCGACAAAATGCTCCGAGGCCTCGACGGAGTGCTCGTCAAAGTCGGTCATATACACATCGGCGATCTGCGGCTTGATCTTGATAGGAGCCATCAGCAGAATGCGCGGACAAGGCGCAGCGTCGGTCCAGGGAAACGCGCGGACGGTGCGAATCAGCGCCATGGCACCGTCAGCGATATCGGCAGCCCCCACGCTAAAGACCGTCTTGCAGTCGTTGGTGCCCAGCATAATCACGATCGCGTCCAGCGGCTTATGGGACTCGAGCAGCATCGGCAACGCGCGAATGCCGTTGAGGTTAGTGTCCAGATGGCACATATCGTCGCGCACCGTCGTGCGGCCGTTTAGGCCTTCCTCAATCACGTGCCAGCCCTCGCCCAGGTCGCGCTGGGCCACGCCGCACCAGCGCACATCGTGCGCATAGCGCACCGCGGTGCCGTCGCGCATGCCCGCCGGATCATAGCCATAGGTATTGCTGTCGCCAAAGCACAGAACGTTTTTCATCGTAAGCCCTTCCTCTAGTAAAAAGCCGGCGGGAGCAGTCTCTCCTGCCGGATCGACCTATCTGTCAGCACATACCGATTACAGGTATTTGCGCCAGTCGTCGTCATCCTCATCGTCCTCAGCAGCGGCCTGAGCCTGCTCGGCGGCACGGGCGGCCGCGGCGCGGGCGGCCACCTGAGCATAGGACTCCTCGTTACACTCGGGGAAGCTTGCCAACACGTGCTCAAACTTGGCGAAGTCCTCATCCCAGCGCGTAGAGGGCACGGCAAAAAACACCTGCTTGACCTTGAAGTCGCCCGACGCAAGCTCCTTGCGGAAGAGCTCAGCCACGGCCTCGGCGTCAAAGCCGTTGTTGTCGCAGCCCCAAGCGCCCAGCACGAGCTTCTCGCGACCCAGCTCATCGCAGATGGCAAGCACAAAGCGGATGCGATCGCGCAGCGCATCCAGCAAGGCATCGTCACCCACGCGATACTCCTGGCGAGCGCGCTTGGCGTTGGGCGCGGCGGCAACGATCACGTCAGCATATGCATGTACGTGATTGCGGTCGAAGCGCACCGCAGGCACCACCAGCGCACGGTTGCGGTAAAGCTCGCAGTTGATGTTGCGACGACGGTTCTCGCCGTACCATTTGCGCTGCTTATCGAGCACGTTGTACAGGTACGAATCGGCACAGAGCGTGGCCTCCTGGCCCAGATAGCCCTGGATGTAGCCACCGCCCGGGTTGGTGAACGAGGCAAAGGCAAGCACGGCCATGTCACAGAACTGCGCGTAGCCTCGGCCGTTATCCAGAATGGCCTGCGTGGCAGAGGCGTCGAGCACGGTGACCTCGGGCAGGACCGGAGCGGGCTTTTCGGCGGCAGGCGCGGACTCGGCCTCCGTGGCCTCCTCGGCGGGTGCAGGCTCGGCCGCAACCTCGGTCTCGGCGGATGCAACCTCAGCGGCCTCAGACTCCTCGGCAAGCTGTTCCTCGGCAGTGTCGGCCGCTTGGGCCTTAGCCTTCATCGCCGCGACAAATCCAGCAGGCATGCCATCGAACTCACGCACGCCGGCAAGCGAGCGCTCAATATCCTTGGCGCACGCTTCGGACACAGTCGCTACGTGACGCTCGGCGGCCTTGGCACGCGCCTCGCGCTTGGGATTGGGCTGTCCCGCGCGATTAGGCCTGCGGTTACGGTTCCTGTTGTCGACGTCTGCCATAAGTGGTCACCTTTCTCGGTCTCTGCCGCTATCGGCTTTTCCCATCCATGATACCCCGCCGCACACAAAAAAGACGGCCCCGAAGGACCGCCTTTCGTATCGAGTTGCGCGCACGGCAAGCACCGCTGCAATTTGGCACTAGTCGCGACGACCAAGGATGTTCAGAATGCGCAGGAACACGTTGATGATGTCCACGAACAGGTTGGATGCCATAAGCACGGCGTTGGGCAGCGTGGGCGGCACCGTCGTTGCCACATAGGTGTCGTAGCCGATGAAGCCGGCGAACACCACAATCACGATCAGGTCGGTGATGGACTGCGAAACGCCCATGAACATCAGCACGATCTCGACCAGAATCGTGGCAAGCAGGATGCCAAAACCAATGCCATACACACGCTGGAAGAACTTGGGGAAGGTCACGCCCAGCGCACCAAAGACAAAGGTGATGGCGGCCGTGGCGATAAAGGCGGTGTTAATGGTAGGCAGGTCGTAGTTGGCAAGACCAAACGACGCCGTCAGGCCAAAGGTGCTCGCAAAGACCACGTAGCCCACGAGTGACAGGCCCACGGACTGTTTGCTGGCAGCGGCCGACATCATGACCATGCCGACGATGGTCAAAATAAATGAGCCAAAGACCAGCGGCAAAGCGGCGCCGCTCATCATCATGCGCGCAAACGACATGGTGCTCGTAAAGTAAGCACCGGCGCCCATGGCGCAAAAGCCCAAAAAGATCAGGGCAGACATGACAAGGTTGTACGCGCGCGGCGACATCTCCTTGGCACGGCTTGCGCCGGTTTCGATGGGGCCGTTCTGATAGCCCTGGATATCGTTCATACTTCGTCCTTTCAAAAAGTGCCGTGAAAGACGGCACAGCAGATGACAAGATTCCTGCCATTGTACCCGAATGCCGCGCACTCTTACCTGCGGCGTTCACTCTCAAGTGTACGGTCGAATGCCCACACCCACCAACGCATCAGATGAGCCTGCGAGCCATCCGGTCGCTCGCGCGCCTGTTCTTCCAGATACAGCTCGGTCGCATGCCCGCCAAAACGAACCTTATAGGTCGCCGTACGAATGCCGTGAACCGTTAGGCCAAAACCGGTGGACGAGACAATCTCGTCAATCGTAAAACAGCGGCCGTCGACCCAGCAGACGGTAACCGGCACGACTTGTCCGCCCGCGAGGATGCGGGCCACGACGTCCACATACTGCTTGTGCACGCGCCGAGTTTTGCCGTCTGTCTGTCGATATTCCATGTCCCCTATTATCGAACGCATGTTTGCATATTGTAAAGCGAACAGACTGTGATTTTGGGATGTTGGGACGCGCGCGCATGTCCTCATGGCGTGTTAGCAAAAAGAACACCCGCGGTCAACAGGGCTAATGTTCAATTTTAGTGCCAAAAAAATCACTTCTCCCATCAGAACTCGGTAAAGAAACCCACAGGAGGTGATACGATTTATCATGTTTTTGTAACGTGCCTGCAAACTTCGAGAAAGCCCATATATGGACGTAACGTTCTCAACCTTCCTCGGCCAAATTGTGTCGAACCCAGTCCTTGCCGTCACCGTGATCCTCGCGCTCGGCGCCATCTTCGTCAATGGATGGACCGACGCGCCCAACGCCATCGCGACCTGCGTCACTACGCGTTGCATGCCCGCCCGCGCCGCCATTCTCATGAGCGCCGCATTCAACTTCCTCGGCGTGCTCATCATGACGCACTTTAACGCCAGCGTCGCCAACACCATCTCGCATATCGTCGACTTTGGCGGAAACAGCACCATGGCGCTCGCGTGCCTCTGCGCGGCGCTGTTCTCCATCGTCGTCTACGGCGCCACAGCGTCGCGTTTTGGCATCCCCACCTCGCAAAGCCACAGCCTTATCGCCGGCCTGACCGGTGCCGCTATCGCCCTCGGCGGCGCGAGCAGCGTCAACGTCCACGAGTGGATGAAGGTCATCTACGGCCTGGCGCTCTCCATCGGCCTGGGCTTTATCATGGGCTGGGTCCTGTGCAAGCTCGTCTCGATTCTTTTCGCCGCCGCCAACAGGCGACGTGCCAACGTCTTCTTTAAATACGCTCAGATCGCGAGCGCTGCGGCCATGAGCTTCATGCACGGCGCGCAGGATGGACAGAAGTTCATCGGCGTGCTCTTTTTAGGAGTGGCCTTCGCCAGCGGCCAGACGAGCGTCGGCGATGCCGGCATCCCCATCTGGATTATGCTGCTGTGCTCGGCCACTATGGGTATCGGCACCAGCGTGGGCGGTGAGCGCATCATCAAGTCTGTCGGTCAGAGCATGGTCAAGCTCGAAAAGTACCAGGGCTTCTCCGCCGACCTGGCGGGCGCCGCGAACCTGCTACTTGCCACCCTTACCGGCATCCCCGTATCCTCCACCCACATCAAAACCTGCGCCATTATGGGTGTCGGCGCCGTCAAGCGCCTCTCGGCCATCAACTTCGGCGTGGTCAAGGACATGATGTTCACGTGGTTCTTCACCTTCCCCGCTTGTGGACTCATCAGCTTTGTCATGGCCAAGCTGTTCATGATGTTCATCTAGTCAAACCGAACGGCCATCCGGACCGCAATACCTCGCCCACCCGTCTTCGCCTCGAAAGGACCCACTCATGGCAAAGAAACCCGATTCGTTCTACTTTGACAACTACGTCGCCTGCGCCGACCTTGCTGTCCAGGCCGCAGAGTTGCTCATCAAGATTTTTGAGAACTTTGATCCCGCGCAGATCCACGGCATGCTCGAAGAGATGCATGCGATTGAGCATGCGGCCGACAAGAAGCACCATGAGCTCGAGGATGCCCTGCTCACTGCCTTTATCACCCCGCTTGAGCGCGAGGATCTGGACCTGATGAGCTGCTCGCTCGACACCGTGCTTGACCGTATCGAGGGCGTCGTGCAGCGCGTCTACTTCACCAACATCCAGAGCATCCACCCCGATGCCATTGTCATCGCCCACAAGGTGACCGACGCCTGCCGCGCCATGAAGGACCTTATGGTCGAGCTGCCTAATTACCGCAAGTCCAAGACCCTGCGCGAGCTGGTCATCCAGATCAACACCATTGAGTCCGAGGCCGATGAGCTCTACATCAACGCTATGCGCAACCTGCACGTCAATGGCAAGGACCCGCTCGAGGTCATCGCCTGGCGTGACGTCTACGCTTTCCTGGAGTACTGCGCCGACTGCTGCGAGAATGTGGCTGATGTCGTGGATTCGATTGTCATGAAGAACAGTTAATTGGGGGTACGTGTCCCGGCGGTCGTGGGCCCGACCACTAATAACCTTTTTCACTCCGGCTGCAAGCAGAGTCGTTCAAAAGGTTATTAGTGGTCGGGCCCGCTCCCTTACGTACCACCATTGGAAACTTTGGCTGATACTTTGAAAGCGATGAGGCTTTTGTTGGCAGGACCTTGGGGCCCGATTGGAAACTTTGGGACCGCCTTAAACGTTTGGCTGGATGGGGCTTTGGGTACCCTTTTGCTTAGCTTTGGGTTGTTTTGTTGACTTTGGAGGGCTTGTATGGGGTATTTGGATTTGGCTCGGGCTCGGTATTCTTGTCGTTCTTTTGAGGATCGGGCTGTGGAGCAGGCTGTGGTGGATGCCATTGTTGAGGCTGGACGCATTGCTCCTTCTGCTTGTAATAACCATCCAGCCCGTGTGATGGTGTTGGATACGCCTGAGCTTCTGGAGAAGGCAGCTGCTTGTCAGCCTCGGTTTGCTCGTGATGGGTCCATCTTTGGCGCTCCGCTCATCTTCCTCATTTGCAGCGTTACCGACGACGCTTGGGTTCGCCCCTATGACCAGATGAACTCCAGCGCTATCGACACCTCGATTGTTTGCGATCAAATGATGATGGAGGCCGAGGAGCAAGGCCTGGGAACGTGTTGGGTATGCCATTTTAAGCCCGAGCTAGCCCGTGAGCAATTCAACCTGCCCGAGGGCGTTTATCCCTATCACATGCTCGTCTGCGGCTATCCTGCCGACCACATCGCCGACCCAGAGCACCGCGAGGCCCGTACCATTCCCCTCTCTGACTTCCTCCTCAAGTAGTTTTTGGCACATGCCCTAAAATCTACCTTTTACCGCGCACCCTTCGCCGAGTTCTGCCCTATCACACGCAGAGCTCGGCGTTTTGTTTCCCAACCCGTATGCAGCCACAAAAAAGGAGCCCGCAGGTGCGAGCTCCTCTTAAGGGCACGAGATTGTAGCTCTGGCGCTAGTCCAGGTCGTCGGCGGCAAAGTTGTCGATCGGGGCGAAGGGGTCAGCCACGGGAACAACCGGATCAGCGACAGGCAGCGGCTCGGCGGCGGGAACGGTCACTGCAGGAGAAGCCGCAGAACCGACCGGCGTGGAGGCCATAAGGTCGGACGGGAAGGAATTCTGCGCATCGTCCATGAAGTGCTGGATGAGCTTGAGGTACTCGGCTTTGAACTCCTCACGGGAAGCCTTCAGACGGTCGATCTCCTCGAGCTCGGCCTGCTTCTCGGTCAGGGCCTGACGGATGACCTCGCGGGCCTTGGCGTCGGCTTCGTTGCGGATGCGCTCAGCGTTCTCGTTGGCATCGTTGACGATGCCCTCGGCGGTCTGCTGGGCAGCAATCAGCGCAGCGGAGATCTGGCGCTCCTGAGCGGAGAAGTCGGGTGCGGGAGCGGCCACAGGAGCGGCGGGAACGGCCTGAGCGGCAGCGTCCTGAGCCTGGGCAAGCTGGGCCTGCGTGTCGGCAAGCTGCTGCTCGGTGGCAGTCAGACGACCCTTAAGATCGACAATCTTGGCAAGCATAGCGTCAACCTCGGAGGACAGCGTCTCCAAAAAGACGTCGACCTCGGCGGGATCATAGCCGCGCTTGGCCTCAGAGAAAGTCTGAGCCTGGATGTCAGCAGGGGTAATAGCCATAACAAGTTCTCCTTTATCATCGCCTTGGCGCCGGGCGCCCGACGTAAGTTACTGAGCCAGTACTATACGAGTATACCTATAAGAAGCTGCAGAATCAGCCTCTGCACCAACTGCAACGCAATAATCGCAACGACCGGCGAAAAATCAACGCCGCCCATCGGCGGAATAAACCGACGAAACAGGTTGAGCCACGGACCGCAGACGCTATCGAGCACCGCGGCGATATCCTGCAGCAGGCCGCCCTGCTTCATGGGAATCCACGTCATAAAGCAATAGACCACAATAAGTGTGGAGTAGAAGTTGAACAGCGTGTTGACCAGCTGGACAATGGTGTAGATGTTGATGAGAATCTCCTCGTCTTGGGTTTACTTAAGGTAGCCGTCGGCGCGCAGCTTCTTGAGGTCCGAATCCTTGACCTCGCAGCCGGCGGGCAGCACCATAAACACGCGATCGCCCACCTCTTTGACCGTAGCGCCCAGGCCGCAGGCAAAGCCATAGCTAAAGTCCAGGACACGCTTGGCGACCTCGGTGCGAACGCCAACAAAAATCAGCGCAACGGGCTGCTTGGTGCGCACGCGGCGGACAACGGTCTCGACATCGTCATAGCTCTCGGGACGCAGAACATAGGCAGGCAGCTGCGGCGTGGCGTTAATGATGTTGTTTGCATAGGCCGAGGCGTCGCTCGGCGCAGGAGCGGGCGCAGGTGCCGCGGCGCGAGCGCGAGCGCTCTCGGCATAGCTCGACGGCGTGTCGTAAGCGCCGGGACGATAGCCGCCCGCGACACTATCCTGAGAACGCGACGGCGGATTGTACGTCGTTGCATGACGGGAGTCATCGCCGACCAGCTGGCCGGAGCGCGTGTACACCGCGACCGACTCGGCCTCACCGCGGCGCGTCTGGCCCAGCAGGCCGTTGCTCGGCTCGTCCTGGGTATAGAAACCCTCGCCCGAGGCGCCGCTGTAGCCGTTGTTCTGATAGCCATCATCGTAGCCGTCATCGTAGCCGTAGTCGTCATCCTGGTCATAGCCCTGGTCGTAACCCTGCTGGCCGCCCAGGTGCATCTTATTTTTAATCTCGTCAAGGAAGCCCATGGTTGTGTCCTCTCACGGTTTAGTGCAGGCGCTCTGTAAACCAGTGCGCACTTCAGGGCCCTATTTTACTGCAAACTCCGGGCTAAATACTACCCTGCCCAGGCGAACGAGCGTAGAGCCCTCCTCAAGGGCAGGCTCAAAGTCCTCGCTCATGCCACAAGAAAGCTCGGGCAGCCTCAGATCGGGATGCGCCGCCTCCAGCTCATCTCTCAGCTCTCGCAGCCCGGCAAAGGTGCGACGCGCCACATCCTTGTTCCCCCGAGGGGCCATAGTCATAAGGCCCTGCACACAAATTCCCTCAAGTTCCGCAAGCTCGCCGGCAGCGCCACGAATCTCATCGGGCGAAAAACCGCCCTTGGACTCCTCGCCGCTTACGTTAACCTCGATCAGCACCTGCTGGGGGGCGGCGAGCTCGCCAGTTTCGATCTTGCGAATGGCACGGCTCGAGATCGCCTGCGCCAAATGAAGCGACCCCACCGAATGAATCAGCTCGGCCGAGCCCAACACCGCGTTGATCTTGTTGGTCTGAAGGTTGCCAATCATGTCGAAGCGCACCTCGGGCAGCTCCGGATGATCCGCCAGACCTGCAAGTTTGCGGACGAGCTCTTGCGGGCGGTTCTCGGCAAAATGGCGATATCCCACCTGGATGGCCGCGATGGTCTCATCGACGCCGACGGTCTTGGACACGGCAATCAAACGCGCGGCATCACGGGGCCTCCCGGCGCGATCGAGCGCGGCATAGAAACGCTCGAGTATCTGCTCGCGGCGAGCGCGCATTACATTCAAATAGTTATCCATTGCCAATCGCCTCCGCTAACAGCACAACAAGTAGTCCCATGCTAACGCAAGAGCGCAGCCCCGCATCCGCAAGGCCGCGCTCCCTTAGGTATTTACAATCTCTCAACGAACGGGGTACCCTACTCCTCGTCGTCCTCGGCATCATCCTCGTCCTCAAGATGATCCAACAGGTAGCGAAGACCCTCGCTCACCTCGTTAGCGGGCACCTTGGCAACAAAGCGTGCATCCACGGCGGGCCTCATAATGACGCCCTCGCCCGAAGGCACGCGCATGCTCTCGAGCTCGTCCTCATCCGTACAGGCGATATCGCCGGCAGTCATACGCTGTCCGGTCAAAAGGAAGGTCAGACGGCAGGCGGCATCGATGGAAATCGAGGCAATGCGATCGAGGTAGCGCGAAACCATGATGGCACGGCGCAGGTCGTCATAGTTGCTGTCGTCGTCCATAAAATCGCCGGTGTCCATGCGGTTAAAGGTACGGAAGAACTTCTCGTACGCCGCATGTACCGGCTCATCCTCAACGGCCAGGTTGCAGATGATGGACATGTCGTTGGTGACGAGCGCGGACAGCGACGAGCCCAGCACCTGGTACACGGCCTCGGCCTCGGCCTCAACCGTGCCGACGAGCTCCTGAGGCAGCGAGATGTCGGCCTTGACCATGTGACGCGTGGCGCGGCAGATCTGGCGAACCTTATCGGTCATGCGCTGCAGGTTAAAGTCGACGTAGATGATCGTCTGCAGTAAGCGGAAGTCGGAGGCGACCGGCGACTGCGTGGCGATCAGGTTGTAGCACACGGCCTCCAAGTTGGCGCAGCGAGCATCAATCGAAAGCGTGCGCTTCTTGGTCTTGGTGGCGAGCTTGCGGTCGTCGGTCACATAGGCCTTCACGGCGTCGTGAAGGGCAAGATCAACGGCCTCGAAGATGCTCAGCATCTCGTGACGGGCCTCGATGAGCTGACGGGAAAACAGTTTGCGCATGGTTCACTCCAATCAGTTGGGTGCGGTCATGCCGCCCGCACAGTGAATACGCACCGGACCAGGTCCGATCGGCTTGGGACTAGTCGCACCGATCAGCCAAAGCGGCCGGTGATATAGTCTTCCGTCCGCGAATCCACCGGGCTGGTGAAGATCGCGTCGGTTTGACCATACTCGATGAGCGTGGCAGGCTCACCGGCAACCTCCTGCAAGAAAAATGCGGTGTAGTCGCTGATACGAGCTGCCTGCTGCATAGAATGCGTGACGATGATAATCGTCATCTCGGTCGCCAGCTCGGCCATCAAATCCTCGACCTTGGAGACGGACGTAGGGTCGATGGCGGAGCAGGGCTCGTCCATCAGAAGGACATCGGGCTGCACCGCAAGCACGCGCGCGATGCACAGACGCTGCTGCTGACCGCCCGAAAGCGCCAAACCATCTTTGTTGAGCTGATTGGATACCTCTTTCCAGAGGTTGGCGCGCTTGAGCGATTCTTCCACGATGTCATCGAGGTCGCTTTTGCTAGTCACGCCCTGCAGACGAGGGCCAAAAGCGACATTCTCGTAGATGGATTTGGGAAACGGGTTGGGCTGCTGAAAGATCATGCCCACGCGACGGCGAAGGTCGACCGGGTCGACGCCCTCGGCATAGATATCGTTGCCGTCGAGCGTCATGGTGCCCTCGACGCGGGTGCCCTCGATAAGGTCGTTCATGCGGTTGATGCAGCGCAAAAACGTCGATTTGCCGCAGCCCGAAGGACCGATAAACGAGGTGATGGCGTTTTTGGCGATGTTGAGGTCGAGCCCCGTCAGCGCATGAAAGTCACCGTACCAAAAGTTGAAATCCTTGGCCGTGATGGCCGCTTGCTCCGGCGTAGGAGCGGACTGATAGACGGACATGGGACTCCTTAACTAGCGGCGCTTGCGCGACAGATAACGCGCAAACAGGTTGAAGGCCAGAATAATCGCCATCAGCAAAAGCGCAGTGCCGTAGGCTGCGTTCATGTTGATGCCGTCATTGGCAAGCAAATAGAGGTGAACGGTCATGGGACGACCGGAATCGAGCGGCGAGATAGGCAGGTTGATGGCCTGACCCATGGTATAGAGCACCACCGCGGTCTCGCCGATGGCGCGGCCGATCGCAAGCACGATACCGGTGGCGATGCGGCCAAAGGCAGAAGGAAGCACGATCTTGGAGACGACCTGCCACTTGGTGGCGCCCAGGCCATATGCGCCCCAACGGATATAGCGCGGAACGGCGCGGATCGCCTCCTCGGTGGTGCGCATGACGATGGGCAGCATCAGAAGCGCCAGCGCCAGGGCGGCCGAGACCATCGAAAGGCCCAGGCCCATGGCCTCAACAAACAAGGCGTAGCCAAAGAGGCCCATAACAATAGAGGGCACCGAGGCCAGGGCATCGGCAGCATAGCGAATGATGTCGACGACCTTGCCCTGCTTGGCGTACTCGGCCAGATAGACCGCAGCCAAGACGGCAACCGGCGTGCAGATGAGCATGGCGAGCGCCGTCACGTAGATGGTCGAGACGATCGTGGGCCAGATGCCACCCTCGGCGTTTACGCCCTGCGGCCAGCCAAAGATGAAGTCGAGCGAGATATGCGGCAGACCGTTGATGACCACGTAGGCGATGATGGCGACCAACACCAACGTGGTGATATAGGCCGCGGCGCGAAACACGCCGAGCATGATCTTGTTGGAGAGGTCCTTGTCGATACGGCCCTTCTTGCCATGGGAAAGGGCACGCTTGATGCGCTCGCGCGACGAGGTCGTATCGACCGTCGGGTCAACAGAATCGGACATAGCCTACCCCCTCTTCTTGGAAATCAGACGGACGATGCCCACCAGTGCAGCGGAGATGATAAACAGGACCACGCCCATGCCAAACAGAGCCGAGCGGTGCAGGCCCGAGGAATAGCTCATGTCGAGCGCAATCTGGCTCGTGAGCGTCGAGATGGGGCTCGCGATACTATCCGGAATGACTGGAGCGTTGCCCACGACCATGAGCACCGCCATGGTCTCGCCGATGGCACGTCCCATGCCCAGGACAATTGCATCGACAATGCCCAGCTTGGCTGCAGGCAGCACGACCTTGTAGATGGTCTGCCACTTGGTGGCACCCATGGCATAGGACGCCTCGCGAATACCCATGGGAATGGAATTGAGGGCATCGATGGTAAGCGTCGTGATGGTGGGAACGATCATGATGGCAAGCACGAACCACGCCGTCAGCGCGCCAAAGCCAAGGCCACCGGTCAGCTGTGCGATAAACGGACGAATGATGACCATGCCAAAGAAACCGTAGATGATGGAGGGGA
The DNA here is from genome assembly GCA_900540945.1 of uncultured Collinsella sp. GTDB lineage: Bacteria > Actinomycetota > Coriobacteriia > Coriobacteriales > Coriobacteriaceae > Collinsella. The sequence goes on along the minus strand of UQHQ01000004.1, from coordinate 23,383 downwards.
TGCCCGCCAGCAGGTCGACGGCGGGACTGATGAGCCTGCGCACGCGCTTACTCGCAATCTCGACCAGATACACGGCCGTACCCACACCCAGGGGCACGCCCATGGCGAGCGCACCGACCGTCACCAGGCCAGAGCCCGCCAGCAGCGACATGATGCCGTAGTGACCCTCGGAGGGCGCCCACGTAAAGCTAAAGAAGTCCGCCAGACCGATGTCGGTAAAGACCGGCAGCGCCGAGTACGTGGTAAAGACAAAAATCAGGATGACGGTGACGACCGCCAAGAACGCGCAGGCAAAGAAGATCCACTGCAACGCCTTCTCCTTGAGATAGGTGCCGCGCGACACCAACGCCAACTCACGCTTTTTGGGCGCCTGAGCCTCCTGCTCAATCTGGGGGGTTTCCTGTGCTTCCACGTTACTCACTCCCCTTTCCGTCGTTGGTGACGGGAATAAAGCCCGCCTCGCGAATCTGCTTGTCCATCTTCTCGGACGTCACATAGTCAATGTAGTCCTGCGCCCGCTGCGAAGGCGTACCCTTCACAAAGAAGTAAAGGTCGCGCGAGATGGGATAGCCGCCACTTGCAACCGTCTTCTCGGATGCCTCGACATGGTTGACCGAAACGGCCTTAACCGAGGTCGTGGCGTTGAGGCTCTCGACAAAACCCAGCGAGATGTAGCCAATGGCGCCACGCGAGCGGGACACGACATCGCGCACCTGGCCCGTACCCGAAAGAACAGCCGAGCGACGATCGAACGGCGTGCCGTCCATCACGATAGTGCGGAAGGCCTCGCGCGTACCGGAAGCCTCGTCGCGGTTGATAACTTGAATCTTTAGGTCCTCTCCGCCGACTTCTTTCCAGTTGGTGATCTTGCCGGCGTAAATATCACGGAGCTGCTCGGTCGAGAGATTATCGACCGGGTTGTCGTCGTTCACGATGACTGCAATGCCGTCGTGCGCGATAACGATAGGCGTCAGACCCAGGTCTTGCTCATCGGCGTTGAGGCCACGAGAGGAGCTGGCGATATCGGCGGTGCCGGCGCTAACAGCTTCGATGCCAGCAGATGAGCCAAGGCCGGAGACGAGCACGTCGGTGCCGGTCTCCTCTTTAAAGCCCTCGGCCGCGATCTCGGCAATGGGAAGGCACGTCGTAGAGCCGGCAACGGTGATGGAAGAGGTAGAAGATCCCGAGGAGCAGGCGCACAGCGTGAGCGTGAGCACTGCTGCACTCAGGACCGATGCGATCTTTCTCATAGCATCACGCCGATCGCAGCATGGCGCCCACAGGTGCCGCCCTCGTTGCGGTAGGAATAAAAGCGGTCGTTCTGACGAACGGTGGAAAGCTTGGTGTCCACTATGCTGCTCGCCTCGACGCCGGCGTCCATCAGCGCCTCGCGAATGGCGGCGGAAAGATCGAGCATACGAGAAGCAGAGGCATCGATGCACGCGAACTCGGCGGCAAAGCGATCCATAAGTTCTTGGGACACCTCGTACTCGTCGCCCAGGATATGGGGCCCAATGTAGGCAGAGATGTCGTCCGGCTTGCAGCCAGCCGCCTCGCAGAGCGCTTGGCACGCCTTGGCGGAAATGCGCGCAATCGTGCCCTTCCAGCCAGAGTGCACCACGGCAAAGCCGCCGGGAGCCACCAGCACCACGGGAACGCAATCGGCAAAGCAGAGCATCACGGGTACCTCACGGGCCATGCAGACGATGGCATCGCAGCCCTCGGCAATCTGCTCGCGAATGTTCTCGAGATCATCAGCACCGTTCGAGGTCACCGTCACGACATGGTCACCGTGTACTTGATTGGGAACAAGCAGGTTGTGCTCGCACTCGGCGGCACCCAAGGCCTCGAGTGCGCGGCGACGATTTTCTTGAACGGCAAAGGGGTCATCGCCAACATGCGAGCCCAGATTGAGTGAGGAGTACGCATCTTCGGAAACACCGCCGGCGCGTTCGGTAAAAGCAAAGCGAACATCGTGCGTCGCGCCCTCTACCAACGTAACTCCATCATGGTCGACACGCGAAACGCTGTCCGCACGTGCTGCCATACTAAAGCCTCCTAATAACACAAGTATCGCGGCGACGCCGCAGCAGTCCGTGCCACACGGCTGCCATACTTCATCAAAAGGATACCCGCAGCGGTAGGGGCTAAACGTAAGGGGAACGTAAGGAGATTGGAGGCTTTCGTTTACAAAGGCAAAACACAACAAAAAGGGTGCGCCCAATCGGACGCACCCCATACAGGCCGCTGAGAAAAACGAACTAGAAGCTGCCGCGCTTGAGGAAGTCAGGAAGCTCAAACTGGTCGTTGCCAAAGTTGGGGAGCTCGGTACCACCGACGTTGCGAGTCGGGGCAGCCTGAGCCGGGCTCGTGGCAGGAGCGGTGCGCTGCGGCTCGGTAGAAGCAGCGGCCTTGCTCTGGGACTGCTGTGCAGCGAAGAGCTCGTCCTGACGGTTGACGTTGGAGTCGGAGAAGCCCGTAGCGATGACGGTAATACGCACCTGATCGCCCAGGGACTCGTCGACAACGGTACCGAAGATGATGTTGGCCTCGGGGTCGACGGCGTTGGCGACAACGTCGGCAGCGTCGCTGATCTCCTGAATACCCAGGTCCTTGGAACCGGCAATGGAAAGCAGGACGCGCGTAGCGCCATCGATGGAGCTCTCGAGCAGCGGGCTGGAAATAGCCTGCTGGGCAGCGTCGACGGCACGGGTGTCCCCAGAAGCGGTACCGATACCCATCATGGCGGTACCGGCCTGCTTCATGATGGTCTTAACATCGGCGAAGTCCAGGTTGATGATACCGGGGACGGTGATGAGGTCGGTGATGCCCTGGGTGCCCTGGGAAAGGACGCCATCGGCGATTGCGAAGGCCTCAAGCATGGTGGTCTTCTTCTCGGCGATGTCGAGCAGCTTGTCGTTAGGGATAACGATCATGGTGTCGACGCAGTCGGAAAGCGTCTTAATGCCTTCTTCGGCGCTCTTCTTGCGCTTGCGGCCCTCAAACGTAAAGGGCTTGGTCACGACGGCGACGGTCAGCGCGCCGACCTCGTTCATCGCGATATCGGCAACGATGGGGGCAGCGCCGGTACCGGTGCCGCCGCCCTCGCCGCAGGTGATGAACACCATATCGGCGCCAGCGAGCGCCTCGGCGATGTCGTCGCGGGACTCATCGGCGGCCTTACGGCCGACCTCGGGGTTGGCGCCAGCGCCCAGGCCGCGGGTCAGGTCGGTGCCGATGTGCACCTTGATATCGGCATCAGAGATCGCGAGTGCCTGAGCATCGGTGTTGATGGCAACAAACTCGACGCCGCGGATACCCTCTTCGATCATTCGATTGACCGCGTTGGTACCGCCGCCGCCGACGCCGACCACCTTAATGACGGCAAGGTAGTTGTTGATCTCTGTCTCGTGCATGTCGGTCCTCCGAACAAAGGTTATTGCCATAGCATGGGTTGACCCCTGCGCACATTAACCTTCAAGTTGAAAGTAAATGCAAAGGTAAACCGTATTATGTTTGCACATTATGAACGTATCAGTCAAATAATTGACGGTGAAAACCAAACAAACCAGATAAACGGCGCGGTATGCCCCGTCAACAAAGGCCAGAAAACGCTACGAGGTCGGTGCGTTCCTAAACGTATAGTTGCCAGGAGATCGAACGTTGATATACGTCACGCCCTCCACCTGCGAAAGCAGCTTGGTCACGATACGCTCCTTTTTGGCAATGTCGTCCGAATCTCCGAGCGACACCTCGATACCGTTATCGAGATTCGCCGAGATGGCCTCGACCGAGGGCGTGGAAATATCCTTGACCTGGCCCAGGAACTCGCTCGAGAAACCGCGGACGTAATCCAGGCCGGCCTTGACGGCCTTGGAATTTACGGCTTGCCCCGAAACCGGTGCGACATCGGCCGAGACATCGGTCAACAGCACGGCACCGTAATGTTTAGCGAGTGCCAGGGCGGCATCGATACCGTTTAGGGTGTTGGCACCCTCCCCCGTTGTAATGACATTGCCCTGGTCGTCAACATCGACCGAGGTAGACAGTGGTGCAATCCATGTGTCATCGTCCCCGATCGCCCAGGCAAGATCGTCGGAGCTAATGTAGGCGATTGCGATAACTTTGCGTTCCGTCGGCGTGATGATGAGCGTATGGGGAAATTGACGTTGGACATCCACGCCCGAGACCCACGGATTTTGCTTAAGGCCCTCGGTGATCTGGTCGGGATTCACATTGAACAGCGACGTGTTCTCGGGCAGATCGATCAGCTGGATGGCATCGTGCTTGGTCACATGCTCGCTGCCCTGGATCTGAATATCGGTAGCGGCGAACAGGCCAGAGTTAATGACGACGACGGCAACGACTGCAAGCGCTGCCAGAGCGGCAAGGATGCCGCCCACGATTTTGCCCTTGCCCTTAACGGCAGAAGCGGCACCCGCCGCATGATTTGCCAGGGCGCCGATCGATGACAGCGGATTAGAGCCCTTTTTGCCCGATTGCGGTTTTGCGGAGGCCGACACCGACGTCAGCATACGTGGCTTAGATGCACCCAGCGCGCGACCGGGACGCGTCACCTTTGCCCCCAACGAGGGCTTGGGCGACGCTATGGGGCGAGAAGGTATGGCACCCATCGCCGGTTTGGGCGTCACCGAGGGACGTGCCACCGGACGAGCAACATTTTTGGCCGCGGGGCGTCCGCCAAGCTGCGAACCGGCAGTCGAACGCTTGGCAGGCCGCACGGACCCAGCAGGCTTAGAAGGCATAACGGATTTACGTTGAGGCTGAGACGGTGCGCCGGAACGCCCTCCGGCGCGGCGGAAGGTTGGTTTCGATGCTCTAGAAGCCGAGGAATTTAACTTCCGGTCTGAGCTCGATGCCATACGCCTCCCTCACCTTTCCGTGCACATGTCTGATAACCGCGGCAACGTCATCGGCCGAGGCAGTTCCGTTATTAACGATAAAATTAGCGTGAACGGGCGAAACTTCCGCGCCGCCAATCGAAAAACCCTTTAATCCACAATCCTCGATAAGCTTGCCCACACTCGCATCGGGCGGGTTGCGAAAGACCGACCCGCAGGATGCGCGACCCATGGGCTGCGTACGCTTGCGCCTCGTCAGGTACCGCTCCATGCGCTCGCGAATGTCGGCCTTGGGCGCCGGTTTAAGCTTGAGCACGCACTCGAGGATAATCTCATTGCGGGGAAGGCTACATTCGCGGTAGCCCCAAGTGATCTCGGACCCCGCATAATGCTTGATACCGGATGCCGGGTCAAACGTTACGACATCCTCAACCAGCGAGCCAATCCACTCGGTCCGTGTGCCTGCATTCATAGATATCGCACCGCCAACCGAGCCAGGGATGCCAACGGCAAACTCAAGGCCCGAGAGGCTACGCGACAGGGCATCGTTGACCAGGCGCGCAAACATCACGCCCGCACCGACCGTCAGCGTACAACCGTCATCGGCAACAACCGTGCGCTGAAACTCACGTCCGAGCGAAATGACGGCACCGCGATAACCGCCATCGGCAACCAGCAGATTGGAGCCCTTGCCGATGATGACCCACGGCACCTGCTCGCGATCGAGCACCGCCACGGCGCGGCGGAGGGCATGATAGCTATGGCACGTCACAAAGAGGTCGGCCTTGCCGCCGATACGATAGCTTGTATGACGCGCAAGGCGCTCGTCCTCGATCACATCCGTGTCGATCATGCCCGAGAGCGCCATGACGGCGTTAAACAGACCCATTAGACTTAAGCGTCTTTCTTGGCAGTCAGATACTCGATAAACTCGGGACCGACGGTCGTAACGTCACCGGCACCCATTGTGAGCAGCAGGTCGCCCTCGCCCACCATCTGCTCGAGCTCCTGATTGAGCTCAAGACGGCTGGAGCAGTACACGACCTCCTTGCCAGGATGCTTGGCGCGCACGGTATCGGCGAGCATCTTAGAGGTGACACCCGGAATGGGCATCTCGCCAGCCGAGAACACATCAATCAGCAGCAGTTTATCGGCATTGGCAAATGCATCGGCAAAGTCGTCGCACAGGGCCTGCAGGCGCGAATAGCGGTGCGGCTGGAACACGACGTCGACGTGCTTGTAGCCCAGCGACGAAGCGGCAGCAAGCGTCGCCTTGATCTCGGTGGGGTGATGGCCGTAATCATCGACCACGGTGATGCCATCGATATCGCCCACGTGGGTAAAGCGACGGCGGACGCCCTCAAAGCTCGAGAGCGCCTTGGCGGCGGCGTCGATGTCAAGGCCCAGGACATGGGCGACGGTGAGCACCGCCGTGGCGTTGAGCATGTTGTGGCGACCGGGATTGCTCTTGATCTCCACAGCGTGCTCAGTGCCGTCCTCAAAGCGAACGATAAAGTCGCTCTGGATGCCCTTGACATCCGGGTGCATGCAGACGATGTCGTTGCTCTCGGCAAAGCCGTAGGAAAGCACGTGACGGCCCGTCGACTTGGCGAGCTCGACCAGATGCGGGTCCTCACCGCAGACGATGACGGTGCCGTCCTCGCCCACCAGGCTCATGAATTTGGCGAAAGTCGCCTCGATCTCCTCGATACCCGAGTAGTGATCGAGGTGGTCGGCCTCGACGTTGGTCACAATGACTACGTTGGGGTTCAGGAACAGGAAGGAACTGTCGGACTCGTCGGCCTCGGCGACAAAGTAGTCGCCCGAGCCGTTCTTGCCGTTGGTATCGTAGCCCTCGACAATGCCACCGATCAGAAAGCTGGGGTCCAGGCCCATGCGGTCGAGCATGGTGGCACACATCGAAGAGGTCGTGGTCTTGCCGTGAGTACCGGCAACGGCGACGGTGGTGTAGCCGTGGCCCAGAGCCGAGAGCATCTTGGCGCGAGGCCACACGGGAATACCCAGCTCGCGCGCACGGACGAGCTCGGGGTTGGACTCGGGAATAGCGGTAGAGACCACGACGACGTCGGGCTTGACCTCGTCGATGGTGGCGGCCTCATGGCCCACATGCACCTTCACGCCGGCGCGGGTAAGCTGGCGAATATAGCGCGACGTCTTAAGGTCGGAGCCGGTAACGGCATAACCGCGCTCGTGCAGAACGAGGGCGATGCCGCTCATGCCGGCGCCGCCGATACCGATAAAGTGGGCGCTCTTAAACTCGGGCGCGGAGGTTGCAGTCTGGGAATCAGCCATGTGCTCGTGTACTCCTTGCGTAAACACTGCCTGTAACCCGTTAACTGTACCGCACCTACCGCATCAGCGCGAGGGCGACCGACGATATCCCGTCTAACTAACGCAAACCCTCTACCGCATCCGCCAGAAGAGCGGCGGCCCTATCCTGAGCCAGACCACGCGCCGCCTGACGCATGGCGTCGCGCGCCGCCGCGTCATCGACCAGGTGCAGCAGTTCATCGGCAAAGGCAGAACCGTCGATATCGGCATCGGCGCAGAGCACGCCGGCCCCGGCGTCGACCAGATAACGGGCATTGGTGGTTTGGTGGTCGGCCGTCGCATGCGGATACGGCACGAGCACCGAGGGCACGGCGAGCGCAGCGATCTCGGCCACGCTCGATGCGCCCGAACGCGAGAGCACCAAATCGGCAGCAGCCAGCATATCGCCCATGTTGTCGATGTAAGGCTGGACGCGGTAACGCTTCGCCTCCTCGGGCGACAGCGCCAAAGCGCGCTCGGTCTCCTCAAAGCCGTCGGCACCCGTCGAATGCAACACATAGAGGTTCTTGCGCGAAAGCAGCTCGTTTTTGAGCGAAACCACGCGCTCGTTGAGGTGCTGGGCGCCAAGTGAACCGCCAAAGACGAGCAGCAGCGTAGCGTCCTCGGGAACACCAAGTGCCTTGCGGCCGCGAGCGCGATCGCCCTCGATTACCGAGCGACGTACGGGGTTGCCGGTCATGAGCACGTGGTCAGGGTCACCTTCGCGCTCAAAGACCGAACGCGCTGCCGGCACCGAGATGCACACGTGGGCGGCGTGGGAGTTCATCATCTTGTTGGCCAGGCCCGGAACAGAGTTCTGCTCATGCAGCAGATACGGAACGCCGGCGCCCTTGCACCACCCCAGCAGCGGAACCTCGACATAGGCACCAAAACCGATGGCGGCATCGGGCTTGCCGACCTTTGAGAAATGACTGGCGAGCGCACGCTTGGCCTTGTTGACACGCCACAGCGAGGTCAGCGCCGTCCAAGGACGGGAGCGGTCGAAGCCCGTGACCGTAATGGGCACAAAATCAAACCCAGCCTCGGGGACCAAACGACCCTCGAGCTTGCGCGACTGGCCCACGAACACAACGTGGTGGCCACGGTCACGCAGCTCTTCGGCCAAGGCGAGCGCGGGGTTGATGTGCCCTGCCGTGCCGCCGGCTGCAATAGCAACGGTCATTTTATCGGTCATGGTAGTCCCTTCGTACACGCGGTCCCTGGTCGTCGGTACGCAGACGCGCCGACGGGTCCGAGTTCAAATCGATTCGATTATATCCGCCGCCCGCGTTGCGAGGGCTGGGGCGCTGCAGACGACCTTGCGGAGCCGTTCGCGGGCGTGGACGAGCTGCCGGCTCGGATGCAGAACCATCCAGAACGGTAAAGCCGCTACGCGAAGGTCGTTCACCGCGCACATGGGCCACGCCGGCGGTGCTCTCGTCCATAACGGCGAAGCTCTCACGGCGGCGGTCATACTCATCGCGGCGGGCGCTCTCGTACGAAACGCGCAGAATCAACCCGGCAAGCATAAGCGACACAATAATCGACGAACCGCCGTAGCTAATAAACGGCAGCGGTTTGCCCGTCATGGGAAACACGTTGAGGATGCCCAGCGCGTTAATCAAAAACTGCACCGCGAGAATGACCGCGGAGCCAGACGCCATAAGCGCGCCCCGACGATCGGTCGCCTGCTCGGCAATGCGAAACGCCGAGTAGATCAGCATCGCAAACACCAAGAAGAATAGCACGGTTCCGACAAAACCGACTTCCTCGCCAATGATGGCCAGGATGTAGTCATTGTGCGCCTCGGGCAGATACGAGTACTTCATGGTTGAGTTGCCGATGCCACGGCCAAACAGACCGCCCGAGGCAAAGGCCATGATGGCAAGCGTGGCCTGATAGCCGTCACCATACTCGTCGGCCCAAGGGTTCAAGGCAACCTGAATACGCACCATACGGTACGGCTCTGCGACAAGCGCAATCACGATCACGAGAATGCCGAAGATTAGCACGCCGATGATAAATCTGGGGTCGAGACCCGCAAACAAAGCCATGCACATGAGGGTCAACAGGATGATCAGGACAGTACCGAAATCGGGCTGGATAAAGATCAGAAAGAGCGAAATGCCCAGGTAGATGCCCATCTTGCGAAGGAATTCGTTGATGTTGCCACCGGGCGAAAAGAAGCGATCAAGCATGATGGCCGAATACGCAATGGCAAATGGCTTTAAAAACTCGGAAGGCTGGAACTGAATACCGGCGATGTTGAGCCAGCGCGTGGCGCCACGGCTGCCGCTGCCCACCAAGAACACCAGAAGCAGTAGCCCTATCATGCCGATGAGGAAGATCCTGAGCACATCCTCCCCAAACCAGCTGTCCGGCAAAACGCGCACGATGGCAATCAGCGCCAGAACACCGACCACGGCAAACGCGGCCTGTCGACCCAGAAAAAACGTCGCCGAGCCATTCTCGTGCAGCGCCTCGACCGAAGACGCCGAGTACACCATCAGCAGGCCAAAGCATACCAAGGTAAACAAGCAGGCCATGAATATCAAACGGGGGCGCATGATACGGGCGGGAACGCCGGCAATATAGCGTTCGCTAAACGACTGCCCGCCGCGGCTGGAACGCGATGTGATGCGCCGTGAGGAAGCACGGTCCGAGTCGGGCCTCCTCATACCTTGTCGGGGGCTCTCCTCTCTCACCGCAACCCCTATTCCATTTGTGATTTCGCTGTAGCGGCAAGCTGAGCCACATAGTCCTTAAACACGCGGCCGCGCTCCTCATAGCCCGAGAACTCATCGAACGAAGAGCAGGCAGGTGAAAGTAAGATCACGTCACCACGGCTCGACAACGAACGAGCAACGTCCACGGCGTCGCGTAGGTCATCCGCCTGGGCGATATCCACATCGCCATCGACATCGGCCTCGTCCATAGCGGCGGTGAAGCGCTCGCGCGCATCGCCAAAGCAGACGACCGAGCGTACGTTATCCATAACGACGCGCGCGAAGTCCGTGAGCGGCGTGCCCTTATCGTGGCCGCCGAGCAGCAAGATCACGTCGTCATCGGGAAATGCCGTCAGTGCCTTCTCGACCGCATCGGTGTTGGTCGCCTTGGAATCGTTGACGTAGCGCACGCCGTCAATCTCGCCACACGGCTCCACGCGGTGCTCGAGCGGCTGGAACGAGGCAAGACCGCGGCAGACACCATCGACATCGGCACCGACCGCCAAGGCAGCCGTGGCAGCGCACAGGGCATTGATAACATTGTGATGGCCCGAGATCTTGAGCTCGGATGTAGCGATGAGCGGGGTCTCGACGCCCTTCAGACGCACGATCATCTTGTCATCGCGCACAAAGGCGGCATCCTCGCCCTCAGGCTCGTCAAAGGCAACCTTGCAGATGCGACGACCCGGCGTGTAGATGTACTCATCGAACTCGTGAATGCCGGCGTCTTCGACGTCGACAACCGCCAGATCGTCATCGACCATATTGTCAAACAGTTTAATCTTGGCAAGCGCATAGTTCTTATGGCTCTTATGCCAGCCCAAGTGGTCGGGAGTGATGTTGAGCAGCACCGCCACGCGGGGGTGGAGCTCGGTTGTCGTAGCAATCTGATAGCTCGAGAGCTCAGCCACAAACCACTCGTTGTGGGCTCGGCCGTCAATCTCGTTGACCGGCGGCTCGCCGATGTTGCCGACAGCAACGCTGGCCTCGCCGGCAGCCTTAAGCAGATAATCAGTCAGCGACGTGGTGGTCGTCTTGCCGTTGGTGCCCGTGATGGCAATCCAGTTATCGGGCGACAGACGATAGGCAAACTCGGGCTCACCCATAATCTGGGCGGCATGCTCGCGCCCGGCCTTAAAGAAGCCCGAGAACTCCGAGATGCCCGGGCACGTCACGCATACGTCATAGGCGCCCTCGACCTGTTCGGTCCCATAGACAAACGACGCACCAGCAGCCTCGAGCGCACGCGTGGCGTCATTGGGCTCAGAGGTGCCACCGCCATACACGGTAACGGCACTTACGCGCTCGGGATGTGCCAGCGCCCAGCGGGCGACATCGAGACCGGATTTGCCCTGACCCAAAACGAGCAGGCTAAAGACATCAGCAAGAGACATGAAAGACCACTATCCCAACTGGAAGAACAGAGCAAGGCCAACGGCACCAAAGGCCGCAGCGATAATCCAAAAACGGATGACGACCTTGGTCTCGGCCCAGCCCTTCTTTTCGAAATGATGATGGATGGGCGCCATAAGGAAGACGCGCTTGTGCGTAAAGTGGAAGTAGACAACCTGAATCATGACCGACAGGGTCTCAACGATAAACAGGCCACCGATGATGAGGGAGACGACCTCGGTGTTGGTCATGATGGACGTGCAGGCAAACGCGGCGCCCAGGGCAAGCGAGCCGGTATCGCCCATAAAGATGCTCGCCGGATAGCAGTTGAACCACAGAAAGCCCAAGCAGGCACCGGCACACGCGGTGCAGAAGATGGACAGGTTCACGTCTCCGTGCAAAAACGCCATCGCAGCCATGGCGAGCATGGCAATCATGGAGGTGCCGCCAGCAAGACCGTCAAGGCCATCGGTCAGGTTCACGGCATTAGAAAGACCGGCGATCATCAGCCAGCAAAAGACAATGTAGAGCCACGGGAACGAAAGGCCGCAGATGGTGGTCGAAAGAACACCGAGGTCAATCGTCAGGCCGCCGGGAAAACGAATCTCGGGGGCAACGCCGCACCAGTTGACGGCAAGCACCGTAAAGGTGACACAGATAATGGTTAGGCCGATCATCTTGGCATGGGGCGTCAGACCGAGAGAGCGCCCATGCGTAACGGAGGTCAGGTCGTCGATCAGGCCCAGCACGCCGGTCGCCAGCGTGGCAAGCAGCACGAGCACGAGCTCGGTGGTGAGCTTGCCCATCAGCAGGCAGGTCAGCGAGATCGCGACGAGGATGACAACGCCACCCATGGTGGGCGTTCCCTGCTTAACCAAATGACGCTTGGGGCCGTCGGCACGAACCTGCTGGCCGATACCCTCGACCTTGAGCAGCTTGATCCACCACGGCATGAGCAGCAGCGCAATGGCAGCGGCGATGCCAAGCCCCAAAAAAGCCTGATACGTTGGATACGAGGGATTGCCGAACATGGGCTAGCACACACCTTCCACAAAGCGGTCGAGCTCAACAAAGCGGGAACCCTTGACCAGTACAACATCATGTTTTTCAAGCGCACCGCCCATGCGGTCGAGCACCTGCTGATAATCGGAGAACACCTGGATGCGGTCCTCGTCCATACCCATCATGCGCGCGGCATCGGCCATAAGCTGGGCCAGCTCACCACCCACGCACGCCAGCATGTCGAGCTTCTTGGCGGCGGCATAGGCGCCCACGAGCTCATGCATGCGAGGAGCCTCATCGCCCATCTCGCCCATCTCGCCCAGGATCGCCATGCGAGACCCCGTGCACGAAAGCGAGCACAGCAGATCGAGACCAGCAGCCATGGATTCGGCACTGGCGTTATAGGAATCGTCAATGACGAGGGCGCCGCTCTTGGCGCGCTTGATCTCCTGGCGGTGACCGGTGATCGTGAGGCCTCTAAAGGCAGCATCGATCTGCTCGGGCGTCACGCCCAGGCGATAGGCAACCGCGGCGGCCTTAACGGCATTTGGGACGGACTGCACACCGGGGATGGCAAGCATGGTATCGGTCGTCTCACCCTGGCCAAAATCGAGCGTAAAGACCGGACGGCCCTCGTCATCAACACGAATGTCGCGGGCACGGACCTCATCATCGTCCGAGACGCCGGCCAGCATCACATCGATACCGGCAGGCTGGGCGAACGTATCGCGAATGAACGGCGTAAAGTCGTCCTCACCGCCCAAAACCAGCAGCGGCAAGAAGTCGCCGGCGGCGCACATACCCTGGACAATCTCGGCCTTAGCGCGGGCGATGTTCTCGCGGCTGCCCAAAATGCCGATGTGAGAGGTACCAATCTTGCTCACGATGGCAAGGTTGGGATTGGCGGACTTGGACAGGCGCTCAATCTCGTGGAAATGGTTCATGCCCATCTCGAGCACCAGGACCTCGGTATCGGTCGGAGCGGAAAGCACCGTGAGCGGCATGCCGATCAGGTTATTGAAATTGCCCTTGGTGGCCCAGACACGATAGCGCTTGGCGAGCACGGCGGCGAGCACGTCCTTGGTCGTCGTCTTGCCGATGGAACCGGTAATGCCAACGACCAGGCAGCCAAGCTCCAGGCGATACGTGTGCGCCAAACGCAGCAGAAACTCCTCGGGATCATCGGTCAGCAGGATGGCGCACCCCTTGTCCTGCGCCATCGAGACCAGCTCGGCCTCGGGCTCACGCGTCATCACGACGGCGCCGGCACCCGACTGGACGGCACGGGAAGCAAAGTCATTGCCGTCGACGTTTTCACCGGGAAAGGCGACGAAAATCGTCCCTTCCTCGACCTGGCGCGAGTCGATAACGCACCCGCGGCATACCCGATCGGCTTCTCCCGTCACGGTTCGGGCCCCTGTTGCGGCCGCGAGGTTGTTGACGGCGATCTCTATCATTGCAGCTCCCCTGTAAACCTAATAATGCTATCGGCGTATTGTATCCCAGCGCCGCACATGCGTGGTGCAGGGCATGTGAACACCCTCATATGGGACAACAAACCACGCCCCAAAGATTGTAACCCCCTACTTCGTGCGCGGGATACCCAGCACGTCGAGCGCGTTGGCCATAATGGACTGGAACGGCACCGCAGCGGCATCTGAGCCGCTCGGCGTTCCGTCGAGCGTGATATAGCACAGCACCTTGGGCGATTGTGCCGGTGCAAAGCCCATAAAAGACGACATGTAGTTCTCCTTGAGGTAGCCGCCGTTCTCGTCGGCACGTTCGGCCGTACCGGTCTTACCCGCCACGTCATAGCCGTCAACCGCGCCGCCAACGCCCGTTCCCTCGGACACGACCGTCTGCATGCACGATGTCACCTGGGATGCGGCGTCCTCCGAAATCGCGCGCTCGCCTTCACCCCAGTCCTTCTCGTCGCCTTTGCTGGACTTATAGAAGTGCGGTGTCATCATCACACCGCCGTTGGCGATGCCGCCCACGGCACGTGCGATCTCAATCGGCGAGACGGACAGTGCCTGTCCAAAGCTCATCGAGCCCAGCGTGGCGCCGTCATACTGGTCACGCTCCTTGACGATACCCAGGCTCTCGCCCGGAAAATCTACACCGGAACTATGACCGATGCCCCACTTGTCCTCATAGGCGGCAAAGTCGTCGGCACCGATCTTGCGCCCCACTAGGACAAAGCCCACGTTGGACGAACGGCGCATCATCTCGCGCACATCCATGGTCATGGCATAGTCGCGCTTGTCGGCATCGGTGACGGTATCGTCGCCCACCTTGATGCTTGCCGGCACCTCAAACGACGTACTCGATCGCACGACGCCCAAGTCGAAGCCGGCGCCCGCCACGAGCGTCTTAAAGACCGAGCCGGGCTCGTAGGCGTCGGTGACCAGGCGCAAGTTCATATCCTCGGTCTTGGCGTTTTCCAGATCGGTCTGGTCGTAGGTCGGATACGAGCAGGCTGCCAAGATCTCGCCTGTCGTAGGATCGGTGACCAGCGCCGAGCCGTTCTTGGCCTTAGTCTTCTCAACTGCCTCTGCCAGGGCATCCTCGGCCGCACGCTGGATATTGACGTCGAGCGTCGTCACGATATCAACGCCGTCGACCGCAGCCACCTTTTTATAGGCACCGCCCGCGATATAGCTGCCGTCCCTCGCGCGCTCTCGTACGAGAGAACCGTTCGTGCCGGTCAGAAGCTTGTTGTATTGCTTTTCGAGACCCGTCAAGCCGTCGTTGTCTACATTCACTACACCCAGCACCTGCGATGCCAGATTGCCGTATGGATATACGCGCTTCATGGCCTGCTCAAAAAGCACGCCGGGCAGGTTCTTCTTCTCCAGCGCCGCAACATCGTCTTCGTCCACTTGGCGCTTGATATACACCCAGGTTCCATCGGACTCAACGAGCTTGCGGCAGGTCTTTTTATCGATTCCAGTTGCCTTGACCAGCGCCGACACCGTCTTGTCAACATCCTCGACAAGCTGCGGGTTCACGGCGATGTTGCGACATTCGACCGACGACGCCAGCACGTTGCCGTTGCGGTCGTAGATGGTGCCGCGTTTGGCATAGAGGGTCTGCGCAAGCAGGCGGCGCGCATCGGCACGCTCGCGCAGTTTATCGGCTTCGACAATTTGATAGTCGGCAAGGCGAAAGACGCCCAAGCCCAAGCCAAGCCCGATGAAGCCCATGACGGCTTTGCGGCGAGGCAGAGGTGCGCCTGTGAGCCATTCGGTCGACGAACTCTTGCGCGACCTGGTGTTATGCACTTGAGGGCCGCCCGAGCCGCGAAGTCGCGACGCCGGGTCGTTGCCACGGGACTGCCCGGCGTTGTAAGATTGCCGACCCGTTCCTTGATAACCAGAACGTCCCCGCGACGAGGGACGTCCAGAACCGCGGCCCCCATCGGAACCGCGGCGATAGTCATTTGTCATACTCAGCTACCGTCTTGCTACTGAGCGGTCGCGGTCGCGTTGGCGCCCGCGGCTGCATCCTGCGAAAAGTCAAGTGTAACGCTCTCGCTGGGCTCCACCATGCCATAAGCGCCCGCAAGGTCGCGAATGCGCGTGTCGGCGCCATAGACCGAGTGCATGACCTCCAGGTCGGAGCTCTCATCGGTCGCCTTTTCGAGCGTGTTGGTAAGCTCGGCGTTGCTGTTGAGCACCTGGGCCGTAACGCCGGCGAGCGCCACGCGGGCGACGCCGATCGTCATGAAGATAGCCGCAATGATGCAAAACGTTTTAAGAACGCTCATGAAAACCGGGCTTACCGCCTGGTTTGCCTGACGGCCCGCGCCCGTGTAGACATCAAAGCGCGGCGTGCGCTGCTCACGGGGAGCAACGGGGGCCTGCGGCGTCTCACGATAGGCGGGCATGGCGTTCATATCATAGGCGAGTGCTGCGCTTGAAGTGTTGTAGCCCATGATATGCCGCCTCCCATCCCGAGTACGTTGGTAGTGTGTTTAAGCTTCGTTTATGGTGCGAGCGGGAGGTCCAATATCGCGCGGTCGCGCCTACAGACGCTGCGCCACGCGGATTTTGGCTGATCTCGCCCGAGGGTTGCGCTCAACCTCATCAGGCTGGGCAACCAGGGGTTTGCGGGTGATGACCTTGAGTATCGGCACGTTGCCGCACACGCACACCGGAATCTCCGGCGGACACGTGCACCCCTGGCTCATCTCCTTAAAGTGGTTCTTTACGATACGGTCCTCGAGCGAGTGATACGAGATGACGCAGATACGTCCGCCCGGGTTGAGCCACCTGGTGGCGGCATCAAGCCCTCGTTCGAGCACATCGAGCTCGTGATTGACCTCGATGCGAATGGCCTGGAAACTTTTCTTGGCCGGGTGTCCACCATGCCGACGAGCGGCAGCCGGGATACCCGCCTTGATGATCTCGACAAATTGGCCGGTGGTTTCGATCGGTTCTTGCTCGCGGCGGCGCACGATCTCGCGCGCGATCTGCGAGGCGAACTTCTCTTCGCCGTAGACGCGTAGAATCCGGGCGAGGTCGTGTTCGTTATAGGTGTTGATGACCTCAGCTGCGTTTAAGGTGTTATTACCCGGATCCATCCGCATGTCCAATGGGGCGTCCTCGTTATACGAAAAGCCCCTGCCAGGGATATCGAGTTGCGGCGACGAAACGCCCAAATCGAACAGGAAGCCATCGACCCCGGGCACCTCGGCCGAGCAAAGTAGCTCGTCCAAGTCGCCGAAGTTGCCCTTCAGCAGCTGGTGCGGAACGCCGGGAACCTCGCGGTCCAGACGGGCGCCAGCGGCCTCGAGGGCCATGTCGTCCTGATCGACGCCGAGCAAAAGGCCCGTCTCCCCCACCTGCGCGGCCATCTTTACCGAATGGCCGGCACCGCCAAGGGTGCAATCGCAGACAACGGAGCCGCTCTTTAGCCGCAGCGACTCAAGCACTTCGCCGAGCATGACAGGTTCATGCCGATATTCTTGTGTCAAGATCCCACGCTCCATCCGTTACCCGTGCCTTGCCCTTACGAGAAGAAGAGGTCCAGCAGGGCCTCATCGTCATCGTCCTCATCGGCCGCGGCGCGATCCCAAACCTCAAGGTGGTCGTAGTTGCCCACAACCGTGACCTCGCGGTCGAGGTTCGCCTGCTTGCGGAGAGACTCGGAAAGACCGATACGACCGGCGCTGTCCACGTCCATCGACGTGGTGCGCTTGTTGATCGCCCTCATGAGCTTCTGGTCATTAATGTCACGCGGGTTAAAACCCTCGTGGCCCTCACGACCCGCGAAGAGTCCTTCGACCCACTTATCGAAGGCCTCGGCAGAGAACACGTACAGAGCATCGACATCCAGGGCTTTGAACACGCGAACGTGCTCTCCAAGCTCCTCGCGAAGGGGTGCAGGCAGGGACAGACGACCTTTTGCATCGAGATTGCGCTCGTATGCACCAGTCATTCCCATGTGCGCCCTCCCCTCGGTTACTCAGATGGCACGTACGCGGGGAACCACCCCGCCTGTCGACGTCATCAATAATATGGGGAACCGCCCCATTTTTCAACACCTTTCCCCACCTCTTCCCCACCCCGCCCCACCACTCCACTCACCATATATTGCAAAACACCCCCAAGCATATGTTCGAAAACACAATATGTTGTGTTTTCAGCAAAGGCGTGATGCCACCTGTAGAACCACACCTGCGAACCTCAACCTTCAAGTTGACCTTGAGGCGATTTTTACGTCCCTTTACATGCCGTTCACATCGCCCCCAAACTCCCCCACCCAAGGCACGTGCGGCCCACCACCGCGACGCCAAGTGGCGAAAAATGGGACGGGCCCCAGATTGCCCATGTGCGCAAAAGTGCGTCTCGGCAATCTGGGGCCCGTCCCCTTTAACATTTATAAATATGCAGGTCAGCGAGGTGCTAGCGATGTGCCAACGGATGCGCCGCCAGATAGACCTCGATCAGTTGCGTGCGGTCGACATGCGTGTAGACCTGCGTGGTCGAAATATCGGCATGGCCCAAAATCTCCTGCAGCACACGCAGGTCGGCACCGCCCGCGAGCATGTGGGTGGCAAAGGAGTGGCGCAGGGTGTGGGGATGGAGCCCAACCAGCCCCACCTGGCGCCCATACCGCTCGCATATCGCATGCACGGCCTGGCGCGACAGGCGACGTCCGTTCTTATTTAAAAAGACCGCCGAGGTCTCCGTCCCGTGAGCATGGGCGGCCAGGAGCGTGCGCCCGTCACCTATATAGTGTGCCAAGGCACGAGCCGCGCTTCCCACCAACGGGGCCAGACGCTCCTTGGAGCCCTTACCGCGCACCAGGACAAACCCGTCATCGATATGGATATCGCCCACATCGAGCCCAACCAGCTCACTCACGCGCAATCCGCAACCGTAAAGCACTTCCAAGATGGCGTGATCGCGCAGTCCCATCTCGCCCTCGGGAAAGTCTTGATCGAGCAGTGCCGAGACGTCCTCCACCGAAAGGTATTCCGGCAGGCGATCTGCCTTTTTGGGCAGGCGCAACGCCGCCGTCGGGTTTTGGGCCACGGCCCCATCGCGCACCAAAAAGGCATGCAGGCCCTTCACGGCAGCAAGCGCGCGCTCCACCGAGGCGTCGGAATAGCCTCCGTCGCGGCGATCGGCAACAAAGCCCTCCACGACCTGACGGGTCACCTCTTCAAAAGACGCAACGTCAGCCCGCTCCAGATAGGCGCAGTACGTCGTCAGGTCACGACGATAGGCCGCAATCGTGTTGCGCGCCAAGCCCCGCTCGACCGCGAGGTAATCGAGATACTCCCCCGCCGCCACGGCGAGCGACGAGGGAGTAGCTTCGGTATGTTCCTTATTCGCCGGCACCCTTAGTCCGTAGCGAGGTTCTTGGGCGTCACCTGCAAGCGATCGACGCCCTCATGCTGGCCGATCGAGGCGCGCACGAACTCGCGGAACAGCGGCTGCGGGTTGGTCGGGCGGCTCTTGAACTCGGGATGAGCCTGGGTTGCCACATACCACGGATGCACGTCGCGCGGCAGCTCGACCATCTCGACCAGGCGCTCGTCGGGCGAAAGACCCGAGATAACCAGACCAGCGCCCTCGAGCTGGTCACGGAAGGCGTTGTTGAACTCAAAGCGGTGGCGGTGACGCTCGTAGACGAGCTCCTCGCCATATGCCTCGCGCGCGAGGGTATCGGCGGCAAGCTTGCACGGATAGGCGCCCAGACGCATGGTGCCGCCCTTCTCGGTCACGTCCTCCTGCGAGCTCATCAAGTCGATGACACTATACGGGCCATCCGGATCGAACTCGGAAGAGCTGGCGCCGGCAAGGCCGACGACGTTGCGCGCAAATTCGCACACGGCCACCTGCATACCCAGGCAAATGCCCAGATACGGAATCTTGTGCTCACGGGCAAACTCGGCCGCGAGGATCTTGCCCTCCAGGGCGCGCTTGCCAAAGCCGCCGGGGACCAGGATGCCCGAGGCGTCGCCCAGAACCTCGGAGACATTCTGCTCGTCGAGGCTCTCGCCGTCGACCAGCTGGACGTCCACATGGCGATCGTAGAAGACGCCCGCATGGTGCAGGGCCTCGATAACCGACAGGTACGCATCGGGCAGCTGCGTGTACTTGCCCACGACGGCGATCTTCACCTTGTCGGCGTGATGGTTGGCGTGATTCTGTTTGCGCAGGAACTCGTTCCACTCGCTCATGTCGCGCTCACGCGGGTCCAGACCCAGGCGCTCGCAAATGCGCAGGTCAAAGTCCTGCTCGGCAAGCAGCTGCGGAACATCGTAAATGCTCGCGCAGTCCTCGTTGGTAAAGACACAATCGGTGTCGACGTCGCAGAAGCTTGCGATCTTTCCGCGGATGGCGTCGTCGATATGGTGATCGGAGCGCAGAACGATAATATCGGGCTGGATACCAAAGCTGCGGAGCTCCTTGACGGAGTGCTGCGTCGGCTTGGTCTTGACCTCGTGGGCGGCGGCGATATAGGGAACGAGCGACACGTGGATGTAGCAGACGTTCTCGGGGCCGGCCTCCTTGCGATACTGGCGGATGGCCTCGACAAACGGCTGCGACTCGATGTCACCGATAGTGCCGCCCAACTCAGTGATGACCACGTCGGAGCCGGTCTGTTCCTCAATACGACGGAACTTATCCTTAATGGCGTTCGTGACGTGCGGGATCACCTGCACGGTGCCGCCCAAAAAGTCACCGCGACGTTCGCGGGCGATCAGGCTCTTATAGATGGCACCAGTCGTAAAGTTGGAATCGCGGGTCAGGTTCTCGTCAATAAAGCGCTCGTAGTGGCCCAGGTCCAGATCGGACTCGTAGCCGTCCTCGGTCACAAAGACCTCGCCATGCTGGAACGGGCTCATGGTGCCGGGGTCGACGTTCAGATACGGGTCGGCCTTTTGCATCGTTACCTTGTAGCCGCGCGACTTGAGCAGACGGCCCAGCGAGGCCGCGGTAATACCCTTGCCCAGAGACGAAACCACGCCGCCGGTCACGAACACATGCTTGGTCATATTGAGTTACCTGCGCTTCCCGTAGAAGTTGTTTATCCACATCTTACGGGTCTTCATTGTAATACTCGCACCGCGAACCGTTCGCAATTTTTCTCGCGTGCGATTGCATTTCTCAATCTTGAAACAAAACGCCGCCCGGTTTCCCAGGCGGCGTCGCTATGGCAAGGGTTACATGCTGCTATCGATCAGCAGCCTCGTCCTCAAGCATTTCTTGAACGAGCATGCCGGTACGGACGCCCTCAAGATACCACTCGCCACGTTCGGTGAGGCAAATGCCATTTGCAAGCTGACCGCCGTCGTCGCTATAACGCGAGACGACATCGATCATGCCTTCGGAATCCAAGCGATCGATTGCGGCGCGGGCACGATACGGCGAAACCCCCACGCGCTCGGCAAGCGTTTTGCGCGAGAAACCATACGGCCCGCCATTGTCTTCGGTTTGCTGGTCGATCTCCATCAACACCAGCACCTCGACACGCTTCATATCGTTGACACTCGCACGACCCTTGCCCGCCATAGCAGCCTCCTCAAACCGAGCACGAGCATCTAACGCGCCGTGCGCGACCGACACACCTCACGATGGCAGGTAATATCCATCATGCGGCATCCCGCTAAGGATGAAACAGTTACGGTTATTGTATACCGCTCAAATTGTTTCTAGGCAGGTAAACGGCTATTTTTCGCCGAAATAGGCGCTTTATTGATCAAAAAGCCGTACCGGGCGCTAACCCGATACGGCCAAAATGCAATGCAATTACCGCGGTGCTTCAAACTTAGCGATGGAAGAAACCGCGGCGCTCAAACTTGGGCTCGCAGCACACATTGATGCCCAACTTGCGCAGTACCGTCTCGTCCGTCGGCGAGATGATCACGCTAAAGAAGGCATCGCAGCCGCGCAGCTGCTCCAGGCCCGAAAGGACGCGGGCCGCCGTCTCGCTCGTTGCCGAGGTGATCGAGAGCGCCATAAGCGTCTCGTCAGTGTGCAGGCGCGGGTTCTTGCTACCCAGGAAATGCGTCTTGAGCTTGCTGATAGGCTCGATCGCCTCATCACTAATGACCTCGAGCTCAAGGTCAACGCCCGAGACATGCTTAAGTGCATTCATGATGAGCGAGCTCGCGGCGCCCAGGCGCGTGGAAGTCTTGCCGGTCACCACGGAGCCATCGGGCATGACCATGGCGCCTACGGGGCCACCCGTCAGTTGCTCCCTGGTAAGGGCGGCCGAGCGTGCCGGCGAGTAATTCTTGTCGATACCGGCCTTCTTCATAATGATCTTGAGACGGTCGACTTGCTCATCGCCCACGCCGGTACGGCGCACATTTTCGACCGCGGTAAAGTAGCGGCGGACGATCTCCATCTTGGAAGCGTCGCGGCAGGCATCGTCATCGGTGATGGCAAAGCCGACCATATTGACGCCCATGTCCGTGGGGCTCTGGTAGGGGCTCTTGCCCAGGATCTTTTCCATCAGGGCACGGACCACCGGGAAGGCCTCGACGTCGCGGTTGTAGTTGACCGTAGTCTTGTTATAGGCCTCCAAGTGGAAGGAGTCGATGATATTCGCATCGTCGAGGTCGGCCGTGGCGGCCTCATAGGCGATGTTGACCGGATGCGTGAGGGGAAGGTTCCAGACCGGGAAAGTCTCGAACTTGGCGTAGCCGGCGGCGGTGCCGTGCTTGTGCTCGTGATAGAGCTGAGACAGGCAGGTGGCGAGCTTACCTGAACCAGGACCCGGCGCGGTGACCACGACGAGCGGTCGGGTGGTCTCGACAAACTCATTCTTGCCGTAGCCATCGTCGGACACGATCAGATCGACATCGTGCGGATACCCCTCGATGGGATAGTGCAGCTTGGCGGGAATACCGAGCGCGTTCAGGCGGTTGCGGAACACATCGGCAGCAGGCTGGCCGGCGTACTGGGTGATGACCACAGCCGCGACAGCAAAGCCGTTGCCGCGGAACAGGTCAACCAGGCGCAGCACATCCTCGTCATAGGTAATGCCGAGGTCACCACGAGCCTTGTTTTTCTCGATGTGGTTCGCGTTGATCGCGATGATAACCTCGACATCGTCGGCGATGCTCTTGAGCATGCGGAACTTGCTGTCCGGTTCAAAACCCGGCAGCACGCGACTCGCGTGATAGTCGTCAAACAGCTTGCCGCCAAACTCCAAATACAGCTTGCCGCCAAACTGCGAGATGCGCTCCTTAATATGAGCGGCCTGCAGCTCGATATATTTCGCGTTGTCGAAACCCTGGCGCATGTATGGCTCCCGTCCCGTTTCCATTTAATGTTCTAGGCGATTATAACGGAGCAGGCCCTCCCCAACACCCAAGCAGCCAACGGGCATCAACCAAACACGTCATCGATAAGTTGCGGTGAAATAGTTCCCGTTTAACCCCTCAAGACGGCCAAACAGGAACTATTCCACCGCAACTTCCCCTTTTGGCGCAAAGTAACCTGATCCCTTTGCACCAACAACAGAAACGTCGCAGGTTGAGCATAAGTCAGACACTATGACCCAATCCGAGGGCACTAAAAAGACAGGAGCCCCCGCTCGTGA
>UQHQ01000003.1 GCA_900540945.1 uncultured Collinsella sp. | reverse complement strand
GGCCGTGGGCTCCTGGGCGGTCCGGGTCCCCACCGGGCCCCCGCCAATAACGGCGACGCGGCCCGTAAGCTCCACCTTGCCGGCCAGCACGTCCCAGCTCGAGACGACCTTGTCCGAATCGGCACCCGGAACGGGAATGACCACGTCGTGCGCGCCCACGGCCACAATCGCGGCGTCGGCGGCGTTGAGGTCCTCGGCGGTAGCGGCATGGTTGAGCTCGACCTTCACGCCCAGGCCAGGCAGAATCTTCTCGTAGTACTCGACCGAGCGCATGATCTCGTCCTTGCGCGGAGGCGCAGCCGCCAGCACAATCTGGCCGCCCAGATGATCGCTCGCCTCGTAGACGGTCACGTCGTAGCCGCGCTTGGCCGCCACGCGCGCGGCCTCCAGGCCGGCAATACCGCCGCCCACCACGGCGATCTTCTTGTCGCCCTCGCCCGGCTTGATGGCGATGGTCGCCTCGTCGCCGTTCTCGGCATTGAGCACGCACGAGATGTACTTGCGGTTTTGAATCGCGTCGACACAGCCCTTATTGCAGTTGAGGCACTCGCGAATGGGCTCGCCCGTGGCGGCCTTCAGCGCAATGTCGGGGTCGCACATGAGCGAGCGGCCATAGGCGACGATGTCGGCAGAGCCATCCTCCAGGATCTTCTCGCCGGCCTCGACCGAGACCACGCGGCCGACGGTTGCCACCGGCACGGAGACCAGGGCCTTGACGCGCTCGGCCACGGGCAGCGTCCAGTTGTAGGGCATGGCGCCCATGGGCGGAATGGTGTCGCCCATGTTGCCGGTGTGATTTGCCTGTGCAACCTGGATCATGTCGATGCCCGCGCTCTCGAGCAGCTTGGCAAACTCGCAGGCCTCGTCGGGCTGCAGGCCGCCCTTACCGCGCGGCGTGCCGTCGGGGTTCTCCATGATCACGGGGAGCTTGTACTCCACCATCAGCTGCGGCGCGGCTTCCTTAATGGCAGCGACGACCTCGAGCGCATAGCGAACGCGGTTCTCGAACGAGCCACCGTACTCGTCGGTGCGCTTGTTGAGGATGGCCGAGCACAGCGAACCCACCAGGCGGTCGCCGTGGACCTCGATGGCGTCGATTCCGGCCTGCTGCGCGCGAGCGGCCGAGGCAGCGATAGCCTCCTTGATCTGGGTGAGCTGCTCTACGCTCGCCTCGTTCACGAAGTGCTGCATGTCGTGGTGCAGCTTGGCATAGGCCTGTTTGCGGATCTCGTTGGACTCGGCCATCTTGGCGGCAAAGGTCTCCTCGTCGCCGGCAGCCTTGGCCTCCTGCGCGGCCTTGGCGGCAGCCATGGAACCCATGACCATGCGGCCGACACCGGGCACGTCGTACTCGGGGTGGAACAGCTGCAGCGCAATCTTGGCGCCGTGCTTGTGGACGGCGTCGGCCAGTGCCTTAAACGTGGGGATCTGGGCGTCGGTCGCCAGCTTGGGCGTGGGGCTCGCGGTCATGACGGGAGCGACGTCGCCGATGACGATGTAGCTCACGCCGCCACGGGCCAGGCGCTCGTAAAAAGCCAGGCTGCGCTCGCCAATGGAGCCGTCACGCTCCTCGTAGCCGGTGGTCAGCGGCGGAAACATAATGCGGTTCTTGAGCTCAAGGGGGCCAACCGTAATGGGCTGGAGCAGCTTGGATGCAGGTGCGGTCATGGACATTCCTCTCTTGTAGACGCGGCGGCGATGGTGCCGCGTAGTTGTCTAGAGGATATGGCATGAGAGCACGGCGGCACAACGAAAATCGGCGAATATCAGGTGACGGCAGGTGGATGGGGCGGGACGGCCCGTCGGTTCGTCTCAATCTGTAACAGTTACTCGGCAAAAACCGGGTCTTACTGTTACAGATCAAGACAACAAGACAAACGGGAGCGGTCCGTCGGAAAATCTCGATCTGTAACACCTACAGACCAAAAACGACCCTAGATGTTACAAATCGAGACGAACAAATTCGGTCCGACCAAACATCTCAATCTGTAACATCTAGGCCCACTTTTGGCCCCTACCTGTTACAGATCGGGACAACGGGAACCGTCCCAACAAAATGTCTCGATCTGTAACATCCATCGGCCAAAAACGACCCCAGGTGTTACAGATCAAGACAAACCAAACCCGCCTGCTAGAAAATCTCAATCTGTAACAACAACTCGGCAAAATCCGTCCCTCGTGTTACAGATTTAGACAAACAAAGATCGTCCTGCCGAAACATCTCGATCTGTAACACCTAGCCGCCCAAATCGGGTCCAGATGTTACAGATCGAGATTTTGTTTGGGAAGTTGAGAACTGGGTCGAAAACATTGATCCGCAATAACAAAAAAGCTCGCCGGCTAGGCCGACGAGCTGCAAGTTCTTGGTCGCGGGGGCAGGATTTGAACCTACGACCTCCGGGTTATGAGCCCGGCGAGCTACCAGACTGCTCCACCCCGCAATGTCTGGGCGCCTCATGTGCGCAAGAAAGAATATTACGCGGGAGTTCGGTAAACGGCAAGGAAAATCTCGTAGAGCATAATTCCTTCATATCTTGAACACCCCCGGCGCGAAGAGTCCAGGGCCCACAACGTTCCTAGGCCATCTCGTCAAACGACACCTCGTCGTCGGCCAAAACGGCAGCGTTGCAGCCTTCGGGCCCATCGGCTACGCAGTCCTCAAACACGCGATACCTCTCGGCGCGCTCGCGGGCAGCAGCAGCCGCCAGCTCAAACGCGCGGTCGAGCGACATGCCGCACATGAGCTGATACTCAAGCTCTACAGTGAAGTCGCCGCCCGCGTCATTCGCCACATCGCCGGCGCGCATGCGCAGCTCGTCGTTCCACGGCAGCAAGACCTTTCGATCGTCATCCTCGTCCGCAAAGGACGCGCCCGCCGCAGCAAGACGCTCAGCCGTCACGTCTTTCGCCGTGGCGCAAATAAAATCTGTCACCGAAGGCTTCTCGCTGTCGATCATCGCCACCACCGTCTTATCGCCGTCCACGCGGGTCGCGGGAAACTCGTTCAGATATTTAGCTGCAGCGACATTCATCAACGGCAAATCGTCCACATCGATATTCCGATTCGTGAGCAGGCCAATGAGCTCGCGGTCATACGCCTTCGGCGCACCGTAAGAGCCGGGCGCCCACTCGGCAAACTGCCCAAGCATGCCACCTGTGGCTACAAGCACGCTTTCGGCGCTCGTGCGATAGCCAAACTCCCAGTGATAGGAATCGTGCAGCGGGAACGGCCGGCTCGACAGCGGCCCGCAATGCATATGCGTCAGGGCAAACGGATCACCCAAGAAGTCCACGGCAATCGCACCGGAATCACCGGCATTGCCATACCAAACGCGCACGCCATCCCATACTACCAGGCATAGCGTGCAGGCAAACGAAGTGATATCGGCAGCGGGCTGATCGACGGCCACGCCTGCGACCGCACGAAGCGCACGCTCAAACACGCCCTTAAGGGCAGAGGCATCACCCGGCACGAGCTCGCCCCGACGATACGCTTCGGTCGCCGCATCGACGGCAGCTTCGCTGGCAAGGTGGGCAC
The DNA here is from genome assembly GCA_900540945.1 of uncultured Collinsella sp. Lineage (GTDB taxonomy): Bacteria > Actinomycetota > Coriobacteriia > Coriobacteriales > Coriobacteriaceae > Collinsella. The sequence goes on along the minus strand of UQHQ01000003.1, from coordinate 112,401 downwards.
CTTCGTCGCTCAAAATCATGGATGGCATACCGCCCGCGACGGCGGCGACGATCGCCTGCCGAGGCGCCGCGTCGATCACCGAGCCTCCGCCGTCCGGACCACCATCCCCCGCCGCGCCGAACGCGCGGGGCGGCTCGACCACCTGCACGCAGCAATGCTCCCGATTTCCGCACCCCTGCAACTCATGCCTGGCACCTGCTACGCTCGCCTCGTAGTGAATCAACATCTCTGCTCCTTATCGTCCACACCGGCTGGGCGCGGCGGGCTCTGGTCCGTCCGGCACCGCGTCCAGGGCTGCTTCCGCGGGCTTGGACCGCCCGCTTTGTCGCCGACAGTCTGGCAGCAAAACGGGCGTTTCGGTCGCACGCGGTTCAGCTGAACACGGGGCCGAAACGCCCACGCAAACGAATCGCGGTACAGCAGCGCCGACGGCGCGTATACAATGGTGCGCGTCCTTTTATGCCAACACTGGGAGTAGACATGCTGCTCGCTATCGATATGGGAAACACGCAGACGGCCATGGGTCTGTTTGACGGAGACGAGCTGGTGCAGTCGTGGCGTATGCCCACCGACCGCTCCTATACCGCGGACGAGATCCACGTGCGCCTGATGGGTTTCTTTAAGATGTACGGCCTTTCGCTCGACGCGGTCGACGCGATCGCCTTTGCCGGCGTGGTGCCGCAGCTCTCGCGCGAATGGCACGCCGTGGCCGACCGCATTACCGCAGACGCCATCGTTATTGGGCCGCAGACGGCCGCGGTGACCAAGCTGCGCGCGGCGCGTCCCCAGGCCGTAGGCGCCGATCGCGTCGCCAACGCCGTTGCGGCCGAGACTTTCTACGGCGCGCCGGCGATCGTGGTGGACTTTGGCACCGCGACCAATATCGACGTCATCAATGAGGACGGTTATTACATTGGCGGAGCGATCGCGCCGGGCATCCGCATCTCCATGGACGCGCTTGCCGCCCGTGCCGCCAAGCTCGCCAGCGTTCCGCTCGAGGCGCCGGAGCACGCCATCGGCCGCGATACCGAGGAGTGCATCAAGGTCGGCGCCGTAACGGGCGCCGCCGCCATGGCCGAGGGCTTGGTCGCGCGCATGAAGCGCGAGCTGGGCCGCGAGGACGCCACGGTTATCGCCACAGGCGGTCTCGCCGGCATCGTCGCCGATTCGACCGATGCCTTCGACGTAGTTGACGGGCAGCTCACCATCAAGGGCATCTGCGAAATCTACCGCCGCATGCAGGAGCTGGGGTAAGGCGGGGCTTAAGTCGAGCACGCCCGATGCCACAGTCCCCGCAAACGTTCGCCAAGCCTATTCCTCAAAAACGAAAATTTTTCAGTTTTGAGGAATAGGCTCAAAACACGCTACGCCTCGCCGCACAGCCATCTCGCCAGATCCACGATCAACACTCCGTCGCGATCCGTGGCCTCGTGATGCGTGCGGGCGAGAATCATCTTGGGATACGCATCGCCAATGCTCAGCAGTGGCGAAATCTCGCGTTCAAATGTCTTATCCGAGCTGATGTCGTCGCTCACCTGAATGTAGAGTTTCTCGCTTCGCTTGATTGCTACAAAGTCTATTTCCTTTTTATAGAGCACGCCGACGTATACCTCGTATCCGCGACGCAGCAGCTCGATTGCCACCATGTTCTCGTATACGCGTCCCCAATCCATATCACGTGTACCAAGAAGCGCATATTTAAACGCATGGTCCGCCAGATAGTACTTCTCGCCGCTCTTAAGGTATTTTTTGCCGCGAATGTCGTACCGACGAACTTTATAGAAGGCAAACGCATCGCACAGGTACCCCATGTACGTGCCGACCGTCTTGTTCGTAATCTTTAGCCCATCCGCATTTAATGCATCAGTAATGTTGCGTGCCGACGTAATGTTGGAAACGTTGTCCATCATGTAATCGGCAATGCGCAGCAGCGCCGATTCGTTTCTCACGTTATGCCGCTGCACGATATCTCTCACGATGAGCGTCTTAAAGACGTTGGAGAGATATTGATAGCGCTGCTCCTGCAGTGGATAAGGATAAGAGCCGGACATACCGCCGGTTCTCGCGTACTCATCGAAGTCGCGGTCGACCTCGCCCTCATCGCCATAGAGACGATACTCCTCAAACGAGAATGGGAATACCTCGATCTCGAAGGTGCGCCCCGTAAAGAGCGTCGACAGATCGCTCGACAGCAAAAAGGCATTCGATCCGGTGATGAAAATGTCGTACTGCTCGGATGCATGAAGGCTGTTGATCGCACGCTCAAAACCGTCGCACATCTGAACTTCATCGATAAGCAGAAAGTTTTGCTTGCCGAGCACTCGATGATCTTTTACATAGGCGAGCAACGCGTGATACTCGAGCAGGTTCTCGAACTCATCGAGGTTGTAGTTGATATGGATGACATTCGAATTGGACAGATTTGCCTCCACGTAATCGCGGAGGGCCTCGAGCAATTTTGATTTACCGCTACGCCGGATGCCCGTGATGACCTTGATATCCGGCACGCCAATAAGGCTCGTCAACGTGTCCATATATGACGTTCTATCGATGAGTTTCATTGGGACCCCCTCGCGGTCTTTTATCGCTATTCCTCAAAAACGAAAATTTTTCAGTTTTGAGGAATAGGCTCTGTAACGAATATACCTCGCGAAAGGCCGAGCTGGCTTAATCCTATTCCTCAAAAACGAAAATTTTTCAGTTTTGAGGAATAGGATCGACGCGGCTATTCTCTCGGGTCACGCAAAAGTCCTCCCCGTGCAAGCCGAAGAGGACTTTGCTGTCATCGCTATCTTTGAGCGCTGGTGCCTCGCGTCACAGCCCGCGAATCCGTACGGCCTCGGGCGGAAACTCCTGCTCGCCGGCATCGGTCTTGATGGTCGCGCGACCCCAGATATCCAGGCCCGCAAACACACCGACCGCAAGCGGCAAGCCGTTGGGCGACACCGCCGCAACTTGGCGGCCCAGCAGCGGCACCATATCGAAGTACTCGCCCAGCACGGGAGCCAGCGGACCGGCAGCGCCCTGCGGCGTGTTGGCAACAACCGCCCAGGCGTCCACACGGGTCAGCACGGCGGCGGCCAACTCTTCGACCAGCGCTTCGTCAGCCACATCCACACAAAGCTCGCTCAACGCCGAACGCTCGATATCCACCGTCACGGCGCCGAACATGCCCGCGGCGCCGGCGCCGCCGTTGACGGCGACGCGCGCGAACGACGTCTCAAACGCAGGCGCGCCGCACACGATGTCGCTCGGCCATTGAATGCCCACCTTGCCGGCAAGGCCCAGCCCCGGCGTCGACGCCGTGCCCACGAGCGCGTCCATCATGCCCATCGCCGCCACAAACGGCAGGCCGTGGAAGGCATGCATGTTCACATCCGGGCGCACGACCAGCGAAAACGTCAACGACGCCTCGCCCGCGCTCCACGCGCACCAGCCCGCGGACATGTCCTCGCGGCCCGCGTCGCGCGCGGCGTCAAGCTCGGTACCGGCGGTTACAGCGTTCATCTCAATCATCTACATACGCCCCAATTCGCCCACGATGTGGCCCACGCGGTCCTCGGGCTCCTTGACCTCGACGCCGTTGTAGCGGAAGAACCGCGCCGGGTCGTGCATCAGGTCCTCGAGCGGCACCAGCACAAAGTCGCGCTCGCCAATGAGCGGATGCGGCAGGCGCAGCTTTTTGCCGCCATGGATCTCGCCGTCCATCCACAGCAGGTCCAGGTCGATGGTGCGCGGACCGTTGACCTTGGCCTTCTTGGAGCGGTCGCGCCCCAGCTCAGCCTCGATCTTCATAAGCTCGTCGAGCAGCACCAGCGGCGCCAGCTCGGTCTTGATCTCGATGACGGCGTTGGCAAACGCATCCTGGCGCGTCTCGTAGGCCGGCTCGCTCTCGTAGATGCGCGAGCAGTTGGACACGCAGGTGAGCGGAATCTCGGCAATCATGTCGCGCGCGGCGCGAATGTTGTCGCAACGATGCCCCAGATTGGAGCCCACAGCCACAAACGCACGGCGCGGTTGCGGCTTGGCGACAGCCCAGTAACCGTTCAGGAACTGCGCAAAGCCGGTAACGTCGTGCACGCGCACGATGTTGGCACCGGCCTGGATAGCGCCCAGGCACACGCCAAACGTGGCGGCATCGCGCGCGGCGGCCTCGGTCACGCCCGAGACAGCGCCCACAAAACGCTTGCGCGACACGGCGCACATGAGCGGGTAGCCCAGCGACGCCATCTTGGCGGTCTCGCGCTGGATGACGATATCCTCGTTGGCCGTCTTGCCAAAGCCCGGGCCCGGATCGATGCAGATGCGGTCGCGCGACACGCCGGCATGGATGAGTGTGCGGGCCTGGTCGGACAGAAAGCCCATGACACGGCGCATGATGGGCGCCGAATCGGGCAGGGTAAAGCGGCGGAGCTGAGAGGTGGGCACGTAGGCCTCCTCGCGGCGGGCGCTGCGGCGCATCATGGCCGCCAGGTGATCATTAGGCTCCGGCGTGGGCTCAGGGGTCGTGGCGGCCTCGGCGACAGGGGTAGCCTGCTCGGCGGCCGGTGTCTCCTGCTTCTGCTCGTCCGCAGGCTCGGGCGCGGGCTCCGGGTCGCCAAACGGCAGCGAGGGCTGCACCACGCCGCCCGGAAGCTTGGCCTCCGTCTTGGGTTCGCCCAGCAGCTTACCGCGACGGCGGCGGGCCGCGAGGAGCCCGCCTCCGCGCCCCCGCCCGCAGCCTCGGCAGCCGCCTCGCGCGCCTTCTCGGCAACAAACGCCGCGGCCGAGGTATCGAGCTGCACCGTCGCATGCGTGCGCGCAGGCGCGGCAACCTCGCCGGCATGCATCACGATGACGCCGCAGGTACTCGTCGCGACAAACTCGATCATCTTGGGGTCGGTGAAGCCCGTCACGTCGTTGACGATCGAGGCGCCGCAGCGCACGGCAGCCTTGGCAACCGCCACATGACGCGTGTCGATCGAGACGATGGCGCCCTCTTTGGCCAGCGCGCGCACCACGGGCAGCACGCGGCGAGCCTCCTCGTCGGGGTTGACCGGGGTAAATCCGGGGCGCGTGGACTCGCCTCCCACGTCGATGATGTCGGCGCCGGCGTCGAGCATCGCCAAGCCGTACTCGATGGCGGCATCCGGGTCGAAGTGCTCCCCGCCGTCGCTAAACGAATCGGGTGTCACGTTGAGGACGCCCATGATGCGCGGGCGGTCAAAGCTGAGCTCGTACTTTCCGCACCGCCATGTCTTGCTATCGTTCGCCATGAACATCCTCCTAAAATGCCCGCGCCGCCGCGCTCGGGCGCAGGCGGCGGGGTCGCTTTGCAATCAGTCTTTCTATTGTATCCGCGTACACGGGCTAGAACGCAAACGCGGCCGCGATGTCGCAAGAAATCAGCAGGTCGGCATTTGCATCCTGATCGGTGGGAGCAAGATTGCAAATGGCCAGCGTATCGCCGGTAAAGTAGCGCGTAAGGCCCGCCGCCGGATACACCACGAGCGAGGTCCCGCCCACAATGAGGGCATCGGCCGCGGCGATGGCGGCAACGGCGCCGGTCAGCACATGCTCGTCGAGAGGCTCCTCGTAGAGCACCACATCGGGCTTAATGCGCCCGCCGCACGCAGGGCACACAGGCACGCCCGCGGCGTCCTCGTGCTCGCGCAAGCAAATCCACTCGGCGCTATAGACCGCGCCGCACGACTGGCAAATGTTGCGATGGACCGAGCCGTGCAGCTCGAACACACGCTGCGAGCCGGCCATCTGATGCAGACCGTCAATGTTTTGCGTCACCACGGCATCAAGCTTGCCGGCGCGCTCCAGCTCGGCCAGCTTGGTGTGGCAGCGGTTGGGCTTGGCGCCAAGCGCGATCATCTTGGTGCGGTAGAAGTCGAAAAACTCGGCCGGATGCGCCTCATAAAAGCTATGCGAGAGCATGGTCTCGGGCGGGTAGGCAAACTGCTGGTGATACAAGCCGTCCACGCTGCGGAAATCGGGGATGCCGCTCGCCGTGGAAACGCCCGCGCCGCCAAAGAAGACCACGCGCTTGTGGGTGCCGAACAGCTCCGCCAGCGCGGCGGAGGCCTGCTTGGGATCCGTTATCGCCTGCGTCATATGAGTCCTCCGTCCTTGTCTCCGGGACGGCGGCGTTCGCACTATCACTCGCGGACTACGCCCCACCCCTGTTGCGCTAATCTTAAGCCTGCCAACCCCGTCGAAAGGACACCATGCCTCAGACTTACACTTTCGCCTCGTGGAACGTCAACGGCCTGCGCGCCGTTCTCAAAAAGGACCCGAGCTTTATCCAGATCGCGCAAGAACTCGACGTCGATATCTTGGCGCTGCAAGAGACCAAACTGCAAGAGGGTCAGGTCGATATTGACCTGCCCGGCTATCATCAAACCTGGAGCTACGCCGAGCGTAAAGGCTATTCGGGCACCGCGGTCTTTAGCCGCCAGGAACCGCTGCGCGTGCTACGCGCCGACGCGCTGCTACCCTACGCCGGCGAGGGCGAGGCGGCCGAGCTCGTCGCCCAAGCCACAACCGAGGGCCGCGTCTGCGCGCTCGAGTTCGACAAGTTTTGGTTTGTGGATGTCTACACGCCTAACGCCCAAAACGAGCTCGCGCGCATCGATGTACGCATGGCCTGGGACGATGCCTATCGCGGCTTTTTGAGCGCGCTTGAGCGCGAAACCGGCAAGCCCGTCGTAACCTGTGGCGACTTTAACGTGGCGCACGAGGAGATCGACCTTAAGAACCCCAAGTCCAACCGCGGCAACGCCGGCTTTTCGGACGAGGAACGCGGCAAGTTTACCGAGCTGCTCAACGCCGGGTTTACCGATACCTGGCGTGCGGCAAACCCCGACGCCGAAGGCGTCTACAGCTGGTGGAGCTACCGCTTTAATGCCCGCAAGAACAACGCAGGCTGGCGCATCGATTATTTCCTGGTAAGTGATTCAATCGCCGCCAACGTTCGCGACACCGGTATCCGTGGCGACATCTTCGGCAGCGACCACTGCCCCGTCACCCTCGCCCTAGAGCTCTAGCCCCAACCGACCCCTCGGGGACGGAGGAAAAGGGATCATCTGACCTCGTCCCCCTATAAGTTGCGGTGGAATAGTTCCTGCTTCGGCCCCAAACAGCCAAAAACGAGAACTATTCCACCGCAAGTTCGTGAGGGAACGCGAAATGCTCTACAGTCCGTACTTCACAACGACGCGGCTGATGCGACGACACCAAGGTTTGTAGAGAGCAGCCAAAAACACGCAGGTCGCGAGGCCGTGTGTGATATCGAACGGCACTGCCGTGGCAAGACGCGCCACGGCGCCCGCCCACGTGAGCGGCTGCACAAAACCGATGATGTCGTAGGCGTTGATTACCACGCCGTAGAGCAGGCCCGATGCAAAGCCGTACGCCATCAGCGCCGGCATGCGCACGGTTCCATCCGCACGGTCGAACGCGCCCGCATGCGCCAGCGCGCCGCCAACATAGCCAACCAGACCCCAGGCATACATCTGCCACGGCGTCCACATGCCCTGTCCAAAAAAGAAATTACTGGTCAGCGCTGCCAACGCGCCGACCATAAAACCATTGCGACGGCCAAGTGTCGCACCCGCGATAATGGCGATAGCGCTCACGGGTTTAAAGTCGGGAATGGGCCCAAACAGGATGCGCCCCGCCGCGGCCAGCGCCGCCAGCACCAGCGTGGGCATGATCTGGCGCAGGCCCGGGCGCGAGGTCTCGTAGCCCGCAAAGAACAGTGCGAGCACGAGCGCCACTACAACCAGCATGGCAAGCGCCGCCTGCTCAATGCCCACCAGTAACGCTGCAGTCATCACTGCCGGCACCGCCAGGAGCAGCGGAATCTCCATTTTTGTGAGTAGGCGCGAGGCGCGATAATCCGTCATCCCATCACGCCCTGTAGAGCACGTTGTCGGCAAAGAAATCTGCAGGAGGCTCCATGCAGGCGATCTCGCCGTCGAACATCATGGCGACGTCATCGGACACCTGCTCGGCAAAGTCTAAGTCGTGCGTGGCAATGACGACGGTGCCGCCGGCCTGCGCATGCTCGTGCAGGGCTCGGGCGATAATACAGCGACTTGTCAGATCAAGGCCCTTGGTGGGCTCATCAAGCAGCAGCAACTCCGGACCAATCAACAGCAGCTTTGCCAACGCAAGCAGCTGGCGCTGGCCGCCCGAAAGATCGTACGGGTGACGCGCCTCCAAGCCCGCCAGGCCCAGGCGCGCTGTCTGCTCCTGTACTGCGGCCTCGTCGTATCCGCAGGTCGAAGCCCATTCCATAAGCTCGTCGCGCACCGTTTCGGCAACCAGCAATACCTTGGGATTCTGTGGCAGCAGCGCCGCCGAAGCCGTCCCACGCACCATGCGGCCACGCTGCAGCTTAGCCGTCTTGGCCAGCACCGAGAGCATCGTCGACTTGCCACAGCCGTTTCCGCCCACGACCGCATGAACCGCGCCGGCTGAAAACGCCACATCGAGCCCGCGCAGCACCCAACCGCCCGCGCGATCGTAGCGAAACCAGCCTTCCGACAGGGTGGTAGCCGATCCGCCGTGCATTTTTTGGAGTATTCTGCTTCCATGCGTGCGTGGGAAGGCTTCCGAGCCGTTCTCGAGCGACGTTTGCGCCACAAATTCGGACGATTTGTCCAATTCCGATCTTTTTTTCGCGCTCGATACGTCCCCGGTCGGCTCCAGAGAGCCCAAATTGTCCTCACGCCTGCTGAATACTCCGTTTTTTGCACATCGGATGGCACCCCACCCCAACATGTCATCGGAAAACAGCGGTTCTCGACGCCCCAAAGAAGCCATATCCGCCACCTCGCGCACGCGACCGCCCTCAATCCGGTACGCACACGTCGCATACTCGAGCATCGGCCGCGGTTGATGCGTAGCCACGACAACCGTGCAGCCCAGCTCACGGTTCACGCGAAACAGCGCGTGCAGAAAATTCTTCTCGGCAACGGGATCGAGCTGAGACGTGGGCTCGTCGAGTAGCAGCACGCGCGGACGCAGCGCCAGGACGGCGGCAAGCGACAGCAACTGCTTGCGGCCGCCCGAAAGCGTATCGGTATCGCGATGAAGCCAGTCCTCCAGACCAAAGAAATAGCTGGTCTCGGCAACACGGCGGCACATCTCGTCGCGCGACATGCCTAAGTTTTCCAGGCCAAACGCCATCTCGTGCCACACGGTCTCGCACACAATCTGGTTCTCGGGATCCTGGAACACGTAGCCCACGCGCTCCGCAGACGCGCGCACGTCCATGTCGGCAGCGCTCTCGCCCAGCACGCGCAGCTCGCCAGTGCATTCGCCCGCCGGCGAAATCTCGGGCTTGAGCAGCGACAGCAGCGTCGACTTACCCGATCCGGTACCGCCAACAAGCAGCGCAAATGCACCTTGGGGAACAGACCAGTCGAGTCCCTCGAGCACCGCAGCATCAGCCCCAGGGTAGGAAAAGCTCAGGCTCCGCACCTCAATCGCCGGCATATCCGGGCCGCACGCCGCGCCCGACACCGGGCCCCTATCCAACCGAGCCATCAGCCAAACCTCTTCTCATCGATCGCATGCAACACACAGGGCAGCACCATCCAGGCCGCGTACACGGCATAACCCAGCCACGGCGCCGGCACCGAAAGCTGCGGGTAAAACGAATACTGCGTTGTCGCGGTCCATGCCACCGCCACCGCGGCAGCACCAAACACCGCAAGCCCAACCAGCGCGGCAACATCGCCGCGCCCCAGCCGATACCGCGCGTACGTCGTGCGACGCGTCGCGGCTCCCCATCCGCGCGAGCGCATGGCGTCAGCGCGCTCCAGCGAATCCTCCATGCCCCAGCCCATCAGCACGCTCGAGGCCCGCAAGCGCGAGCGCACGGGGTCGGCCGGCGCGCGACCCGGCACATCAATCGCATCCTGCACTGCCAGTACCGTACGACCGCGACGCAAAAACTGCGGGATAAGCCGCATACACATCGAAATCATGAGCGCGATCACCGGCGCGGCGTTACCCAAAAGCGCAAGCACCTTGTCGTAGCCAAGCGTCGACGCCGCGGCCTCAAACCACAGTACGCTCGCCACAAACAGCCCGCCCATGCACAGGCCGTAAACCATGCTCTCCAGATACACCGCACGCATGCCAATACGGAACAGCTCCGTCGAGCCCGAGGCGCTAAACAGCGGATTGAGCACCGCGATGATCAAAATCACCGGCAGCTGCCAGCGAAGCGCCCCCAACGCGCGCGCGGCGCCGCGCGTCGCAAGGCCGTACGCCAGCCCGCCCGCAAGCGACAGCGCAATCAGCACCGGCTGCATCGAGAACATAGTGAGTCCCAGCGTCAGCACCATGTAGAGCGCTGGCACCGCCGGATGCGACATCGAAAATGCCGCGACGGGTTCGTTGCCCGATTCCTCTCGCATGATGTCCACGGGCACCCCCATCCTCTCGCTCAAACGCCAACGCCGCAGCGCCGCCGCCACGCACAGCCAGCGCAAACACCACGCCGGCAGCAGCGACATCGGCCGTCACGCGCCAATCGCTACGCGCTCATCATATGCCTGCGGTATCATATTGCGCCGTGTATCGTTTCCAAACACACGTCTCTATAACGTAACAGGAGATCACATGGACGCAACCGCAATTATCCTCGCCGCCGGCGAGGGCACCCGCATGAAGTCGAACCACTGCAAGGTTTCGCACAAGATCCTGGGCAAGCCCATGGTCCAGTGGATCGTCGACGCCACCATCAAGGCCGGCTGCAGCCGCGTCGTGGTCGTCATCGGCAGCCACGCCGACGAGATGCGCGCCCTTATCGACGGCGCCTACGCCAACAGCGCCACCAAGGTCGAGTGCGTCGAGCAGACCGAGCGCCTGGGCACCGGCCACGCCGTAAAGGTCGCACTCGAGGCCTGCGGCATCGCGCAAGGCCCCGTTGTCGTGCTCAACGGCGACCTGCCGCTCATCACCGCCGACACCGTCGCCAAGTTCGCGCAGACCGTCGCCACCGGCGAGCTCGCCTGCACCGTCATGACCATGACCCCGCCCGACCCCTTCGGCTACGGCCGCATCAAGCTGGGCGCCGACGGCCAGATTGAGCGCATCATCGAGCAGAAGGACTGCACGCCCGAGCAGGCCGCCACGCTGCTCGAGTGCAACGCCGGCTGCTACGCCTTCGACGGCGCTCAGCTTGCCGCGCATATCGACGAGATCGGCAACGACAACGCGCAGTCCGAGTACTACCTGCCCGACATGCTCGAGATCCTCAAGGGTCACGGCCAGGCAGTGTCCATCTTCCACTGCGATGACTACCGCGACGGCCTGGGCGTCAACAGCCGCATCCAGCTCGCGCAGCTCACCGCCATCGCGCGCGACCGCATCAACGAGCGCTGGATGGCCGAGGGCGTTACCTTCATCGATCCCACGCAGGCCTGGATCGGCCCCGATGCCGTTATCGGCCGCGACACCGTCGTGTGGCCGCAGACACATCTGATCGGCCACGTCACCGTGGGCGAGGAGTGCCAGCTCGGCCCCAACAGCCGCCTCACCGACACCACCGTCGGCAGCGGCTGCACCATCGATGAGACCATCGCCATCGAGGCCGTCATCGAGAACGGCGTCGACTGCGGCCCGCGCGCCTACCTGCGCCCGGGCACCCACATGCTCGACGGTTCCAAGGCCGGCACGCACGTGGAGATCAAGAAGTCCACGATCGGCGAGGGCTCCAAGGTTCCGCACCTGTCCTACATCGGCGACACCACCATGGGCTCCGGCGTCAACGTGGGCGCGGGCTCCATCACCTGCAACTACGACGGCGTTCACAAGCACAAGACCGTCATCGGCAAGGACGCCTTCATCGGTTCCGACACCATGATGGTCGCACCCGCTCAGATCGGCGACGGCGCACTCGTTGCCGCCGGCTCCGTCATCACCGAGCCGGTCCCGGCAGACGCGCTCGGCCTGGGCCGCGCCCGTCAGGTAAATATTGAGGGCTGGGCCGCCGATTATCGCCGCCGTCTGCACGAGGACGACGAGGTATAACGTTTTACCAAGCATCTAAGGAGCCGTTTCCATGGGGACGGCTCCTTTTTCTATCGTGACCTGCGCGACCGGATGAGTGGTCGGTTCGTGTCCGTTGACGGTAAAGACGTTATCAAGGCTCGATAAGCCCCGTCACGCGGTTACAATGCAACAAGGCATCTATATGGCATTCGATGTATAAAGGAGAAGGGTAATGCCGATTAATGATCCCGAGAAGTCGGAGAATATGCGCAAGTCCATCCGCGTGTATTCCGGTTCCTCCAACCGTCCCCTCGCTCAGAAGATCGCTGAGTACCTTGGGGTCGAGCTTTCGGGCCTTACGCTAAAGCAGTTCGCCAACGGTGAGATTTACGCCCGCTACGACGAGACCGTCCGCGGCGCCGACGTCTTCCTGATTCAGTCCGTGGCCGGCGGCAACGTCAACGACATGCTCATGGAGCTGCTCATCGCCACCGACGCTGCCAAGCGCGCATCCGCCCGCTCCATTACCGCCGTTATCACCCACTACGGCTATGCCCGCCAGGACCGCAAGGCCGGCCCGCGCGAGCCCATCACCGCCCGCCTCGTCGCCAACCTGCTCGAGCGCGCCGGTGTCGACCGCATCATCACCCTCGACCTGCACCAGGGTCAGATCCAGGGCTTCTTTGATATCCCGGTTAACCACCTGTCCGCACTGCCGCTGTTTGGCCAGTACTACAACGACATGCACTTCGACACCGACAACCTGGTTGTCGTCTCCCCCGACGTGGGTCGCGCCAAGGCCGCCAAGAAGCTGTCCGACATGCTCGGCTGCGACCTGGCCATCGCCCACAAGGGCCGTCCGCGCCACAACGCCGCCGAGGTCATGGGCATCATCGGTGACATCAAGGGCAAGACCTGCGTCATCAACGACGACATGATCGACACCGCTGGCACCCTGTGCGCCAACGTCAAGGAGCTCAAGGCTATGGGCGCTGGCGACATCTACGTCTGCGCCACCCACGGCATCTTCTCCGGTCCGGCCATCGAGCGCCTGAACGACGCCCCGATCGTCGAGTGCGTCGTCACCGACGCCATCCCCGTCGAGGTCGGCGGCAAGATCAAGACCATCTCGGTCGCCGAGGAGTTCGCTCAGGCCATCTCCGCCGTTTACCACGAGGAGCCCGTCTCCACGCTCGTCGGCGGCGACTTCGCGCTGTAGTCGCATCGTCCTTGCAACCCGGCGCATCGCCGCCGGAACAGAAGAAACCCCCGCGCTCCCCCTTGCTTCGCAAAGGTCGCGCGGGGGTTTCTTCTGTTCCGGCGGCTCGCTCTGCCACGGCCGTGCTTTTGTCTGGTGGGATTTCGCTGAAGCAAAGCCTCGCCTTCGGCGGGCGTGGTAGCCTTTGTCGTTGATTGAACTTTTTTACGTAACGGAGGACAAACATGGCAGCTGCACAGCCGCTTAAGATTCGCATGGTTGCCGGACTTGGCAACCCGGGCGAGGAATATGCCGAGACCCGCCACAACGCCGGCTTTAAGGCAATCGACGAGCTGGCCCGTCAGGCCGGCGTCACGTACTGGAAAAACCAGGCCGGCGCCGAGGTCGCGCTCATCAACATCAACGACCCCGAGGAAGAGGGCGGCAAGCGCCAGATTGTGCTGGTCAAGCCGCAGTCGTACATGAATACCTCGGGCGGCCCCATCTCCAAGCTCTGCCGCGAGTACAAGATCAAGGCCGAGGAGCTGCTCGTAATCCACGATGAGCTCGATATTCCCGCCGGCGACGTACGCGTTAAGGTGGGCGGCGGCCATGCTGGCCACAACGGGCTGCGTTCCATCATCGACAAGATGGGCAGCCGCGACTTCAGCCGCATCCGCACCGGCATCGGCAACCCTCCCGGCAAGATGGCTGTCGCCGACTACGTGCTCAAGCAGCTGCGCGCCCGCGAGGCCGAGGACTTCCAGGATACCTGCGCCCGCGCCGCAGACGCCGCCGGCCTGGCGATCGTGCACGGCGTAATCTACGCCCGCGATCACGTCAACGGCGCCGCTTCCGCCAACGGCAAGCACTAAAGCCTACCATTTAGGGACAGGTTTATTTTGGCAGGTTTTATCTGCGGAAACACCTCAGTTGTTGCATCGCAATCAACCGCGCGCCGACTTACACACATAGCGCCCCAAAGGGGGCCGACCTCATCACAACCCGAGGCCGGCCCCCTTTGCCGTTTTACCCGATAAAACTGACCAAAATAAACCTGCCCCTATTTGGTAGGCCAAAGTGGATAAACCCTGCTCCCAACCGCCGAAGATACACGTAAGCGACATGTCCATGAGGGTATAATTTGCACCGTATGTCTGCACAACGCCTGTGCGCGTACGGTTTTATTCGGGCTACCGTCCATTTCCGTGGAGGCACGGTTCGGTCGCCCTAACAAGAGAGGGGTTCTATGTATAAGATCCTGGAGAAGACGCAGTTCTCGGAGAAGGTGTTCAAGTTCCGCATCGAGGCGCCCGCAATCGCCAAGCATGCGCACGCTGGACAGTTCCTCATGGTTCGCGCCAATGAGACGGGCGAGCGTGTCCCGTTTACCCTGGCCGGCTGGAACGGTGACGAGGGCTGGGTCGAGTTCATCTTCATGGTGATCGGCAAGACCACCGAGATGCTTTCCACCTACGAGGCCGGCGAGTCGCTGCGCGACGTCGTGGGCCCGCTGGGCGTTCCCACCGAGATGGCTGAGGGCCCCTGCGCCGTCATTGGCGGCGGCGTCGGCCTGGCAATTGCCTTCCCGGTCGCCAAGCACCTGGTCGAGACCGGTCACGAGGTGCACGCCATCATGGGCGCCCGCACCAAGGACCTCCTACTCATGGAGGATCAGTTCCGCGAGCTCCTCGACGAGGACCACATCCACATCACCACTGACGACGGTTCCTACGGCGAGCAGGGCGTTGTCACCGCTCCACTGGAGCGTCTGCTGCAGGACAAGGCCGTGAGCCAGGTCTTCTGCGTCGGCCCCGTTCCGATGATGAAGTTCTCGACCCTCACCGCCCAGAAGTACGACACCCCCATCACCGCGTCGCTCAACCCCATCATGGTTGACGGCACCGGTATGTGCGGCTGCTGCCGCGTCGAGGTGGGCGGCGTGACCAAGTTCGCTTGCGTCGACGGCCCCGACTTCGATGCCACCCTGGTCGACTGGGATGACCTTCGTGCCCGCCAGGCCGCTTATCGTTCCGAAGAGGGCGCGTCCCTCAAGGCCTATGAGGAAAAGAGCTGCGCATGCCACTAGTTAACGGTCGTTTCGTTGCCGATATGAAGTCACCCCGCACCCCCGATAACGAGGAGCCGGCTGCCGAGCGCGCCTGCGACTTCCGCCCCGTCGACAAGGGCTTCACCGAGGAGATGGCGCTAGCCGAGGCCGAGCGCTGCCTCAACTGCAAGAAGCCGTTCTGTGTTGAGGGCTGCCCCGTCAACATCAACATCCCCCGCTTTATCGAGCAGATCCGCGCGAAGGACTTCGGCGGCGCCCTCGATACCATCCGCGAGGACTCCATGCTTCCCGCTATCTGCGGCCGCGTCTGCCCGCAGGAGAACCAGTGCGAGGGCAAGTGCATCCGTGGTAAGAAGTCCGAGCCCGTGGCCATCGGCCAGCTCGAGCGCTTCCTGGGTGACCGCCCCGAGCTCGCTTCCACGCCCAAGATGGCCCCCAAGAACGGCAAGAAGGTCGCCGTCGTCGGCTCTGGCCCGTCCGGCATCACCTGCGCTGGCGAGCTCGCCCGTAACGGCTTTGACGTCACCGTCTTCGAGGCATTCTTCACCGGCGGCGGCGTGCTGGTCTACGGCATCCCCGAGTTCCGTCTGCCCAAGGCAGTCGTCAAGCGCGAGATTGACGGCCTGGAGGACATGGGCGTCAAGTTTGAGTACAACTCCGTCGTGGGCAACATGGCCACGGCCGAGGAGCTGTTCGAGCAGGGCTTCGACGCCATCTACGTGGCGACTGGCGCCGGCCTGCCCAAGTTCCTCAACGTCCCCGGCGAGAACCTGCCCAACGTCTTCTTCGCGAACGAGTACCTCACCCGCGTGAACCTGATGAAGGCCAACAAGTTCCCCGAGTACGACACCCCCACCAAGCACGGCAAGAACGTCGTCGTCTTTGGTGGCGGCAACGTGGCTATGGACGCCGTCCGTACCGCCAAGCGCCTGGGCGCCGAGCACGCCATCATCGCCTATCGTCGTACCGAGGATGAGATGCCCTGCCGTCGCGCTGAGCTGCACCATGCCAAGGCCGAGGGCGTCGAGGTTCTACCGCTCGTCTCCCCGCTCGAGTTTGTCGCTGGCGAGGACGGCTCCGTGTGCGCCGTCAAGGTCCAGAAGATGGAGCTCGGCGAGCCCGACGAGTCCGGCCGCCGTCGCCCGGTGCCCATCGAGGGCGCCATCGAGGAGATCCCCTGCGACGTCGCGATCTCGGCTATCGGCACCAACGCCAACCCCTTCGCTGCCAAGATCGGCGGCAAGATGGAGCTCAACAAGTGGGGCTACATCGTCGCCGACGAGGAGACCGGCCAGACCACCGATCCCCGCATCTGGGCCGGCGGCGACATCGTCACCGGTGCCGCTACGGTCATTCTGGCGATGGGCGCCGGCAAGAAGGCCGCCGCTTCGATCACCAAGAGCCTGCTGGGCGAGTAATCACCTGCAGCGCTAGCCACCAAACGGCAAAGTCCCCGTCGAGCACGCGCCCGGCGGGGACTTTTTCTATACCGGCCGCCAGACCACCACGATGGGGACAGGCACCTTTGTGGTGGTTGGGGGCCTGGTCGGCAAACTAATTCCGGCGTTTGTCTCAATCTGTAACAGTTAGGCCCTGTTGAGCATCGTAACTGTTACAGATCGAGATATTGCGCCCGCCGCCGCCTCTTTATCTCAATCTGTAACAGTTAGAGGCCAAATTCCTCGCTATGTGTTACAGATCGAGACGTTAGGTTGGCGGCCGAACAGTTCGTCTCAATCTGTAACACCTGGAGCCGTTTTGGGCAGCTTGGTGTTACAGATTGAGATTTTGCTAAAGCCGAGGATGGGCGCTGTCGCCAAAACCTAACGCTTGCGACGCTTAGTCGCGGCGATGCCGGCCGCGGCAACGGTTGCGCCAGCGATGCCCAGAGCGGCGACTGTCATCGCGGCGGAGTCACCCGTGCTGGCGAGCTCCGTGCCGCCAGACTTCTTGCCGTTCTCGCCCTTACCCTTGGACTTGTCCGTCGTCACCGTGGTCGTCGTCGAAGTCGAACTGCCCGCAGGGACCCCGGCGCCACTAGAGCCATCCGTACCGCCGCCCTGCTCGCCGCCGTCAGGCGTCGGCTCGGGCTCTGGCTTCAGACTGGGATCGGGCGTCGGCTCAGGCACCACCTCATCGGTCACCGTAATCGTAATGTTCAGACGCTCGGAATACTCACTGTACGACATGCCAGGGCGTTGCGCCGCAATGCGCACATACATGTTGCTATCGAGCGCAATGGGCTCGGTGTACTTTACGCGGTCTTCGTCACGGCAGGGACAGGTGTCGTTGGTGGTGTACCAAATCGTCGTGCCATCCTCGGCAGAAAGCTCCAGCTTCGTGCCCTTGGGCACCGTAATGTAGTTCTCCTTGGGCGACCATGCACCAAACGTCGTCGCACCAATCGTCGCCACCGGTCGCGCCGGTCGCACTGCCTCGGCAGACACGCGAACGTCGACCTGCTTGGACAGCGCCGTGCCGCCCACCGCCGCCGTCAACGTCGTCAAACCGGGCAGAGCACCATGCAGCACAAACGTCGCCGCACCGTCCTCGCCCGTCACGGCCTGGGTGGCATCGACAGAGCAGATAGCCGAGGACTCCAGCCCAACACTAACCTTGGCGCCCGCAAACGGCTTGCCCGCCTTATCGGTCACGTGCGCCACCAGCTCAAAGTCACTGCCATCAAGCATGGTCACGGCCTGCTCCACGTTGAGTTTGAGCTTGTCGGCACGAACGCCCACGACAAGCTCGCCACTTGCCCAGCGCGCCATGGCCGTGCCGGCGTAGTTGCGAGCACCGTCGAGCTCAAACGCCACCGTCGAGCCCGCCTCACGCGCATCGGCATAGCGAATACGCAGCACGCGCGATAGCGGCTTGCCATTGGGATCGTCCTGTTTGTCGAGCCACGTATACGTCACGTCGCCCAAGCCCTGCGCGCGCAATGCGACCAGGGCATCGTCGCTCGCATCCATATACTGCGCAAACTCAACCTCGATGCAATCGGTATAGGCATGGGCCGAGGCCACCTCGGGCGCCGCCGTCGACGCCAAGCCAATGTTCACCTCAGTCTGAATCGGCGGCACGCGCAGCCAAGCCGAACGCGCCTCCTCATACCCGTCCTTGGTCACGCGCACCTGATACCAGCCGGTCGGCGTATTCCAGTTGTACGCGCCGTCCGCACCCGTTGCAAGCGGATTGTCCTGCTCATACTCCTCGGCATCCCAACGCACCGCATTGGTACCGGCCGCATTGTCGGCGCTCCACAGCTCAACCGTCGCGCCTTCAACCGTATTGGACAGCAGGCCCTCGTACACCACGCCCGCAGGGTCGGGTGCAGCCTTGGCAGCCACATTGCGGTAACGCGCCTCGAAGATCGACTGCATCTTCTCGTCCGAGATCAAGCCGTCCTTGTTGGCCTTGTAGACCTCGGCATCGGTCAGCTCGCCCCAGTTGACCGTAATGCGATTCTGGCACGCGCGCTCCACCTGCTCGCAGGCAACATCGTAGGCGCATTCGGCATTGGTCAGCTTAATCGCGCGCTCCGAACCTACGCTGGTCGAAGCCGCATCATAGGCAGCGCCCACCACGGTACCCGCCGAACCGGCCGTCAGCACGCCGGCGATTGTCATAATGGAGCCCACTGCCACATCGGTGCTATCGTGGCAGAGCTGGCGATACAGCAGATCCTCAAACGCACGCGCCTTCTCCATGGCGTCACGCAGCGCGTAAATGCACTTCCAGTCGTCCTCGGTCTTCTCGGGCTTGGCAAGCAAGCGCGTATGCTGAAGCTCATAGCCCTCGCGCTCGCCCTTCACCTTCTGCATGCGGACGTTCACGTTCTCCCAGTTCTTGCTGGCATCGTTCACGCCGTAAATGCCGGTAAAGATGCCGATGCCCTGGGTCGCCGCGGGAAACGCCTGACCGGCCGCCTTCCACGCGTCGGTCTTAAAGACCTGTCCGAACATCTCGCACTCGATCTTATAGCTCTTGAGCGAACGGATCGTGCGGATGAGCTTCATATGGGCGCTCACGTCGCCGTTGAGCTTCCAGGCCATGAGCCATCCGCGCACCTTGGAGTTGTTGAGGCTATGGACCACATTCCAGTTGTCGTACAGGTTGTCCAGAATGTCGCACTGCATGGCGATCGAGTTAAACAGAAGCGCCTGGTTCTTGTTGTTATTGGAGTTCTCGATAAACTCCGACTCGATATAGGCCGTCTGCTCGCCATCGGGCGCGGCGACCTTAAAGCCCTTGACGGTATCGTCGTCAGCCGCCTTGTAGCTCAGCGAGCTGCCGAGCACCTGGCCCAAATCGTTAAACCCGCTCGTCGACTGGCCGTTGTACTCGCTGGCCTTAATGCCCGCACACTTGTTGAGCGCCGCAGCGGTTGCGTCATTCCAGCTTCCGTATTGGTTGAGCTGGCCGATACCCATCGACTGGCCCACCAGATCCTCGGCCTGCTGGGCAATAAACTCCGCTCGCGATGCATGGTCGACGAGCTCCTTGATGGCGGCCGCATCCGCAGCGTTCGCGCCCTGGGCCGCCGCGAGTTCCTGACACCAATCCTCGCTGGTGCCGTAAGCATCCTCAAAGATCATCTTGTCCACATTGACGCCATAGCTGTCGCCCTGCTGGGTCAGCAGCGCCGACGACCCGCCGACCGCGGCCTTGAGCTCAGCCGCAAACTGCGCGGCCTCGTCGTTGCCAGCACCATCACCCTCGCCGTCGCTGGCGGCAGGGGCGCGACGAGCCTTACACGCAGCTCCACCTTGGGCTTCGCCCTCTTTACCGTCCTTGTCCTCTTCGGCAAACGCATCGGCGACCATCTGGTCAATCGCGTCGTTAAAGGCCTCGTCGACATCATTAAACGAGTTATCCATCATATACTCGTGCCACTGCTGCACGGCATTCGAGAACTCCTGCTGGCGCTCCTCGGCCGCGGCGGAATGCTTTTTGGCCGAAGCGTTGGCGTCAAAACTCAGCATGGTCATAAGCTGAGCATTGGAGATGCGGTAGGTCTGTGGCATAAAGATCTGCTCAAAGTTGCCGCAGTTCACATAGGTTGAATCATTCGCCTTGTTAAACTCGTCGAGCAGCTTGAGATATCCCTCGTCCACATACTCCGCCACATAGCGCACACGGGTGCCCTCGCGCGACTTTTGAGTCAGAGGAATCGTCACCGTCTTGCCATCCACGCAGTCCACGTACAGGTCGAGCGTGTCGGCGGCCTCTTCGTTTCCCACCTCGAGCGTGATGTCAAAGGTCCAGTAGGCGTTCTTCTTTTGTGGCAGATGATGGAAGGTCCACAGGCTCTTGCCGGTGTCCTTGCCGTCCTTGACCAAGTTTTGCGTACCGCCACGATACGTCACATCAAAGTTCCAGACCGAAGCACCCGGAACATAGCGCACATAATTGCGAGCCGTTACCTCGGCAGCAGCGGCGGCAACATCGGTCGAGCCCACGCGCGCTTCGAGCGTCACACGCTCGGCGGCAAGCGTATCCTGCGGCAGGTCGTATTCAATCTTGGCACGGCCGAGTTTATTGGTCTTGCCGGTGTACTTTGCAGCCGAGGCGCCCGCGCCCACGGTGAGCTGCGCGCTTTTGCCGGGCGCTGCGTATACGTAGGCCACATTGCCCAGTAGGCTGTGAACGTCGGTGCTGTCGACCTCGATGCGCGATCCGCTAACCTCAAGCGTCGTGCTCCCCAGCGGCAATGTCACCTCGCCCAGCGTAATGAGCGGCGAGATGGCATAGGTGCCCGCGGCCTTAGGCTTAAAGCGCACAAACACATCGGCGCCCGCATTCTTCGTCATATTGAGAACGAGGTTGTCGCCCTCCCAAGTTGCGTTAGCCCACATGGCCTCGGAGCTGGCGCCGGCTTCGCGAGAGCCTGCGGACACTTCCTCGACGGCATCCTTGGCCAGCGGAATCTCAATCTTGGCAGCCTGGCTGTCCTTGAGCTCGTAATGAATGCGCAGCTCGGTCTCCACGCCAACGACCGCGGACGAATCAGCGATAACCGAGCCCGCCGTCAGCCCGCGCTCGGCACGATACGTCTCCACGTCAAACGTGGGGACGTCGAGCGTCACGTCGAGCTGTTTGCCGTCCTCAATCTTCACCTGTTTTTGCGCGATATGCTTACCCACGGTCAGCCCTAGGCGGCTAAACGTGGAATAGCTCGTCGCTTGGATGTCGTAGCTCGTCTTGTTAAAGGCGACGATGGTGTACGAACCGGCCTTAAGGCGCGGCGTCTCGGCCTTCATGATAGGCGTGGTGCCATCGTCTTCGTAACCCATCAGATAGGTGACACCGTCGGCAACTAGCTTGCCGTCGGACGTACGGAACACCAGCACGCGGTTGGCGCCCTGGTAGTCGCCCTTGGTCGTGACCGTCGCCGTGCCCCAGGGTTTCAAGTCGATATCGACCTTGCCGGCCGAAGGCTTCACCGTCGCCGTCGCCCCACCCAGCTTGAGGCTGTCTTTGGGCTCGAGCGTTATCTCCAGATCCTGGTCTGCATCGGCAATGGCCTGCGACACCACGAGCGCTGTACCCTGGATACGGTAGTCGTTTTCCTTGTCGCCCTTGGCAGGCTTAAGCGTCTTGCCGCCGCTCTTCACCGTCAGATCGATGTTATCGAGACTATCGAGCTCAATGCGTTCGGTCTTATCCTGGCCTGCGACCGGTTCGAGATAGGCCACATTAAGTTCAATCGCGCGCGAAGCCGGAATCTTGGTAAAGTCCTCAGCCTTAATCTCTCCGATATTCCATGTGCCCGTCATCTGGTCGCCCGGGCGCGCCAGCACCATGTCATAGTAACCGCTGAGCGAAATGCGCAGGGTGGCTGCTGTCTTGGAGAGAGCGTCCGCTGTAAAGCTGCCGTCATCGCCAACCGCCAGCGGCGTGGACTGCCCCGCCTGCACGAGTGTAGCCGTCGCGCTCTGGGGAAGTTTGCCCGTCACCTGGGCCGCCTCGCCCATCCACTCAAACGTGTAGGCAGGCTTCGAGGAATCGACGGAGTCCTTGCGATCGGCCACGGCATCGGCAAGCTTTTTGACCATCGAGGGGTTGCCAGCCGAATCGGTCGCATAGGCATAGATGGTCTGGCCTTCACTAAAGGGAATCGCATACGTTACGCCATCGATTGTCACGCGCTCATTATAGTCGCCCGGATAGCCCGCCTCACCAAACTGAAGATCGGGGTTCATCACGCGCAGGGCAACGGCATTATGGTTCGTCTCGTTTCCGTATCTCGTGTTCTCAAAAGCTCCCCACTCTATCATTTCCACGCTTTTGGGTAGCACAATCTCTTTGCCGGCAATCGCAGGATCAAGAGAGGCGAACGCGAGCGCCCCGATATATTTAACGCCGTCGCCGATCGTCACCGACGACACATGCGAGCACCCGTCAAAGGCATTGCGCTCAATCCGCTCCACCGTGCCCGGCACATTGATCTGCGTAAAGGTGAGCACTGTTGTGTCCGAGACATAGAACTGTGGCACGCCGCAATAGGCGAATGCAAGATAGTCGATAGTTTTGACCGAAGTCGGCAGCGTTGCCACCACCTTGTCGTCAAGTTGTTCACATTCCTTAAAGGCCTGCTCGGGAATCGTGGTAAAGGCCGCGTTGTTGGGCCAGGTTACCGTTTGGAGCGTCTTGCTTTTGTAGAATGCATAGCTCTTGAGCTCCTCGACCGAATCGGGCAGTGCGATCTCTTTGATGCTGCTGCCGCCCAAGCCTCCAACCGAGCGGACATGCGAATTAGGGGCGAAGGTGATCGATGTGAGCGCAGCGCTTCCCATACCCGTAAGGCTTACGACATTTTTGTCGTCGATGGTCGAGGGCACCTCCAACGTGGTAATGCCCGCGTCGCCATACTCGATAGAAATTTCGTTGGTGAGGCTATCAATCGAGAAGTAGTACTGCGCGGGGGTCTGCTCGCCGGCCACGTAGCCATCGTCGTATTCGTCCTTTACGCCCGTGGCGCCCTTCGAGGTCATCCAGAGCCCAAGATCCTCATTCCAGGTTGCTTCGGCTTCGGCGGTCTCCTCCTGCTTCTGCTGTTCGGCGAGCTCCTTCCCCTCGACAAGATCGGTGGCAAGCGTGGCCACGGGCGTGCTCTCGGTCTGCCCAGCGCCCGTCAGGCCTGCCGCCGATGCAATCTCGGAGTCCGGGGGCGTAGGGGTGTCACCGGTATCGAGCACTGTGGGGTCGGCAGCGCCGGCATCGGGCGCGGCGTCGGCGGCATCGGGCGCGGGGTCGGCGGCGTCGGCATCGGCTGCTTGGTCGTTATCCGTCTGCACAAAAGTGCCGTCGGTGGTGAGGGTCTCGGCAAACGCGCCCGCGGGCAACGAACCCGTCACCATGGTGAGGGTCACCGCGGCAACGGTCAGGCGGCGGCAAAGCGCTCGAACAGTAGTCCACCTCATGGTCGTTCCTTTCCTGCAAACCAAAAGTCATCCAGCGTAATCGTTGTCCAAAAACAAAGCGAACGGTAGGTTCATATATACGAACCTACCGTTCTACCTGCGCAAACCGCCACAAAGGGAATAGGTACCTTTGTGGCGGTTCTGAACTTGGCCAGCCAGTTTGTCTCAATCTGTAACAGTTAGAGGTCAAATTCCCCGCCTGGTGTTACAGATCGAGACGTTAGGTTGTCGGCCGAACAGTTCATCTCAATCTGTAACATCTAGAGCCGTTTTGGGCAGTTTGGTGTTACAGATTGAGATTTTACTGAGGCCGAGAATGAGAGCCGTCACCCAGCTCTAACGCTTGCGGCGCTTGGTCGCGGCGAGGCCGGCGGCGGCTACGGTTGCGCCGGCGATGCCTAGGACGGCGACCGTCATCGCGGTGGTATCCCCCGTGATAGCCAGGACAGCATCGCCCTTCTTGGCCTGCGTGGTTTTCTCAACCGTCTTGCTCACCGTGGTGGTCGTAGCCGGCTTGGCCGAGGGTTTGGTCTCGGGCTTCACCCCAGGCTGCGGCGTCGGCTTGGGATCCGGCGTAGGCTGCGGATCGGGAGTCGGCGTGGCTTCAGGCGTAAAGGTCAGATCGGTGTTGAGCCACAGGGTGTAGATCCAACCGCTGTCCTCATCGGATACGCTGTCCGCGACCTGGTAGCCGCACTCCTGGCCGTTGATCACCAGCTTGGTGTTGGGCGTAAAGTAGAAGCCGCGCGCGGACTTGAGGTAGATACCGTAACGATAGGTCACGCCGGGCTTAAAGGCGTCGATGTGGTTCGTAATGTTCTGATCCCAGAACTCCTGAGAGTTCACTTCGCTGCCATCGCTGCCCGTCCAGAACTCACACTGAGGAAGGGAGTTGGAGCCCGTCGGAACATTCGCCGTAAAGACCGGCTTATCGCCCGCCTTGAAGGTGGTCGTGGCGCCGTTGATCTCGATAACGTCGATGGCCCGCCATTCGTCGATCGGCTGCTCGCACAGCATATTGTCAGCGTTTGGCGCGAAGACGCCGTTGACGGTCTTGATGTGGTGCGCCCAATGACCGTTGACGTACATCATGCAGTCATCGGCCACGGTATTGTCGCCCTTGAGCCTCAGCTCAACGGAGTACATGTAGAACTTGCCCTCTTCGAAGTGTTCGATCCTCCTCGCGCCCGTCGGATACTTGGCAGGGTCGGAATACCAGAAGGCAACGGGCGTGAGCTCCGCAGGGTCGCTGCCATCCATTTCCTCCCAGCACTCGTAGGCGATCTCGTACTTGTCGGCATCAGCGGCGGGGATCGTCGCGGTCGCGCGCGGCGCCTCGCCGGGCGCGTAGTCGGTCTTCACGTCGTTGACGTTCAGGTTATGGAGGGCTTCGTTTTCCGATGCAACAAGCGTAATTTCGCTATTGATGACGTAGCGGAGGTAATAGTCGTCCCTGGTTTCGTTGACGGTAATCGAGCTGCCCGCGTAGCTGTTGTCACCTTCATAGTCGGTGCTGGTATACGTCAGTGCCGCGCCAATATAAAGATCCTCATTGCGCGTGAGTCGATACGAGCCGCCTGCCGCGCCACCCGTAAAGGTCAGCGTCAGCCTCATGTGATCGCCAACAGGCTCAAAGTGAGCCGTCACATCGGACATAGATGTGTCCTGGACTTCAGCCAGGGTGCCCGAAGCAGCATCGGCCCGGTAGTACTTGGTTTCGACAAGTTCGCAGAGCGGCTCATCCGGCATGCCGCCCTCAACATCGGGAAAATCATAGGTATACGGCTGGCCCTTTTCGAGCGTGATGTTGTCCGAAAGCTTGCAGTCCGTATCGTGGCGGACCACGGTCGTGTTGACCTTAACACCGCTCCCGCCTGTCACATCGGTCACGCCACAGGGCATGATAGCGTCGTTTGCCGATGAGCTGTCGGCGCCGCCAAGAGAGCCGTCTTGGTCAGCAGCGCCCGCATCGTTTACCGTTGCCGCCGGTGCGTCCTGCTGATCTTGCTGAGCTTCTGCCGTGGACGGTGCCGCCGGAGCCGCGTCAGTCATCGGCGCAGCCGGAGCCACCGGTACCGGCGCCGGAGCCGCCGTATCCTCCGCAACCGTCGGCGTCACCGGAGCCGCGGCAACCTCATCCGTCCCAGCGGCGGGATCGGCGCATTCCGTCGCCAGCGCCACGCTCGGCAGCAGCAACTGCCCGACCATAAGCGCACACGCGCCGGCGCAAGCTATTTTGGCACCCACACAACGCCAGGTACCGTGAACCAGCGAGCAGGTGGACTCACGCTGAGCTTGCTTGTCAAAGTGGCTTACGTTCATAACGGCCTCCTTGGTCGTAGGGACATGCCACCACAAAGGTGCCTGCCCCCTTTGTGGTGGTCCTGTACCACCAAGATGTGCCAAATGACTCCATATGCCTAGGTTCGTAGATGTGAACCTAGGCCTCTACCTGCGGTTTAATTCAATATGATTTCGCCATCGCCACACTCGTCCCGGGAACGCTACAATCGAGGACACGATTATTCGTCCACCCAAAGGACCGTCCTTGAACCTGAGCAGGTCTAAAATCAACGCGCTTCTGGCACTCGCGCTCTTCACCTTCGCCTTCCTTGCCGCCGAGTTTCGCTTCGACGTCAACGTCGGGCTGCTCGCCGGTGCCGAACGCGTTGTGATCGCACAGGGCTTTATCCTTGGCGCCAGCGTCATCGGCTTTATCGGATATGCACCACTGCTCGGTCTCGCCCAACGCAAAGGCCAGCCCCAGGCAGTTGTCAGCGCCGCCGTTCCCATCGCCATCCTGGGATTGACCCAGATCCAGTCCCCCACGGGTTCGCTTGCCCTCGAAATTCTGGGCTGCGTGGCATTCCTTGGACTCGGCCTGCTGGGTGCCGCCGCTCACCACGCCTTCGCGACGGCATTCCAAGACGATCCCAAGCTCGCCACCGGCGCGGGAGCGGCCTATACCGCGGGCATCCTGATGCAGTTCGTCATCAACCTGCTCAATTGCGGCGGCATCGCAGAGCTCATCGTCCTTGGCGCAGCGACTATCGCCATATCCGCCCTCAGCGTCGTTCCCCAAAAAGCTGCCGAGAGCTCCAGCCCCGCCATCAATCCCTTTGCTGAGTCCTCTCATGCCCTCGCCAAGCAGGCATGCTGGAGCATCGCGCTCGTCATGATTCTTGCCTGTCTGTTCTCCACCCTCGACAACGTGGTCACACTCTCCAACGCCCACGGCACCATTGCCGTGCAGACTTGGCCGCGCCTCTTTTTGGCGGCAAGCGGCCTTGCCGCCGGTCTTATCTTTGACCTTGCCGAGCGCCGCTACATGGGACTTGTCATGCTCGGCATCGCCGTGCTCTCGACCATTTCCATCCTGGCCGTGGAGGCCGGCGCCGATCCCAACCTAGGCCTTGTCGTCTTTTACCTGAGCTCGGGCTTTTTCGTCACGTTCTTTACCGCCACCTTTACACAGCTGGCACCGCACATGCATGCGCCCGCCCTTTGGGCTGGCATGGGCCGCGCCGCCAACAATGTATGCGCTTTCACCACATCGGGCATCTCGCTTGCTCTCGTGACCTCGGATAACGTTGCCCTCATTATGATCGGTGCGCTCGTTTTGCTCGTCGCCGCCTGCGCGGCGTTTGTAGCCGCGGGCCTGTTCCGCCTGCCCCAAACCGAGCAGGAGCGCGAGCGCGAGCAGCTGGCAGAAGAGGCACTCGCCGCCCCCACCATCGAGGAGCAACGCCAGGCCTTCATCGCCAACCACGCTCTCACCCCGCGCGAAGTCGACGTGCTCATAGCCGTGACCCAGGATGAACGCCCGCTCAAGCAGGTTGCCGAGGAACTCGGTATCTCGATGCGCATGGTACAGCGCCACCTGAGCTCCATCTACCAAAAGACCGACACGCAGACGCGCGCCGGTCTCACCAAGGCCTTCCCCTCGGCCTAAAACAAAAACCACCGCAAAGGTGCCTGTCCCCTTTGTGGTGGTTTTTGGTCGGTTAAGCCTCGAGTTGCGCCACTTTGTAGCGGTAGGCGGCGGCGATAACGTCTTTACAGCCCTCGCGTCCCAACTTGGCGCGGTTGACGACGATGTCTTTGCCGCTCGTCATCTTCCACTTTCCGGCGCTGTAGCGCTTATAGAACGCCTCGCGCGCCTTCTGCTGCTGCTTGACCAGCTTGGCGCCCTTCTTTTTGTTAAGTCCACGCTTCTTGCGCACGATCTCGACGCGGTCCTCAAAGGGTGCGGTCACCAACACGGCAATATGGTTGGGGTTGTTACGCAGCAGGTAATCGGACAGGCGACCTTCAATAATGCAGCTCTCGGTCTCGCCCAGATCCAAAATCACCTGGCTCATCTTTTGGAACAACTTGTCCGAGTACGAGCGCGCATCGTAGCGGTCGGGCAGGAACGCCATGTTCTCCACGGCCAGACGTTCGTCATAGGCGGCCATCTTATCGAGCGACTCGCCCGCGCGCAGAGACGCGCGCACCAGCAGCTCGTTGTCGTACAGCGGAATCCCCAACTCGTCGGCAAGCATGCGACCAATCTCGTGGCCCTCGGCGCCAAAGTCGCGCGCGATGGTAATGACCACAGGATTCTTCTTGTTCTCCAGATCGCTCATCGTGATTCCTTTCTCTATGTGGCAAAGGGGCTGTCCCTTTGCCACATTCTACGCTGCCACGATACGACGTTGATACGCTCGGACCAGCAGCGAGATACCAAAGTTGAGCACAAAGTACATCGCAAACACCAGGCCGTAGAGCATAAGCACCTGCGACAGATCGATCGCGTGGGCCATCACAACGTTGGCCGTGTACATGAGCTCGGCCACGTTAATGCCCGAAAGATACGAGCTGTCCTTAATGACGGTCGTGCACTGGCTAAACAGCGCCGGAATGATCGTCTTAAACGTCTGCGGCAGAATGATGTAGCGCATGGTGGCAAAGAAGCCGAAGCCCTGGCTCTGCGCTGCCTCAAACTGGCCGCGCGGAATCGAGTTGAGGCCGCCGCGCACAATCTCGGCCATAACAGCGCTGGTAAACAGCATGAAGGCGATGGTCGAAATCACAATGTCCAAACCCTGCACCGTAAAGTAGATAAACAGGATCCACAGCAGGTTCGGCGTGCAGCGGAACAGCTCGATATAGGCGCTCACCAAAATACGGAACGGGCGGGGCGCATAGCTTTTAACGAGCGCCAGCACCGTGCCAAAGATGAGCGAGAAAAAGATCGACAGCGCCGAGATCTCGATTGTCTTAACAAAGCCGCCCCAAATGTAGAGCAGGTTGGTCGCGTTGAAGATTTCCATGCGCTAGGCCTCCTCTACGTTGTCGAGCCCCAGCTCGGCCAGGCTCACGCCGCGCGGACGCTCCTTGGAGCGGCGCTCGAGCCACTGCACCAGCATGGCGAGCGGAAAGCAGATGATGAAGTACATAAGGCAGCAGACGATGTATCCCTGCAGGTAACCGTACAGACTCACAAAGTTGTCGGAACGGTACATAAGGTCGCCGCCGGCCACAAGTGCCAGCACCGACGTGTTCTTGACCAGGTTGAGCGCCTGGTTACACAGCGGCGGCAGAATGATCTTGAACGTCTGGGGCAGCACGATGTACCAGTAGGCCTGCGCACGGGTGAAGCCCTGGCTCTGGGCCGCCTCCATCTGACCGCGCGGAACCGCCTCGATACCGGTGCGGATGACCTCCGAAATGTAGGCCGCGTGATACAGGCCCACACCCAAGAAGCCCAGCACGAACGGCGCGATGCGCACCGGCTGGTCGGCACCGGTTACGGCCTGCAAAAACTGCGGACCGGCCATGTACATAAAGAGCACCTGCACGGGCAACGGGGTGTTCTGGTAAAACTCCACGTACACGCGGCTTATGGCGCGCAGCACGCGCGAGCGAGTGGTAGAGAACACGCCCAGCAGCGTGCCCAGCACCAGAGACAACAGCAGACCGGCAACGACCACCTGCAGCGTCACGCCAAAGCCCTCCCAGAAGGGCCCCATGTTTTGAAATGTCGTCGACCAACGGTCGGCGTCAAATAATCCTTCGAGCATTTGATTCCTTCCTTGGACGATGCGCCTATACAAGACCCCAGGTCTTGACCTCTTGGTCGAGCCAGCCGTCGGCCAGGCGATCGCAAATCACCTGATCGACCACGGCCGAAAGGTCGCAGCCCTTCTTGGTCGCCACGCCGTAGCCCTGCTCGCCAAACTTGACCTCGGGCTGCAGCAACTCAACGGTCTCGTTCATGTAACCGGCCAGCGTGGAGCGGTCCATGGCAAAGACGTCGATATTGCCGGCGTCGAGCGAACTCTTGATGATGGGGTAGCCGCTAAAGGCCCTAAACTCGGGCTTGCAGCTAAAGCCGTTGTCCTTGATCATCTGCTCGATCAGGCCCTGCGTGGTAGCACCCTGGCTCACGCCGATGACCTTGCCGTCCAGGTCCTCAATCGAGGTAAAGCCCGAACGCTTCTTGACCATGAGTCCCACGTAGTCGGTGCGGTACGGCGTCGAGAAATCCCAGCTCTTCTTGCGCTCGTCGGTGATGGTGTAGGTCGCCGCGACTACGTCAAGTTGACCGTTATCGATCAGCGGGCCGCGCGTCTTGGGCGTTACGTCGGTAAACTCGACAAGCTCCTGGGCACGGGCCTCCTTGTAGCTCACGCCAAAGACGGCAGCGGCGATCTGATAGCACAAATCGACTTCCATGCCCTCAAAGCGACCCTTGGCGGTGTCGTAATAGCCGTAGCCGGGAACGTCCTTCTTAACGCCGGCATTCAGATGGCCACGCGACTTGATGGCCGCAAGCTTGGACCCCTTGTCGGAGCCCTCGCCGCTGGTGGAATTGCCGCAACCGGCAAGCGCGGTCCCCGTCAGCGCGAGCATGCCGGCGCCGGCCAGCTGCAAAAAGCGACGGCGCGTCACGTCCGCCCTCGTCATATCCGTCATGTCCATCACCGCGCCTAGTGCAGAATCTTGGACAGGAACTCGCGGCAGCGCGGGTTCTCGGGGTTATCGAAGAAGTGCTCGGGCGTGCCCTCCTCCAGGATGCGGCCGTCCTCCATAAAGATGACGCGGTCGGCCACCTGGCGCGCAAAGCCCATCTCGTGCGTCACGCAGATCATGGTGATGTCCTCCTGCGCGAGCTCAATCATAACGTCCAGGACTTCCTGGACCATCTCGGGGTCGAGCGCCGAGGTCGGCTCGTCAAACAGGATGATGGGCTGTTTGGTGCACAGGGCACGGGCGATGGCGATGCGCTGCTGCTGACCGCCCGAGAGATTCTGCGGATACTCGCCGGCCTTATGCGCCATGCCGACGCGCTTGAGCGCGGCGATGGCGATCTCGGTCGCCTCCTCCTTGCTCTTCTTTTGCAGCTTGATGGGCGCGAGCGTCAGGTTGCCGAGCACCGTCATGTTGGGATACAGGTTGAACTGCTGAAACACCATGGAACTATACTTGCGAGCCATCTCCAGGTGGTTCTTTTTGGTGAGCGGCGTACCGTCGATGACGACCTCGCCCGACGTGGGCTCCTCCAGATAATCGACGCAACGGATGAGCGTCGACTTACCCGAGCCGGAAGGCCCGATCATTACGAGCTTCTCGCCGCGCTTGACGGTGAGATTGATATCTTTGAGCACATGCAGGTCGCCAAAGTACTTGTTGAGATGCTTGATCTCGATCATGTCTGCCATGAATGTCCCTTCCCTGCGTTTACACGAATTGCTCTATTTTACGGAAAGAACCACGTTTCCGCAGCCCACACTACATTCCCGTAAAGAACCCGCAACCTTTAACCCACTCATTTAAGTCTGTCCCCAATGAGCACCCAACGACCAGCCAGGGGAGGT
Source organism: uncultured Collinsella sp. (assembly GCA_900540945.1). Lineage (GTDB taxonomy): Bacteria > Actinomycetota > Coriobacteriia > Coriobacteriales > Coriobacteriaceae > Collinsella. The sequence goes on along the minus strand of UQHQ01000003.1, from coordinate 80,844 downwards.
GCCCTTCATCAGGCCCGAAAATAATACAACCGCCCTTGTTGAGCATAAGTCAGCGAAAACCCGTACACGCGGCAATCTGACGTTCAATTTCAAGGGCGCGACCATAAGGTCTGCGCCCTTTCATTTCACGTCACCTTGCCGCGTGTACGGGTTTGCAGCGTCGAGCCGTTACGCGGTTTGGTAAAACCGCGTAACAAATTACGCAAGTTTGGCGCCGACGATCTTTGCCGCGGCAGGCTTATCGAAATTGCCACCGGTGGCCTTGCCGAGTGCTCCCATGACCTGGCCCATCTGCTTCTTGGACGTGGCGCCCAGCTCAGCGATGACCTGCTCGATCAGAGCCTCGAGCTCCTCGCCCGAAACCTGCGCGGGCAGCAGGCTCTCCAGAATCTTGACCTGCTCGGTCAGGTTGTCGGTACGCTCCTGGTCGGTACCGGCCTTAATGGACATCTCCAGCGTCTCGCTCGTCTGCTTAATCAGACGCTTGATCATGCTGTTGACGTCTTCCTCGGTCACGTCGCGGCGCTCGTTAACCTCGATATTCTTCACCTCGGCCTTGACCTGGCGAATGATAGACAGGCGAACCTTGTCCTTGGCCTTCATGGCCGCAATCATTTCCTTCTGCAGCTCTTCGTTGGTCATCTGCAAATCCTCCTCAATAGTGTGGGCGACACTCGCGCGAGCACCGTCCCATGATTACTCAGTCGTCGACGAATTGTCGGTCGAGCTCTTGGTGACGCCCTTTAGACTCACGTTATAGGGTACGTCCTTGGGCATGGGGTTGACGGTAATGTCGGCGTCCTTCTTGTACTGCTCCAGCCACTCGCTGTATGCAGTGCTGGCCGCCTGCGTCTTCACCACGTTAGAGACATACTTCTTGATGTCCTTGGGTACCTGCTTGATGTCATCGACCTGGCTATCGACATGGAAGTAGTCGGTGCACTTGATGACGTGGTAACCGTACGTCGACTCGATCACGTCGCTCACATCGCCCTTGTTGAGCCCCTCGAGCGCCGTCTGGTAGCTGTCGACGAAGGTGGTGAGCTTATCCCAACCCACATCGCCCTTCTTCTCCTTGGAGCCGGTGTCGTCGGAATACTGCTTCACGGCGTCCTCAAAGCTCAGCTCGCCGGAGTTAATCTTGTCCAGGCACTCCTGTGCCTTGGCCTTGGCGGCGGCCTTGTCCTCGTCGGATGCGTCGGAATCAACCTTGATCAGGATATTCGACGAGCGGCGGGCATCGTTGTAGTTAGACAGGTTCTCGTTGATGTAATCGACGATCTCGCTGTCCTTGGGCTTGCTGGTGGGTGCCACGGCATCCTTGAGCTTTTGCTGTGCCAGGCTCTCCTTGAGCGAGTCCTTGTAGGTGTCCTCGGTATAGCCGTAGGTCTTAAGGGTCTTCTTAAAGGTCTTGGCACCGCCCGCGCTCTTGCACGCGTCCTTCCATGCCTTCTCGACCTCCTCGTCCGACACCGTCACGCCGTTTTCCTTCTGCGCCTGCTGGAGCAGAATCTGCTGCGTGTAGGAATCGATGAGCTGCTTGCGGTACTTTTTGGGCGTCAGGTCGTTGTCGACCAGATACTGCGCCCAGTCCTTGTCCTTGGTGTAACCGTAGGACGTGCGCATGCTCATGATCTGCTTGGTCACGGTGTCCTCGGTGAGGTTGGTACCGTTGATGGTGGCGGCGACACCGCCGGTAAGCTTGTAGCTCGAGGTATCCTCTGCCTGCGACATGAGACCGGAGCATGCCATGGCCGAGACGGAAAGCAGCATTGCCAGCACGCCGATAACCACCAGGACGATCTTGACGGTCTTAGACACGTACGTCTTGCGCTGCTTCTTACGAGAGCTGGAGGCAGCGCGAGCCTGCTGCTCGGGCGTCGGCGCGGCCTCGGAGTTCTTTTTCTTGTTTGCCATAGTTGGCCTTTCGCATCACGAATCGAACAAACGCCATTGTGTCACAATGCGGCCCCCGCGACACACCTGGCACATGGTGGACAAGTTAATCTGCACCATTTTGGTGCAAAGGGGACAGCTCTGGCAGCCGGCAGTTAGGGACATTCCTTTTCTGCCGGCAGTTAGGAACAGTCCCCAAGTGCCGGCCCTAAAAGTGGCGACGGATGGCGTCGACCATGCCCTGGCATGTGGTCTGGCCGAGCACATCGGCTGCGGCGTCGGCATCCATAAAGATATTCATAAGCGATTGCAGGGCCTCGACCTGGCCGCCCGGCTCGGCGATGCCCAGATTGATGATGATCTGCGCCGGCACGGGGGCACCCATGCCCGCCATTGCGCTGAACACCACGGGCGCCGCGGGCTTCACCACCGCGATATAGGGCTTAGCCACGAACCCCGGATCGGTGTGCGGGATGGCGATGTTGGCCGCCGGCATGGCAAGACCCGTGGGATAGGCATCCTCGCGCGTGCGGACGGCATCGAGCCAACCGGGCGCAATGTAGCCGCGAGGTGCAAGCTCGTCCTCGAGCCGCGCAAACACCTCATCCGGCGTCGCGCACTCCCAATCAAAAAACACCAGCTCAGGCGTAAACAATGCTTCGTTATCCGCCATGGGCCCACCTCTCTCACCTTGTCACCTGCGACGTTCTTTAACGACTAGTCATTGAAGAGCGTCGCAGGTGATTACCTAAAACAAAGGATGGCCACTTGCGCCTTGGCGCCAATGACCACCCTGACTACTCGGCTAAATTGTACTGTGCGCCACTAGCCGCGCGGCGCATCAATTGCGACCTTGCCGCTCTCCAGCACGTGAACGCGACCGTCGGCGAGCATCTGCACGACCTCGGGATACAGCACGTGCTCAATCGCGTGGATGTGCTCCTCGAGCGTATCGACATCCCAGCCTTCCTCAACGGCCAGCGCGCGCTGGGCGATGATGGGGCCGTTGTCGTAGATCTCGTTGGCAAAATGCACGGTCACACCGGTTACCTTGACGCCGCGCGCAAAGGCATCGTCGATCGCATGCGCGCCGGTAAAGCTCGGCAGCAGCGCCGGATGCAAGTTGACCACGCGGTTGGGAAACGCCGCCAGCAGCGGCGTGTGCACCATGCGCATGTAACCGGCCATGACCACATATTCGCAGCCGCGCTCGAGCAGCTCGTGCGCGATGATCTCGTCGGCGGCGATGGGGTCGGCATAGACATCCTTGGACAGCGTAAGCGTCTGGATACCCGCACGCTCGGCACGCTGCAGACCCTTGGCCGAAGGACGGCTCGACACCACGAGCTCAATCGAGGCATTGAGCTTATCCGCGGCGATCAGGTCGATCAGCGCCTGCAGATTGGTGCCGGAGCCGCTGATAAGCACACCGATCTTGAGCGGCTCAGCCGTATCGGTGCCAGTCGGGCGGGTATAGGGCACAAAGTCCAGGCCCTCGGCGGCAGCCATCTGCTCGTTAGCGCTCATCGGAGTACACGACCTTACCGGAACCCTCGACACACTCGCCCACGCGGAACGGCTTCTCGCCCAGCGCAACCAGGGCCTCGGTCACGGCAGCCTCGTCCTCGGGGGCGACGATCAGGCACAGGCCGACGCCCATGTTGAAGGTCTTGCATGCCTCGTTGGGCGCGAGCTCGGCCTGACGCGACACGTAGGTGATGACGGGCGGAACATCCCAGCCCATCTCGGCGCCGTTGCGGGTGACCACAGCGTCGACGTCGTCGGCAAGCGCGCGGTTGAGGTTCTCGGTAATACCGCCGCCGGTGATGTGGGCAATGGCATGAACGTTGGCGCCATTGCGCAGCAGCTCCAGAATCGGCTTGACGTAGATGCGCGTGGGGGCCAGCAGGGCGTCGGCCAGCGAAGCACCGCCGAGCTCCTCGAGCGGACGGCTCAGCTCCTCGGCCTTAGCGGCGGCCTCGGGCGTGCCCGGCTTGATGCCGTCAACACCGATGACCTTACGCACGAGCGAGTAGCCGTTGGAATGCACGCCGGTGGAGGGCAGGCCCAGGATGACATCGCCGGGGCGGACGTTCGCGGGGTCGAGCATCTTGGGACGGTCGACGACGCCCACGGTAAATCCGGCAAGGTCGTAGTCGGCAGGAGCCATGACGCCGGGATGCTCGGCCATCTCGCCGCCCACGAGCGCGCAGCCCGCGAGCTTGCAGCCATCGGCCACGCCCTTGATGATCTTTGCCATGTGCTCGGCCTCAATGTGGCCGATGGCAACGTAGTCCAGGAAGAACAGCGGCTCGGCGCCCGAAGCCAAAATGTCGTTAACGCACATGGCGACCAGGTCCTGGCCCACCGTCTCGTGACGGTCCATGATCTGGGCGAGCACGAGCTTGGTGCCTACGCCGTCGGTACCGCTGATCAGGATCGGGTCTTCCATATCCTTAAGTGCGGCGGCCGAGAACAGGCCACCAAAGCCACCGATACCGCCGATGACCTCGGGGCGGTTGGTGTCCTTAACCATTTGCTTAATAGCGTCGACGGCGCGACCGCCCTCGGCGGTATCGACGCCGGCATCCTCATACGTCACATGCTTGCTGTCGCTCATCTGAGCCTTCCTCTCCCACTACCGTCTGCCGCCCGGGCGCCAAACGGTGCTCATAGTTGCGTTCATTTCGGCGCGCATCCTGACAACGCGCGCCGCTCAATCAACAAAACAGCAGGTAAAACCTATCAAAATAAACCTGTCCCCAAATGGCAGGTTTTAAGCCTCGCCGTGCTTCTCTTCCCAGCTGCGGTCGTCGTATTTCTCGACCACGGCGTCATCGTCAAAGTGCAGCGGCTTATCCAGGTTGCGGGGCTTAAAGCCCTCCATAAACTTGTCGCGGCCAAAGCTCTCGGGAATCGCCACGGGATAACGGCCGGTAAAGCACGCATCGCAGTAGCCGCCCTTGGGCATGACCTTCAGCAGGCCCTCAACCGAAAGGAAGGCCAGCGAGTCGGCGCCGATATACTTGCAGATCTCCTCGACCGTCTTGTTGGCGCTGATGAGCTGCGACTGCACGTCGGTATCGATACCGTAGAAGCACGGCCAGATGACCTCGGGCGAGTTGATGCGGATGTGAATCTCCTTGGCGCCGGCATTGCGCAGCATCTTGACGAGCTGCACCATGGTGGTGCCGCGTACGATGGAGTCGTCGATCACGACCAGGCGCTTGCCCTCGATGTTGTCACGCAGCGGGTTGAGCTTCATGCGCACGCCCATGGCGCGCAGCTCCTGCGTGGGCTCGATAAACGTACGGCCCACATAGCGATTCTTGATGAGGCCCTCGCCAAAGGGAATGCCGCTCTCGTGCGAATAGCCCTCCGCGGGCGGCAGACCGGAGTCGGGCACGCCGATGACCAGATCGGCCTCGACGGGCTCTTCGTGTGCCAGCTGACGACCCATGTCGTAACGGCAGGCGTAGACGCTCTTGCCGTTCATGATGGAGTCGGGGCGGGCAAAGTAGACCTGCTCAAAGATGCAGTTGGCGGGCTCTTCGGCTGCGGGCACACCCTGCTCGGACACCAGGCCCTCGGCGCTGATGCGCAAGATCTCGCCGGGACGGACATCACGGACATACTCGGCACCCACGATATCGAGTGCGCACGTCTCGGAGGCAACGACCCAGCCGCCGGCGCGCGTGATATGGACGGCGGAGTCGGCCGTCGAGGCTCCGTCTTGCGAGGGCAGCTGCGAAACAGAAGCTGCGTCGGCCTGGTCCAGGCCCTCGTCCACGAGCTTGCCCAGCACCAGCGGACGAATGCCGTGCGGGTCGCGGAAAGCGTAGAGTGCCTGCTCGTTGATGAGCGTCATGGCGTAGCCGCCGCGCACGAGCTCCATGGTCTTGCGAATGCCCTCGCGCAGGTGGCCCGTACGCTGGGTAAAGTAGCCGATAAGCTTGGTCGCGACCTCGGAATCCGAATTGGAGAGGAACGGCACGCCCAGCTCGATCAGCTGACGGCGCAGCTCGTCGGTGTTGACCAGAGTGCCGTTGTGAGCAAGCGCGATGATGACGCTGTTGATGGTAGAAAGATGCGGCTGCGAGGCTTCCCAACTCTTGGCGCCGGCGGTGCCATAGCGCACGTGGCCCACGGCCAGCTGGCCGGAGAGCGTCGACAGGTCAGCGTTGGAGAACACGCGATCGAGCAGTCCCAGGTCTTTACGAACCATAACCGTGCCGCCATCGCCCACGGCGATTCCCGCTGATTCCTGGCCGCGATGCTGCAACGCGCGCAGACCAAAGTACGTCAGTCGAGCCACATCGCGATCGGGTGCCCACACACCAAAGATGCCGCATTCCTCATGCAGCTGGTCGGAGTCCGGATCATACGTCGACATGGTCGTCACCTGTCCCGTGGCACGCTCGGCCGCGCGGATGGTTTCTTGAGACATGGCATCCCCTCAGAGCCTCGTTATTTGGCGTTACCTGCCCTATTATACGCACGGCAAGACAAGCACTCCCGCGCATGAGCAGCGCTTTTTAAAAGCCCACCGAGCTTATAATCAGTTTTGCGACCAAACATTTTATTGGGAAACCCGCCCGCGGGGACAACGATCCTGTATGCTTCCGTCGCGACGCGTCTCGCCTACCGTTAGGGCTTACATTGCTGCAATTGGGACGTTCGTCCTGTCTTTTAGCAGGTCGGCGGCGTATCCTTGTAACCTAGGACAAAACGAGAAAGGTTCTGTATGGATCGAAACGAACTCGACCCCGGCGTCCCCAGCGCCACGGAGGTCAAGAAGATCCCCCTCATCATTAAGGTGTATGCCGTCCTGTGCATCCTGTCCGGCGTGGGCACGCTCCCGTCGGTCGCCGCCTTTATGTGGCAGGTCATCACCGCGCTCATCAACGGCAACGCCGCCGCCAAACTCGGCGACAACACGCTCGTCGCGGTCGGCCTTATCGTCGCCGGCATCATGCTCTCGGCGGCGAGCGCGGTCATCTTGATCATCTTTGGCCTTGACCTCATTAAGAACCAGCGCCGCAACGCCGCACGCCTGTCCTATATCCTTATCGCATTTACCGTCGTCGAGCTTTTGGTCGACGTGATGCTCCAGGGCATCGGGCTCTTCTTGCTTCGTCCCGCGATTCAGCTCGGTATCCTCATCGCGCTTTCAGCCACCGTCGATCCTACGCTTCGCCAGGAGCGCGAACTGCAGCGCCGCCTGCAGGAGATGCTCGACCGCGACGCCGCCGCCGAGGGCATGCTCGGCCGCGATGAAACCGGCGAGGGCTACATCAAGCTCAACTACTTCAACCTGTTCTGGGTATTCCTCGTCTGCTGCGTGCTCGGCCTGATCGCCGAGGACATCTGGCACATGACGGTCGACGACCCAGGCGTCTACCAGGACCGCGCCGGCATGCTGTTTGGTCCCTTCAGCCCCATCTATGGCTTTGGCGCCGTACTCATGACCATGGTGCTCAACCGCTTCTATAAAAAGAACCCCATCATCATTTTCCTGGTAAGCGCTGTGCTCGGCGCGAGCTTTGAGGTGTTCGTGGGCTGGTTTATGCAAACCTCGTTCGGTGTGGTCTCGTGGAGCTACTCGCATATGAAGCTCTTTGGCATGCCCGATCCACTCGCCGTCCTTACGGGCGGACGCACCTGCACGGGCTTTGCCTGCCTGTGGGGCCTGGGTGGCCTTATCTGGATCAAGCTGCTGCTGCCGAGGCTGCTCAAGCTCATCAACATGATTCCGTGGAAGAGTCGCTACTCGGCTACCGTCATCTTTACCGTCATTATGCTGGTCGACGGCGTCATGACGCTGCAGTCGCTCGACTACTGGTACCAGCGCGTCAACGGCACGGAGCCGGATATTCCCGTCGCGCAGTTCTACGGCAAGTATTTTGATAACGACTACATGGAGAACCGCTTCCAGAGTATGACCATGAGCCCCAAGGATGCGACGCGCGTGTAGCGCCACGCAATGCCGAGATTTTTCAACGCACAGAAAAGCCCACTGGCAGACTGATTGAACTGCCAGCGGGCTTTTTGTTGGCGAGTGCTGCTGCCGGCCTTACGCCTCGCGCTCGACCTCGCTCACACACTCATTTTTGATGGTACCGACGAGCGCCTGCAGCGCATCGACGACATGCGGGCGAATGTCCCCGCCAATGAGCACGAGCATGATGTCGTCGCCCACGGTAAGCTCGCCACTCGCCAGCCACACACGCACATAGCCGATACCCGGCATCGTGCGCGTCGCCTCGATAGCGGCCTGCACCTTATCGGCATCGAAGCCGAACACCATGCCGCCCACCTTATGTCCAGGCGCCACACCATCTGTCTCGACCCCACGCACCTCGGACTTAGGCGTCGCACGCACCACGCCGTTGTGTGTCAGGTACATCCCACAATCAGCCGCCGAAACATCGGCCTTGGCTTCGCGCAGCCAAGCATCAACCGAAGGCATCGATTTGCCACTTTCAAGCATCATTTCTCCTTTTGATTTCCAGGGTAGTCTTTTTGGGACGGGGCCCGGACACTTTATTCCTCGACCGGCGTGAGCACCATGACGGCGCGCGTATTGCTAAATGACAGCGAACGGCAGGTCACAAGCGTTACGACCTTGGTTGCCGAAGCGGCACGCTCGGTGGCGTCGCTCGCCACGGCAGAAGCACCGTCGAGCATCTCGGACAGATAGCTCTTCAGTCCGTCATCGCCTTCAAAGTTGGGCGTGCGCGCCTTGGCATACGTGTCCTCGACGACCTTGGTCGCCAGCGGTCGCAGCTTATACGTTGCATCGCGCGTGATGTAATACACGTACTCGATGCTATCGAATGTCGCTTGGTCGGTGGTGTCCGAAATCACGTTGAACATCGACCCGTCATTCATGTGGTGGCCGTAGATCGTGGTCTGCTGGTCAACCATTCCCGGCGCGGTGTCATCGCTATCCAGGAAAATGGCCCCGGACGCATTGGCCGTACCGTCGAACAGCGTGTTGAGGTATTTGGAGTTGTTGTTGGTCTGCACCACGGGATAGTTGATGTTGGTTCCCGGCACGTAAATCCAACCCACAATCTCGGGGTTTGTCTGAGCAAGCGCATCGAAGTCGATAATCGGCACGCCGCTAGCGTCCTTATCGCTTACATATTGCTTCTCGATTTTCTGGTATGAATCGCTCGCCTGCTTATAGCCAATCTGAGCATTGATAAAGATGGCGGCGGCGGCGACAATCAGACCGATGCCCACGATGATGAGCAGAATGGGGATGATGGAGCGGCGTTTCTTGCGCGGCGGCTCGGTGTAGCTGGACGGAGCGCCGCTCGGTTGCCTCGTCGTCCGGGTCTGCTTCTTTGCCGTGCCATATGACGAGGGGCGATACGCAGCCGGCGTATCCTGACGGCGATGGGACGTCGGCGTTACGGGGCGCGGCGCACGAGCCTGTTGAGGAGAGGATGCCCGACCCTGCTGCATGGAGCGGGCCGATCCCGCCTTGGATGGATCGGGGATCTGAGAAGCCGAGAAACGTTTTCCCTGATAGTCGGACATGACTCTCCCTATGATTACAGCGGAATGGCAAGCCGCTTAGGCGTCGGCCATCTCCTGCTTCATTTTCTCGATAACCTTGCGGTACTCGGGGTCGCAAGCACCCAGAATCTGCGTGGCATAGATGGCGGCGTTCTTGGCGCCGTTGATGGCAACGCAGGCCACGGGCACGCCCGAAGGCATCTGCACCATCGACAGCAGCGAGTCCATACCGCCCAGGTCACTCGTCTTCATAGGCACGCCGATAACCGGCAGCGGCGTAAAGGCAGCCACGACACCACCCAGGTGAGCGGCCTTGCCGGCGGCGGCGATAATTACTTTGATACCGCGATCGGCAGCAGTCGAGGCCCACTCGTGGACCTTCGCCGGCGTGCGGTGTGCGCTCGCAATGACGAGCTCATAGGGCACACCAAGCGCCTCGAGCTCGGCGGTGCAGCCTTCCATAACGCCCAGATCGGACTTGGAACCCATGATGATCCCGACAACCGGCTTTTGATCTACCATAAACAAAGACCTCCTGTTGAGAGCGGCGACGCGGCGGATCCGCGACCCTTAACTACTGAGAGTAGTATAGCTGCTCCCGTCCCTGCGGTCTTTGTGGTGGCGGCTGACCGGGGATTGCCATGACGTACGTTGGCTGATGAATTGGAAGGAAAGGTCAACGGAGGCTGAAAGGCAATTGGTTCAGCGAAAAACCCTAACGAATCTAATTCGTCAGGGCCCCACCAACGCTCACTCGTCGTTCATCGTTAAAGCTAGATATTCTCTTCCGCCCATTTCTCGAAATCGAGTTCTCGTCTCTGAGCAGTTCGGTAGACTTCCATGTCTTCGCGAGCGCCTACCACTACGATGGCCATCTTTTCTTTAATTCTGATAAGGCGGTACACGATTCGAATGCCACTTCCCCTGAGCTTGATTTTCATAAAGCCAGTCAAATCCGTACCTGCCTTGTTTCCAAGAGGCTTGCCGAATCCACCTTCGTTCTGCGGCAATGGATTCGTTCTGATTTTTTCTATAGCCTTAAGGACGATCTTTCGTTGAGAGCCGTCCAGACGCTTAATATCCTTGAGAGCATCCGGGTAGAAAGCGACTTCGTACCCACTCATTCAAACTCGACCTCATCCATCTGATCGAGTTCGTCCTGATTCACACCCAGCTCTTCCATAACATCAGACAGGGAAACAAGCGCATCGTCACTTGCCGCAGCCACTCTCTTAAGTGCCAACGTTAACAAGGCGAGGTCCTCCTCCGCTTGCTTCGCTTCCCTATATTCATCGGGTGTCACAATCACAAACGCCGGCTTGTTGTGTTTGAGAACCACAACAGGATTGTCGTCCCCAACCTTCGAAAATGCAGCCGAGCCCTTACCGTGGCTGAAATCGCTAATTGGAACAAGGTTGTCGAGCATCTGCAAAGCAGGCATACATACCTCCTAAAAAGAATTCCTTTTCGAATTCATTTTATCATTCTTTTTTGCTATATTGTACCGCGCAACCGAAACAACCTTTTAGGATGCGAATCCGAGCTTAGAATGACTGTTGGCCCTCGCACCGCCCTTGCCTCTTTTATTACGTCAAGTGGTATACAGCGAATCAAAATGGCGATCTAAAGTGCGCGGCACTCGCCTCGCATCGCTACAAAAAACAAACTGCTCCCCACCCACTCGGGCAAGGAGCAAGCCTCATTTTTATAATCAGACTGAGAACCACGAATGCAGAAACACAGGCGACTTCAGTCCCTTATCGCCGAGAGACGTTATTGTGCAGCCATTTCTTTAAGCTTCTCGGCCATCAACAAACACACGTCTTCCGATTGCGGGTACACGCCAAAATGATCGAAGAAACCATGGTCACATCCGGCATACTCGATGACCTCGACATCGATTCCTGAAGACCGTAATTTTGTAGCCCATTTTTCATCGGGGATACGAAGCGGATCGTATTCGGATGTCACGATAGTCACCGGGGGGAAATCAGTGCAGTCCTCAAGCATTAGCGCAGAAATCAACGGGTCATGAGGAGACATTTTTCCGTGTGCACAAAGTTCGACCATCGGGCCGTCCGAATCGCGAAGATGGTCGATGCGAAAACGCGCAACGTCCTCTTGATCGGCTATCGCAGGAAAATCCTCATATCCCTCGCCCTGTTCGCCCGCAAGGTCGACTTCAGGATAGATTTCGAAGGCATGGGCTACAGCTCCAGCACCCCTGAGCTGAACACACGCATTAGTAAGGCTTCCTCCCGCGGAGTCGCCGGCGACCATTATTTTATGAGGATCGATTCCGAGATTCCTGGCATGCTCGCGCACATAATCAAGAGCAAGAACGCAATCCTCGATCTGCCCGGGAAATGCCGTCTCCGGCGCCAAGCGGTATTCTGGATAAACCACCACTGCGCCAGACTTTTCGGCGATGAACTCGAGCTGATGTTCAAATTGCAGAACATTCCCCGCCATAAACGCGCCGCCATGCAGGTAAACAAGCGCTGGACTTGCCTCCTTATGATTTGGTGGCGTCCAGACGAATAAATCTATATAGCGATCGGCCGCCTCCATGAGGATCTCATCGCGCTGAACCTCACCATCGAGCAGGCGGTATGTCGGCTTGTCCGGGCGATGACGCATTCCAATAAGGCTCGTCCAGCTCGGAGACATGCTAACATTCCGCATCTTCTTGCGAGATACCTCGAGAATTCGTGGGTCAAGCACATGCTCTCTTTCATCATCAGGAACCGGACGAATTTGAACCTCGAGCCCCCTCTTCTCGGTTATAAACGAGCGACCGGAGATGGCGCCAATCAACGCCTCGTCGTATTGTCTGCCCATCTTAAATCCCCTCTCGGCGATAACGCCAAATCGATATTTCCATAACTTTTGAGATAACGTCTTATGATGTCCTCAGTTGTCGTATAACTATGTACTAAAGAAACTGAAGACCAAGGGGTCCACCATGCCTGCAGCAAAAGACGAGCTCACTCAGCCAGAGCTTCTCTATCAGACCGTTGAAAACGATATCCTCAAGAAAATAGTTTCTGGCGAACTCCCCGGCGGCAGTCAGATTCCCACCGAAACCGAGCTTTGCAAGCAATACAAAGTAAGCAGGATCACCGTAAGACGCGCCGTACAGAATCTCATTGACCAAAACTTGCTCTACCGCCTGCGAGGCAAGGGAACATTTGTAAACCCATCGAAGCTCACCCTGAAACGAGGAACAAGCACCATTTTCAATTTGAGCTCCGACCCCCAATACGGCGATAAAACAACCAAGTCCATCTTGGAAACAGGCTTGATCAAGGCTGATGCCCACATTGCACGGGAGCTCAAAATTGACAACGGAACCGTAGTGCAACGAGTTGCGCGCTTGGTTTATATCGAAAATGACCCCTGCGCCATCGACACCGTTTATGCAACGCAGGGCACTCTACCCGGACTACTGGAGCTTCTCACAGACAATGCCAGTCTTTTCGACCTGATCGCCAACCATTACAGCATCGCAACCGGTATTGAGAAGCTCAAAATCACCGCAGGAATAGCGGGGCTCCAAGAAGCAAACCTTCTCGGTTATATCGTTGGAGCCCCCGTGAGCGTTGTCGAGCACGTCACATATGCCTGCGATGAAATGCCGCTCCACTATTCAAAAACCGTTTGGCGAGCAGACGCATCGTCCTTCGAGTTCAGCATCTCAAAAGATGGACGCCTTCTCTAGCCCAAAATCCCCAGGACGCCGAGCACAATACCCGCAGCGAGAATGCCCACAATCTGCCAAATAATTTTGACCTGTTTCTTATTGCAAAGACACATGATCCCGAACGCGCAGAGCGGCAAAAGAGCCGGGAATATCCCATCGAGCGTTTCCTGCAACTTAAACGCGGTGTCGCCGAAGTTAAGAGCGAGCGGAGTGGTAACCGCAACGGTGGTCGCCACCATTCCACCAACTACCATTAGTCCCACAATCGCCAGGCCGGACGTAACTTTGTGCATTACATCAGAATCGTTCAGCTTCGAAATCATGCCACTGCCAAGCGAATAACCATACTGAAGCCCAAACCAGCGGATCAGGATCGTTGGGACATTATAAAGAAGCAGGAACAGGATTGGGCCGAGCAGACTGCCCGAAAGGCAAAGTCCTGTCACAACGCCCGTCGCAATCATGCGAAGCGTACTGGCAATCAGTGAATCTCCAATACCGGAAAGCGGAGCCATAAGCGATGCTTTCATGGCGTTAATTGAGGCGGTGTCAAAGTCCTGATTGTTGGCGTTCTCCTCCTCCATGGAGGCCACAATGCCGGCGACCAGAGGATTAAACGTAACTTGAATATTGTAGAACTCAAGATGACGCTTATATGCCTCGATCCGGTCTTCAGGCTTATCGTATAACCGCTTGATTACCGGAATCATGTCGTAGCAGAAACCAACGTTCATTTGTCGGTCAAAGCTCCACATGATGTTGAGTGGAAAGCTACGCCAAAATAACGCCTTTAAGTCTTTCTTGGTTATTCTCTTATCGGTCGATTTATTTGACTCCGGCGAGAGCTCAAGAACATCATTAGAATTCGTTGTCATCGTCAACCTCCTTAGCGACCGCCGCACTGGCAGGCATAAAAATGTGAGCCATATTGAGAATCCCAATCAGGATCAGCGAAAACGCCACGATACCGATCGTCGGAATGTTTAGATAGGCACTCAGCAAGAAGCCTCCAAAGAATAGGAAGCTCAGCTCCTTGGTGGACAGGATTGACATAAGCTGCGCAAATCCAAGCGCGGGCAGAATACCCGTTGCGATCGTAAGCCCATTCGTAAGCCAATCAGGAATGGCGTCAATCAGCGCCTGAACAGCATCATTTCCGACATAAAAAGCCACGCCACAAATCAAGCCAAGCGCAATGATGTAGAGAATTCCATTGGTCCACATAGCGGTTGCAATCGTTTTGGGGTCGTCTTTTTCGGCACCACGATCAGCCCAGACAGCCATAGGAGGCGTAACAACACTATACATAAGGCTGTCAAACATGCCGGCAAGCACCGCAGTGGGCATAGCAATAGTCAGAGCGGTCTCGGGACCCGCACCCATAGTAATCGCAAAGGCTGTTCCCAAAACTGAACCAACAATTACGTTGGGTGGCACGGCAGCACCAACCTGCCAGACCCCCATGAACGCGAGTTCGAGCTGGAAACCAACAATAACGCCAGTCGGAATATCACCCAAAAAAAATACCGACAATCGCTCCGAGGACAATCGGACGCTCGACCATCGCAGTACCGAGTAAATAATCCGATTGACCTATCGCAGCGGCAAGACCAACCAGAAAAGCCTGAAGCAGCATATTTCTCCCTCTTCCTACAAATCAAAACTTGTTACGATACGTTTTTTCTCGCTAGCAACCTGCCTTACCTCGAACTCAATTCCATCAGCCATGGCTTTCTTAATTTCATTAATATCGGATTGGGAAAGGCGCACAGCAGGGCCAAGCTCCTTTACGCTATCCCCCAACGGTCGAGCGCCGCCTAAATTCACAGACGTTATTTTTGGACACGCGCGCGCAACTTCACAGGCGTCATGTACATTTCCCGCAACAACAATTAGCTCGTATTTATCCACCGCGCTTCCGTTAAGGGCCACGATGGAATCTTCTACACTTTTGACAACCAATTTGGCATCAGCAGGTTTTGCAATTCGCAGCGCTTGAATTCGCTCTTTGCTTGCGGCGTACTCATCTGAAACTACAAGAATAGCGTTTGCTTTAAGCGTTGGATACCAAGAGAACACGGTCTGCCCATGCACTAACCGGCTATCGACGCGACACAGTTTAATCAATTTGCCCCTTTCTCGACTTGAACACAGACAATCATCCTTGACTGCTAATGGCATATTACATCATATGACGTAATATGCCATTACATAATATCTTGAACGGTTGGATATCACCGTTAAATGGTATTTATCTCTAGAAACAGGGGAAGGTGCAATCCGTCTAGACACAGTGCGTCGGGGCGGGAGGGGCCGAATTTGCCACTGAGCGACTCTGCTTGCAGCCGGAGCGAAAGGGGGAAATCTCAGCCCCTCCCGCCCCGGCCGGACAGGTCACACTACACCGTGTGCTGCGGCAGGTCCTGCAGGGCGATGACGTCCATGCCCATGTCGTTGGCGCTGCCGTGACCCTGCTGGTCCTCACGCACCGCCTCGATGGCACTCACGTACGTGTTGGCGGCAGACATCGCGGTCACGCAAGTCACGCCGCGGCGCACCGCCTCGGTGCGCAACAGATAGCCGTCGCCACGCGAGCCCGGGCCGTACGGTGTGTTGATGATCACCGCGATCTTGCCATCGGCGATGAGGTCACCGATGTTGGGACGCTCGCCGTCGTGCGGGCCGCTGATCTTCTCCACGACCTCGCACGTCACGTTGCCTCCGCGCAGCACGCGCGCCGTACCCTCGGTGGAGCAGATATCAAAGCCCAAGTAGCGCAGGATACGAGCGACCGAAAGGATATGACGCTTGTCGCGGTCGCACACGCTGATGAATACCTTGCCGCAACTCGGGTCGGGCAGCTTGTAGTCAATCGCCAGCTGCGTCTTGGCGTATGCCTCGGGATAGCTCTTGGCGATACCCATGACCTCGCCCGTCGACTTCATCTCGGGCCCCAGAATAACGTCGGCTCCCGGGAAACGTCCCCAGGGCATGACAGCTTCCTTCATGCAGAACCAGTCCAGCTGACGCTCGTCGCTCGGCAGACCCAGGCTCGCGATGGAATCGCCCGCCATGATACGCGCCGCACACTTGGCCAGCGGCACGCCGGTGGCCTTGGAGATGAACGGCACGGTACGGCTGGCACGCGGGTTGGCCTCGATCACGTAAACGGTCTCGCCCTTGATGGCATACTGCACGTTGGCCAGGCCGCGGACCCCCAGCGCCATCGCGATGCGGCGCGTGGTCTCGCGGAGCTTCGCCTGCAGGCTCTCGCTAAAGCTGAACGGCGGAATGCAGGTCGCGGAGTCGCCGGAGTGGATACCGGCCTCCTCGATATGCTCCAGGATGCCGCCGATGTAGACCTCCTCGCCGTCGCACAGAGCGTCGACATCAGACTCGATCGCACCCTCCAGGAAGCGATCGAGATACACCGGGTAGTCGGGGCTAATGCGCGCAGCCTCGGCCATGTAATCGCGCAGATGCTCAGCATCGTAGGCGATCATCATGCCGCGGCCACCCAGCACATAGCTCGGACGTACCAGCAGCGGGTAGCCGATGTGTGCGGCAACGGCCTCGGCCTCCTCAAACGAGGTGGCCTGGCCCGCCGGCGGATACATAATGCCCAGCTTATCGAGCAAGGCGGCAAAACGCTCGCGGTCCTCGGCAAAATCGATGGCGTCGGGCTTGGTACCCATGATGTTCACGCCGCTCTCCTCGAGCATGCGCGCCAGCTTAAGCGGGGTCTGTCCGCCGAGCGTCACCACGACGCCGTCGGGACGCTCGACATCGATAACGTCCATGACGTCCTCGTAGGTGAGCGGCTCAAAGTACAGTCGGTCGGACGTGTCGTAGTCGGTCGAGACGGTCTCGGGGTTGCAGTTGACCATGATGGTCTCGAAGCCGCGGGCCGCCAGCGCATAGCTCGCGTGCACGCAGCAGTAGTCGAACTCGATGCCCTGGCCGATACGGTTGGGGCCGGCACCCAGAATCATCGCCTTGGGCTTGCACGCGGGCGTGGTCTCGTCGGGGGCAACGCACTTCTTGGCGATCGGGCTCGTACGGTAGATGTTCTCGTAGGTCTTGTAGTGGTATTCCGTCGCACTCGAGAACTCGGCGGCGCAGGTATCGACCGTCTTCATGCTGGGAACCACGCCCAGACCCTTACGGTAAGCGCGAACAAAGCGCTCGTCCGAGCCGGTCAGCGCGGCAATCTCGGCATCGCTCGTGCCATACTGCTTGAGCAGGCGCATCGCGTCGGCGTCAACGTCCTCCACGCGCAGGCCGCGGATGCTTTCTTGGACCTGCACCATATCGTTGATGCGGTTGAGATACCACGGATCGATACCGCAGATAGCGTGGATGCGCACAACATCCCAGCCACGGCGCAGGGCCTCGACCACAAAGAAGATGCGGTGCTCAGTCGGGGTGCCCACGGCCTGAGCAAGCTCATCATCGCTCAGCTTATCGGCGCCCTCCTTGCCACCGGCGCAAATACCCTGGTGCCCGTCCTCCAGCGAGCGCATGGCCTTGCCAAAGGCCTCCTCAAAGGTGCGGCCGATCGCCATGATCTCGCCCACGGCCTTCATGCGCGTGGTGAGCGTGGGGTCGGTGCCCTTGAACTTCTCAAAGGCAAAGCGCGGCACCTTGACCACACAGTAGTCGATCGTGGGCTCAAAGCAGGCGGGCGTTGCCTTGGTGATGTCGTTGACGATCTCGTCGAGCGTGTAGCCCACGGCCAGGCGAGCGGCGGCCTTGGCGATGGGGAAACCCGTGGCCTTTGAGGCCAGCGCGGACGAACGGCTCACGCGCGGGTTCATCTCGATGACGATCAGGCGGCCGGTCTGGGGGTTCACGGCAAACTGTACGTTGGAGCCGCCGGTCTCGACGCCGATCTTCTCCAGAATGGCGAGCGAGGCGACACGCATGCGCTGATACTCAAGGTCGGAGAGGGTCTGCGCCGGCGCCACGGTGATGGAGTCACCGGTATGCACGCCCATGGGGTCGAGATTCTCGATGGAGCACACGATGATGCCGTTGCCGGCGTGATCGCGCATGACCTCCATCTCGTACTCTTTCCAGCCCTCGATGGACTCCTCGACCAGCACCTCATGGGCAGGCGAGAGTTCAAGGCCCTGGCTCACGATGGAGACGAGTTCCTCATGAGTATGCGCGATGCCACCACCGGCGCCGCCCAAGGTAAAGCTCGGACGCAGCACGCAGGGATAGCCCACACGCTCGGCGATGGCCTCGGCGTCAGCCACGCTGTAGGCATAGCCCGAGCGCGCGACCTCCAGGCCGATCTCGGCCATGGCCTCGTTAAAGAGCTTGCGGTCCTCGCCGCGCTCGATGGCGGCAAGGTCACAGCCGATCATCTCGACGCCGTACTTGTCGAGCGTGCCGTCCTTTGCCAACTCGACGGCGGCATTCAGACCGGTCTGGCCGCCCAGCGTGGGCAGCAGCGCGTCCGGGCGCTCCTTCTTGATCACGCGCTCGATAAACTCGGCGGTGATGGGCTCAACATAGGTGCGGTCGGCAAGACCCGGGTCGGTCATGATGGTCGCCGGGTTGGAGTTGACCAGGATGACCTCAAAGCCATCCTCCTTGAGCACCTTGCAGGCCTGGGCGCCGGAGTAATCGAACTCGCAGGCCTGGCCAATGACGATGGGACCCGAGCCAATGACGAGGATGCGCTTGATGTCGGTACGTTTAGGCATGTTAGTTCTCCTCGGTCTCGGTCGCGGCAGAACCGTTCTCGGCGAAATTCCAGCCGGCAAGGCGGTCCTTGGCGGTATCGATGTCCAGATAGTTCTCCTCGCCGTCCATGAGTCGCGTAAAGGCGGTAAAGAGATAATGGGCATCGGTGGGGCCGGGCGATGCCTCGGGGTGATACTGGACCGAGAAGCACGGCGCATCGAGCAGCTGAATGCCCTCGGCGGTGCCGTCATTGAGATTCACATGCGTCAGGCGAATGCGGCCGAAACGCTCGTTCATCACGACCGGCGCGATACCGCGGCGCACCCAGACGCGCAGATCGCCATCGGCCGCGTGCTCGGTCTCGCCGCCCGAAAGCTCGGGGACAAGCTTGCCCAAGCTGGGGAACAACAGGCCAAAGCCGTGGTTTTGCGCGGTGATCTCCACACGGCGGCTGACCAGATTCATAACCGGCTGGTTGCCACCACGGTGACCGAATTTGAGCTTTTCCATCTGGGCGCCGCATGCCAAGCTGATCATCTGGTGACCAAGGCAGATGCCAAAAACCGGCACCTTGCCGATTAGCTGCTGCACCTGCTCGTAGGTCTCCACCACGGCATCGGGGTCGCCGGGGCCGTTGGACAAAAAGACGCCATCGGGATTCATGTCGAGCACCTGACGCGCGGGTGTATCCCACGGCACGACGGTGAGGTTGCAGCCAGCACGAACCAGGCCCTCCAGGATGCCGCGCTTGACACCGCAGTCGTAGGCGACCACTTTGTGGCGGGCAGGAGCGGTAGGGGCAAGCGCAAAGTCATGCGTAGCGGGCAGGTCGCTCACGGCAAAAGCGTGGGGCTCAGGGCAGCTCACGGTCTTGACCAGGTTCTCGCCGACCAGCGTAGGCGCGGCGGACAGGCGCTCGGCAAGCTCGTCGACGTCGAAGATCTCCGTCGAGATTATGCCCATCTTGGAACCGTTGTCGCGCAGGTGGCGCACGAGAGCGCGGGTGTCGACGCCCTCGATAGCGACGATGCCGTGTGCACGCAGGTACTCCGGCACGCTGACGGTCGAGCGCCAGTTAGAAGGCGTGGCGCACATGTCGTGGACGACCATGCCGCGCATGGCGGGAGCGCTCGCGGGGCGAGCGGTATCGCCGGGGAAGGCCGACTGGACATCGGTCTCGTCAATGCCGTAGTTGCCGATCTGCGGATAGGTCATGGTTACGATTTGGCCGGCATAGCTCGGGTCGGTCATGACCTCAAAGTAGCCCTCGAGCGACGTGTTAAAGCAGACCTCGCCGGTTGCGGTACCCTCGGCACCGCATGCACGGCCATAAAAAATGGTCCCATCCTCAAGATACAGGATGCAGGGACCGCAGGTGCCCTTGCTGGTTTTAGCCAGCATACGCTGGCACAGCTCGCTGGGCGCGACGGTGCGGGCGGCAGCGCCCGCAATATGGTTGTTCGCCATAGTTCTCCTTCCCGGTCTCACAGGACCGGCTTAAAGGTGTGTAGTTAGGCCTCGCGGTATTCTAACCGCAAGCATCGCCCATGGCATTAATTACATAGAATTGTTTACATAATGATAATTATGACTTCCTGTGCATAATGATTTTTCTGGGACGGGGATTAAAAAATTATTCTGAGAGCAGGGCTTTGTCGCCAACTGCATACATGACAGAATGATTTTTTAATCCCCGTCCCAGAAAAATCATCCCGCGTGGGCTTGCGGCTCACGCGGGATGGCATCGTTCTATGTGGCTGCGGACTACTTTTGCTTGTCCTGCTCCAGCAGCTCGGACGGCGTGCGATCGGGCTTTCCGCCGCGGAAGATCTCTCGACCGTGCAGACGATGCTCAAGATCGCGCTCGGCCTGCTCCTCCGTGATCTTGGTCTGGCTCACCACCGGGTCCTCGATAAGCGACGAAACCGAGTTGACCTGTTTTTGAATGCGCTCGGCAATGGTGTCGTCCATGCTTACGATGCGCATCTTCCAGTCGATACTCGTGGCGTTGGACGAGCTCTTGGTCCAAACGAACGTCAGGATGGCGCTTTGGTGCCCCTGAGCAGGAAACATGCCAAAGAAGGAATCATGCTGGATCCTGCTGTCCTCGTCGATATAGGCGTGAACGTTATACACCACACGGTCGATCTTGTCGTTGAGCAGGGCGTTGGTTGCGAGCGCCGCCGCCTGAATCTGACCGTTGGACAGCAGCTCGAGTTCATTGGCAGAAGACGTGTCCAGCACCGTCACCTCAACCGTGCCCGTGCGCTCATCTGCCTCGTCGACGGTAAAATCGAGCGGGAACTGCGTAAAGCCATTGCCCCATTCAAGTCCACCCTTGAGCGCGGTCGAAACGGTATCCACCGAAACACTTTCGGAAAGGTTCGCGGTATTCAGACGTCGCATCACGCCGTAGCCAATCTGCATGCCCACAATCAGCACCAAAATGCCGATAACCACGGCCATGGCGGTCTTCGTAATGGTATGGCTCACCTGCGAGCCCGAAGGGTCGTCCTCGGACAGCGGGTCGATATGTTTTGCCTGGCTCGCGCGATCCTCGCTGCGCAGCCGCGCCAGCGTCGCCTTGTCGCCGCGCTTGACGGCGGCCTCTTTCTCGCGCATGCGCTCGGTGCGCTTTTTGGCGAGCGTAGGATCCAAGACGCCGGATGCATCGATTTCGGAGAATAACTCCGTCACTTCTTCCGGAGTCAAAGGGTTCTTATCAGCCATGATCTTCCTGTCATATCAATCAGTCGAGCTCGTGCGCACGCGCACCTTCGAACTGCATTCGATAGTAACGGGCATAGGTGCCGCCACGGGCGAGAAGCTCCTCGTGCGTGCCACGTTCCACAACGCGACCATGCTCAACGGTCGCAATCTCGTCAGCATGCTTAATAGTCGAGAGACGGTGGGCGATGATGATCGTGGTACGGCCGCGTGCCAGCTCTTCGAGCGACTCCTGCACCGCTTCCTCGCTCTCGTTATCCAGGGCACTCGTCGCCTCATCCAAAATAAGGATCTTGGGATTCTTGAGAAAAACGCGCGCGATGGCGACGCGCTGCTTTTGACCACCCGAAAGACGGCTGCCGCGCTCGCCCACCACGGTGTCGTAGCCTTGCGGAAGCGATTCGATAAAGGTATCAATATTGGCGCGGCGGGCCGCTTCGGCGATCTCTTCTGCCGTGGCGCCCGGCTTGCCGTAGGCGATGTTCTCGCCGATCGTTCCATCAAACAGGTACACATCTTGCTGCACCAGGCCGATGGCACGGCGCAGACTATGCTGCGTCACGTCGCGCACATCCTGGCCGTCGATGCTAATGGAGCCGGCGGCAACGTCGTAAAAGCGCGGCAACAGCGAACAAGTCGTCGATTTGCCGCCGCCCGAGGGGCCAACCAAAGCGATGGTCTGACCGGGCTTGATGGACAGGTCCATGTGGTCGATAACAGGGCGTCCGTCGGCGCCGCGCTCGGCCAATTCAACATCCTCGTAGCTAAAGCACACGTCGCGGTACTCCACAGCACCAGCCGTCACCTGCAGATCCGCAGCACCCGGCTTATCCTGAATATCGGGGACAGTCGAGAGCACCTCATCCATGCGCTTAAAGCCGGCGATGGCTTTCTGATACGTCTCAGCCGAATTGACGAGCGTCTCGAGCGGCGTGCAGAACAGCGAAATGTAGAGTGCGAAGGTTGCCATATCGACCGCCTGCAGCTGACCCTGGGCAACGAGCCAACCGCCCAGCAGCACCACGATCACATAAAGCACTCCCGAGAGCAGGCCATACGTCGCGGTATAGACGCCCATGGCGTGATACATGTTCTCCTTGGACGAAAGGTAGCGATTGTTCGAGGCGCGAAACTTAGAGCGCTCGGTCTGCTCATTGGCAAAGCTCTTGACCACACGCATGCCCGCCAGCGAATCCTGCAGCTGCGCGTTGATGCCGCTAATCTTTTTGCGGTTATCGCTAAAGACCTCGCGCATGCGCATATTCTGCCAAAACATAATGACCGCGAACACCACCGTCACCACAGCCATGGCGAGTGCGAGCACCGGCGCGATGGTAAACAGAATCACAAACGAGCCGATGATCTCGATACCGCAGATAATGATCCATTCGGGCACGTGGTGCGCCGCCTCGCAGATATCGAACAGGTCATTGACCACGCGGCTCATCATGTCGCCCGAGCTGTTGCGATCAAAGTACGCAAAGCTAAACCGTTCGTACTGATCGAACAGGTCCTCGCGCATTTTGGACTCCATGCGCGCGCCCATCACATGACCCCAATAGCTCACAAAATAGCGGCAGGCGCAGCGGATGACATACATCAGCACCAGTCCCACCGCGATCATACCGAGCGCCTGCATAATAGCAGCCTGACCCTGAGTAAAGAGCCCGCCGGTCAGATTGCGCAAGATAATGGGGAACGCCAGGTCAATGGCGGCAAGCACCAGAGCACAAAGAGTATCAGCAACAAAAAGCCCCATCTGGGGCTTGTAATACGAAAGAAACCTCTTAAACATAGTCACCTTACGCGGTTTTACCAAACCGCGTTTCGTCTCGACGCTGCAAGTGCTCCATTTGGACAATCTGGCCTTCAATCGTCGGTCGCGTATATCCATACGCTTCCCTTCTCTTTTAGGCCACCTTGTCTCAAATGGAGCACTTTCGCTGACTTACACAAACCTGCGGGATCATCCCCGCTCGTTAAAGTTCCGCTCCACCCAAACGATGAGCAATGCTGTCGCAAGCCAAGGCACCCACAACGGTCTTGGCGTCTTCGATCTTGCCGTCGAGTACGGCGTCGATCAGCTCATGCAGTGGCACCAGGTCGACGTTGACAAACTCGTCATCGTCGGGGTCGGGCGCATCAAACTCGAGCTTGGTAGCCAAGTAGATGTGGATGATCTCATCGCAAAAACCGCAGGACGTGACAATCGACGTCAAAAAGCGAATGCGACCAGCCCTAAAGCCCGTCTCCTCATGCAGCTCGCGCTTGGCGCAATCGAGCGGGTCCTCGCCCGGATCGAGCTTGCCGGCGGGAATCTCGACCGTCACGCGGTCGATGGCGGTGCGGTACTGACGCACCAGCACGATCTTGCCACTCTCGGTCAGTGCCACAACGGCCGCCGCACCCGGATGGCGAACGATATCGCGGGCGCTGCGGTGACCGTTGGGCAGCTCAACCTCAAGACGGTGGACGTCGAGGATCTTGCCCTTCCAGGCGCACTCCTCCGAAAGAATCTTCTCGTGCAGCTGGGCGTCATGCGGGTCGTCGTCGCCCAGCACCAGCGCCGGCTCGTCAGCGACCTCGCCACCAGGCTCGCCCTCGGCGTGTCCATACATGCGGCCGTCTTCCTCGACGATCTGCGCGTCCACGAGCTCTTCGTTCTTCTCGTCCATCCGTCTCATTCCTCTCGGATTTTAGGCATCCCAGGCGTCACGGCCGCGCAGCGCACGCAGGCCAATGTCGTGGCGCAGGGTCTTGCCCTCAAAATCAATCTTCTCGCAGGCCTCGTAGGCAAGGTTGCGGGCGTTCTCAAACGTATTGCCCAGCGCGGTGACGGCAAGCACACGGCCGCCGTTGGTCACAAGCTGGCCATCCACCACGGCGGTGCCGGCGTGGTACACCGTCACGTTCTCCATGGCCTCGGCATCCTCGATACCGGTAATGACCTTGCCCTTCTCGTAGCTGCCGGGGTAGCCCGCGCTCGTCAGGACAACGGCCACGGCCCACTCGTCGCGCCAGTCGAGCTCAATCTGATCGAGCTCGCAGCTGGCGCAAGCCAGCATGACCTCGACCAGGTCGTTCTTAAGGCGCGGGAGCACGACCTGCGTCTCGGGGTCGCCAAAGCGGGCGTTGAACTCCAGCACCTTGGGGCCGGCGGGGGTGAGCATAAAGCCGCCATACAGGCAGCCGCGGTAGTCGATGCCCTCGGCAGCAAGCTCGGCCACGGTCTGCTCCATGACCTTCACCATGGTGGCGTGCTCCTCGTCGGTCACGATGGGCACCGGGCTGTAGACGCCCATGCCGCCCGTGTTGGGGCCCTTGTCGCCCTCGAGCGCACGCTTGTGATCCTGCGAGGTGGCCATGGGACGCACGGTCTTACCGTCGGTAAAGGCCAGCAGCGAGCACTCGGGGCCGGTCAGCATCTCCTCGATGACCACCGTGTTGCCGGCATCGCCAAAGGTGCCGCCAAAACACTCACGCACAGCCTCCTCGGCCTGCGAAAGCTCGGTTGCCACGATAACGCCCTTGCCCGCGGCAAGGCCGTCGGCCTTGACGACCAGCGGAGCACCCTGCTCGCGCACATAGGCAAGAGCCGAAGCCTCGTTGGTAAATGAGCCATAGGCTGCCGTCGGGATACCGGCGCGCTCCATGAGCTGCTTGGAGAACAGCTTAGAGCCCTCCATCTGGGCGCCCTCGGCACCCGGACCAAAGCACGGGATGCCCGCCGCGCGGACGGCGTCTGCAACGCCCGCCACGAGCGGAGCCTCGGGGCCAATCACCACGAGTCCGCATCCATGGCTCTGGGCAAACGCCGCCACGGCCGCAGGATCGCAATCGTCGAGAACCACGTTCTCGCCGCAGCTCGCGGTGCCGCCGTTACCCGGCGCGATGTAGAGCTTGCCGGCGCGCGGTGATGCTGCGAGCTTGGCTGCCAGAGCATGCTCGCGGCCGCCGCTGCCCAACAACAGGATGTCGATGGTTTGAGTGTCCGCCTTCAAGGGTGCCTCCTCTATGGATTACCGGCCCGCTCCGCGCGGGCCCTTTACAAGCAAATATACCCCTCGGCCGCCCATCTGGGCTGCAAAGGGGTATATCGCAATAACCAAATAACGCCGATTACTTCCAGAATCGGTTGATGATCTGCTCGCGACCGGCGCCAACGCCGATGAACGTCACGCGGGTGTGTGCCAGATCCTCGATAAATGCCACGTAGTCCTGAGCCTCCTGCGGCAGCTCATCAAAGCTGCGGCAGCCGGGGATGTCGCACTTCCAGCCAGGGAGCTCCTCGTAGATGGGCTTGGCATGCTCAAAACGCACCTGGTGCTCGGGCACGCTCGTGTAGCGCTCGCCGTCGACGTCATAGGCAACGCACACCTTAATGGTGTCGAAGGCCGAAAGCACGTCGAGCTTGGTCACGGCGATGTCGGTGAGGCCGTTGACGCGCGAGGCATAGTTGGCGATAGGGCCGTCAAACCAGCCGCAGCGACGACGGCGACCGGTGGTCACGCCGTACTCGTAGCCCTCCTCGGTCAGCGTGTGGCCGGCCTCGGACTCATAGGAAAGCTCGGTGGGCATGGGGCCCGAACCGACGCGGGTGATATAGGCCTTCATGACGCCCAGCACGCGGTCGACGTTCTTCATGCCGACGCCGGAACCGGTAATGGCGCCGCCGGCGGTGCAGTTAGAAGACGTCACGTACGGATAGGTGCCGTGATCGATGTCGAGCAGCGTCGCCTGGGCGCCCTCAAACAGCAAATCCTTGCCCTCATCGATCATGTTGTTGAGCAGCAGGCTCGTCTCGGTGATGTAGGGGCGCAGGCGCTCGGCCATGGGCAGGTACTCATCGCAAATCTGATCCACGGTGTAGGTGGGCAGGTTGTAGATGAGCTCTAGCTCGGGGTTCACGCGGGCAAGAGCGGTCTCCAGCTTATCGCGGAACAGCGCCTCATCCAGCATGTCCTGCATACGCAGGCCAATACGGGCCATCTTGTCCTGGTAGCACGGACCGATGCCGCGCTTAGTGGTACCGATGTTCTTCTTGCCGAGCTTCTGCTCAAAGGCGCCATCCAGATCGATGTGGTACGGCATGATGACATGCGCGTTGCCGCTGATCTTGAGATTCTTGGTGGTGATGCCGTCGGCCTCGAACATGTCGATCTCCTCAAGGACGACCTTGGGGTTGACGACGCAGCCGTTACCGATCACCGACACGCGGTCGGAATACATGATGCCGGAGGGCACCTGGTGCAGGCCGTACTTCTTGCCGTTGACGACGATGGTGTGGCCGGCGTTGTTGCCGCCCGAATAGCGCACGACGGCATCAAAGTCGCCGGCGACCAGGTCGCAGATCTTACCCTTGCCCTCATCGCCCCACTGGGCACCGACCAAAACGGTTGACGGCATGTTTACTCCTCACATTCATGGACTGTCCGCACACCGCAAGTGCGCAGAAGCACAAAACATTCTCAGTATACCCGTGCAACGGGCGCCTGTCCTACTCCTCGGTATGCGCCCCATCAAGCTCATAGAACTTGGTGGATGCCGGCAGGAACATCAGGTCGACGTCGCCAATCGGGCCCGAACGGTTCTTGGCCACGACGATACGCGTAACGCCCTCGTCGGGTCGGTCGTCGCGCGAGGCCTCGGCCTCGTCGGCGGATCGGTCCAAGAACATGACGATATCGGCATCCTGCTCGATGGAGCCCGATTCACGCAGGTCGGACAGCTGCGGGCGCTTGCCGGTACGGGATTCAACCTGACGCGACAGCTGCGACAGCGCGATCAGCGGAATCTTGAGCTCCTTGGCCATAATCTTCAGACCACGCGACATCTCGGAGACCTCGACGGTGCGGCTCTCGGAACGACGTCCAGGCGGGGGACTCACCAGCTGCAAATAGTCCAGGATGATGATGGCCTTCTCCTTGTTATGGAGCATGCGGCGGCTCTTTGCGCGAATCTCGGTCACCGTGGTGCCGGGCGTATCGTCAATCAGAATATCGAGCTTGGACAGCGTCTGCGTGGCCTCATTGATGTTGGCCCACTGCTCGGGACTAATGCGGCCCGTACGGAAGTCGCTGATCGAGATCATGGCATAGGCGCAAATCAGACGCTGGGCAATTTCCTTGCCCGACATCTCCAGCGAGAAGAAGCCGACGGTATAGCCCGCGGCGGCGGCGTTGAGCGCCAAGTTCAGGGCGAACGACGTCTTACCAACGGCGGGGCGGGCGCCGATAATGATGAGCTGGCCCTCGCGGAAGCCCATGAGCATACGGTCGAGCGACGGAAAGCCCGTGGGCACGCCTGCAGCCTGACCGCCGGCCTTGCACACTTCCTCGGCCTCGTTATAGGCCTCGACCATAAACTCGGTCAGCGTCTTGTAGCTCGACTTAACCTCACGCGCCGTGACCTTGAGCAGTTTGCTCTCGGCCAGCTCCACGACCTCTTTGGTGTCGGTGGGGGCGTTGTAGGCCAGCGCGTTGATCTCGTTGGTGGCACCAATCAGCTCGCGCAGCATCGAGTCGCGGCGAACGATGGCGGCATGGTGCTGCCAGTTGACGAGCGACAGAGTCTGTCCCATCAGCTCCAAAATGTACGCCTCGCCGCCCACGGCATCGAGCTTGTTGATGCTTCGCAGGTAATCGATCAGCGAGATAGAGTCAATGGGGATGCGACTGTTATACATATCGACCATCGCGGTATAGATGGTCTTATGAATGGGCCGGTAGAAGTCATCGGGCTGCAGCTCGACCTGGGCCTCTTCGACCACATCGGGCGAGAGCAGCATAGCGGCCAGCACGTTGGCCTCTGCATCTTGGTTTTGGGGGAGACCCAACTTGGAGCCACGGTCCTCGACCGTCAGCCCCGTCTCCCTATCGTCATATGCCATGAGCATCCTCATTCATATCGCTTGCGAGCATCCATAGTATCAGCCACGGCTATAAATCGAGCCGCGCCTTGGCAATCATCACCGAACCAAACGGATGAACGGTCCTATACACGGGACCGCATCTCAATGACTGCTATGAACTCACCCGGCGCAAAAAATAAAAGGGCGCCCTGGTCTCCCAGAGCGCCCTTCTTAGAACAAGATTGTTGCGTTGCAGCAAATGCTACTCGGCAGCAGCCTCGGTCTCGACCTCGGCGGTCTCGGTCTCGGCGACCTCAGCGGTCTCCTCAACCTCAGCCTCGGCAGCGAGCTCCTCGGCGGTAACGCCGACGAGAACGACAACCTCGGCCTTGATCTCGCGGTACAGCGAGATAGCGACGGTGTGGGCACCGGCAACCTTGATGGGCTTACCGAGCTCGACGCGCTTGCGGTCGATATCCATACCGAGCTGATCCTTGATGGCGTCAGCGATCATAGCGGCGGTAACGGAGCCAAAGAGGATGCCCTCGTCGCCAACCTTGACGTCAACGGTGACCTGCTTGCCCTCGAAGGCAGCCTTGGTCTCGTTGGCGGTAGCCAGACGGACGGCCTCGCGCTTGGCGATGTTGTTGCGACGCTCGTCAAGCTGCTTGAGGTTGCCCTTGGTGGCGGCAACAGCGAGCTTCTTGGGGAACAGGAAGTTCTCAGCGTAACCCTGAGCGACCTCTACGACGTCACCCTCGCCGCCCTTGCCCTTGATCTCATCGAGAAGAATAACCTTCATGATGCGTCTCCCTTCTTAGCCGCGGTCGCGGTTGCCACGAGAGGAAACCACGGGGACGGTGTACGGCAGGAGAGCCATCTCGCGGGCGCGCTTGATGGCGTTGGCGATGTCATGCTGATGCTGCGTGCAAGCGCCAGTGACGCGACGGGGCTTGATCTTGCCACGGTCGGTCATGTACTTACGGAGAAGCTGAGTGTCCTTATAGTCGATGAACTCAGTGTTCTCCTTGCAGAACTGGCAGTACTTACGACGCGGCTGACGTGCAGAATAATCATTAGCCATGTCAAAATACCTTTCGTTTGGCAACTTCGGCGAGCCGAAGCCGCCTCTCACTCAAAAATAGGTGAACAACCCTTAGAACGGGATGTCCTCATCGTAGACGTCGACCGCGGGCGGCGTAGCCACCGGTGCGGCAGGACGTGCTGCGGGCGCGGGAGCTGCGGGGGCGTAACCGCCCTGATCGTAGCCACCCTGGCCACCACGGGAGCTCATAAACTCGATCTCATCGACGATGACCTCAAGCTTGCTCCTGCGCTGACCGTCGCGCTCCCAAGAGCTGTAGCGCAGCTTGCCCTCGATCGCGACCTTGTTTCCCTTTGCCAGGAAACGGCTCACGGCCTCGGCGCGGGTGCCGAACATAGTGCAGTCAACAAAGTTGGGATAGTCCTCCCACTCGCCAGTCTGCGCGTTGCGGCGACGATCGTTCACGGCGACGCCAAAGGACAGAACCTGGGTTCCGCCGGCGGTGGCGCGCAGCTCGGGATCGCGGGTGAGGTTACCGGTGATGTTCACTCGATTGATGCTCATAACTCACTACTTCCTCTTGGGGCACTAGCCCAGTCCAAAACGACAGTCTTACTCCTGGTCGTCGCGACGGACGATCATGTGGCGGACCACAGCGTCGGTGATGCGCAGGACGCGATCAAGCTCGGCGATCTGGGTAGGATCTGCGTGGAAGTTGATGAGGGTGTAGTCACCATCGGTGAGGTCGTTGATCTCGTAGGCGAGCTTGCGCTTGCCCCACTCGTCAACGGAGTCGACCTTGCCAGCGCCCTCAGCGATCGTGGTATCGATACGCTTCATAACAGCGAGACGAGTCTCGGGGTCGAGCGACGGGTCAACAAAGAACAGCAGTTCATAAGCCTTCATATTGTCACCTCCTCTGGGCAAATGTGGCTTCAGGTCGTGAAGGTGCGCCTGAAGCAGGAAAAGACTTGGTAATAATATCTTTCAACCTCCCAGGCTGCAAGAATATGCAGCTACAACCTCATGACCTCCACATATACCCATGCTTACACGGCTCTTCATGCGTATTCCAACCAAATGCTGACCAAGAGCTTGACGGATTCGATAGCAAGATACGCTGCGGCGAGGACAACCTGAGTCAAACCGCAGGTCGCCGATTGCAGGGTTGTGGTCACGAAATGCATACCACCGGTTCGATCGATTGCCTCAAAACTTTTAAATTCGCTGCCACGTCATTCATGAATACCTATTTTGAACAGATCATCGAGCGGTATCTGGCTGGTCAGGATGCTTTTTTAGTACTCATCTGGCACATGCCGGATACGGGTGCGGAGCGAGCGCTTTAAAAAATGCCAAGTTTTCTGTTTGCACTTTTCGATTCCTCGTGTATACTGACTTTCGCATTTAACGGAGAGTTGTCCGAGTGGCCGAAGGAGCACGATTGGAAATCGTGTAGGCGTCAAAAGCGTCTCCAGGGTTCAAATCCCTGACTCTCCGCCAGTTAATTCCAAAGCAGGCCTTAGTGCCTGCTTTGTTTTTACCCCACGCGGAGGGGTGGCAGAGTGGTTGAATGCGGCGGTCTCGAAAACCGTTTGGCCTGTATAAGGTCACGAGGGTTCGAATCCCTCCTCCTCCGCCATTTTGGTTGTGAAAGCTCCCAGGAATGGGAGCTTTTTTGTTTTGAGTCCCTAACAAGCAAATACGGCGAAGAAGGAGGGGTTCGAACCCGCCAGGGCGCAAAGCGTAAAGAAAACGCACCAGTGGCGCGTTTTTAGCGCAGCGCGGTCGGCGTAAGCCGACCGGATAAATTTTGAGCTCCGATCAAAATATAGACATCCCTCCTATTCAGCCACGCCCTCATCGCGTTCAGCATCAACCCAGATCCCCAAACATGTACACCACCCTCCAAAAACGATATTTTTCGATATCTTTGGAGGCTGATGCACATACTTGAAACCTATGACCGCACCCAGTCCCGACCGTTTGCCGAGCAATAGGGTCGCGATCGTCGCCGAACATGTACTATGTACGGGCATTGTCCAATCCCGTAACTCAAAGGACCCCATCTTGCCCGTCGTCGCCGCCATAACCGTTACCTCACATGCCTCGGATGCCATGGTCGCTATCCCATTTTGGCTCGAGATGTTCGCCGTTGTCGCTGCATCGATCTCGGGTGTGCTGGTTGCGCGCGAACACAAGCTCGACCTGGTGGGCGCGGTCGCACTCGCGGTAGTCTGCGGTCTGGGCGGCGGTCTTTTGCGCGACATGACACTCCAGGTCGGCAACGTCTACATCCTCAACCAGCCAATGGCGCTGCCGCTCTCCATCGCCACGGCGGCCATCATTTACATCTTCCCGGCAATCGTCGATAAGCCCGACAAACTCATCCCCCTGCTCGACATCATCTCGGTCGGCATCTATGCGGCAACCGGCGCAGACAAGGCACTGGTCTACGGATTTGCACCCGTCGTTTGCATCATGATGGGCTTTTTCACCGCGGTGGGCGGCGGCATGCTGCGCGACGGCTTTATGGGCGTGGTTCCGGGCATTTTCCAACGCACCAACTTTTATGCCATCGCGGCCATCGCCGGATCGGCAAGCTATGTAAGCCTCGTCATGAGTGGTTTGGTCAGCAATGTCGCCGCGCTGGTCGTATGCGTTATCGTGACCATGGGTCTGCGCTGGCTCTCGCTGCGCTTTGACATCAAAAGCCCCACCGAAGAAGACATCGCGCACTTTTTACATCGCAAAAAGTAGATAGCACGGCACGACCTTTCGAAATGCAACCGAGAGGTTCTTTTAGAGCGCTCGCACGTTGGGTACCCTGTTAGATATACGCCGAGTATCTAACGAAGGATTCACTATGCCTTGCAACCTAGAACCGTCGACCAAGCGCCACAAAGCGCAGGCCCGCATCGCCCTCCTATTCGTACTGATTGCGCTTGCGCTGACCGTACTTCCCACGGCGTCGTTCGCCGGCACAGACACCGCGGGCAACGTACTCGCAACCGAAGCTGACTCAAATCCGTCTGGCGTCGCGGGCGACCTGTACTGGGCTGGCCAAAGCCTTAACCTGGACGATGCCTCCATCGGCCGCGATATTATCGCGGCATGCGACAGCCTATCGATTCGCGACTGCACCGTAGGCGGCGCCATTCGCCTGGCGGCGCGCACCATCGATATCTCCAAAACCGCAATCGATGGCAGCGTGACGGTAGCCGGTCAGCACGTCGTGCTCAACACCGGTAGCACCGCCAGCTGTTTTTACGCGATGGGCGATACTGTTGCCCTGCGAGGCTCCACCAAGTCGGCAGCACTTGCAGGCGATACGGTGACCATCGACGGCACCGTCGAGGGCGATGTCGAGGTTTGGGCCGATAAGCTCGTCTTGGGCAAAAACGCCCGCATCACCGGCACCGTGAGCGCGCATGTTTCCGAGGACCCCGAGCGGGCCGAGGGCGCTCAGGTCGGAGCCCTCAAGATCGACCGTACCGAGAACGAGAACACCTCAACGATTAACGACACCATCGGCGGCATCGTCGCCGCGGCGCTTTCCACCTGCTTTGTCGCGATCCTCCTCGAGCTCGTCTTTCCGCGCGCGACCGCCAGCGCCGCCGGCATGCTTCGTCAACGACCTACCCCTCTGTGGGTGAGCGGTCTTTTGGGCACGGTGGCCGCCGTTCCCGCCGTCCTGTTACTCATCATCTCGATTGCAGGTCTGTCACTCGCCGGAGCTCTCATGTGCGCCGTGATCGGTATCGCTCTGGTCTCGGCGGCGTTTACGGGCACCGCGATCGCACGCATGATCGGACACAGCCAGAACCGCTACGCCATGGCCGCCGTGGGCGGTATCGCCGCGGGCGCACTCACGGCACTTCCCCTTATGGGCAGCTTTGTCAGCGGCGTAGCCTTCGTCTTTACGCTCGGCTACGTCATCCAGATCATCTGGCGCAACGCCCGCCTCAAGCCGCAGCAGGCCGCCAATACTCCGGGCCTTCCTTCCGCCTAGCCGTCAACCACCACAAAGGGGACAGACACCTTTGCGGTGGTGCAGACCAACTCAATCCCTGTGCACCAAAAAGGGCACCGACCGCGATGGTCGGCGCCCTTTCTTGTTAGTCGCTACAAAGCTCGGCGCTTATTTGTTGACCTGACCGGCGCGGACTGCGGCCTTCTTGCGGTCGGTAGCATTGAGCAGACGCTTGCGGAGGCGGATGTTCTTGGGAGTGATCTCCACCAGCTCGTCGTCGGCGATGTACTCCAGCGCCTCCTCCAGCGAGAAGGTGCGGGGCGGCACCAGCTGGACGGAGATATCGGAGGTCGAGGAACGCTGGTTGCCCAGGTTCTTGGTACGGGCGATGTTGACGACCATGTCGCCGGCCTTGCTGCGCTCGCCCACGATCATGCCCTCGTAGCACTCGGTACCCGGCTCAACAAACAGCTGGCCGCGCTCCTGCAGCGTGCCCAGAGCGTAGGCAACGGCTTTCTCGGTGGTCATGGAGATCATGGCGCCGTTCTGGCGGTTGCCGATCTCGCCGGCATAGGGGCCGTACTCCAGGAAGGTGTGGTAGAACACGCCCTCGCCGTGAGTGACGTTCATGATGCGGTTCTTAAGACCCATGATGCCGCGGGTCGGGATCTTAAACTCAAGGTGCGTCACGATGCCCGAGGTATCCATGCTCGTCATGATACCGCCGGAGGTGCCGAAGACCTCAACGACCTTGCCCGAGTACTCGTCCGGGCACTCGACGACGGCCTGCTCGACGGGCTCCATCTTGTTGCCGTTCTCGTCCTTCTTAAACAGAACGCGGGGACGACCGACCTGGAACTCAAAGCCCTCGCGGCGCATAGACTCCATCAGGACGGACAGGTGCAGAATGCCGCGGCCCGAGACCTCGACGCCGCTCTTGTCCTCGAGCTCCTCGATCTTCATGGTCACGTTGTTCTCGGCCTCGTTGAACAGGCGCTCCTTGAGCTGACGGGCACCCACGATGTCGCCGTCGCGGCCGACGAGCGGGGAGGTCGAAGCCTCAAAGACGATGGACAGGGTCGGCGGGTCGATCTCGATGGGTTCGAGCTCAACGGGGTTCTCGGGATCGGTGTAGACATCGCCGATATCGGTGCGGTCGATGCCCACGACGGCGGCGATATCACCGGCGCCGACTTCCTGGCACTCGGTGCGACCCAGGTAGTCGAAAGTAAAGAGCTGCTTGACGGTAGCGGTAGCGCTGGAGCCGTCGTTCTTGACGACCAGGATCTGATCGCCCTGGTGGATGGCGCCGGAGTACACACGGCCGATACCGATGCGACCAACGAAGTTGGAGTGGTCGATGGTCACACACTGCATGGCCAGCGGGGCGTTCTCGTCAACCTCGGGCGCGGGCATGTCGTCGATGATCATATCGAGCAGCGGATACATGTCCATGTTGCCGTCGTTGGGGTCAAGGCGGGCAAAGCCATTCATGGCGCTGGCGTAGACCACGTGCTCCATGGCGAACTCAAGCTGGTCGTCGGTGGCGCCCAGGTCGGCCATCAGGTCCAGGCAGTCGTTGTAGGCCTTCTCGGGGTTGGCGCCCGGACGGTCGATCTTGTTGATGACGATCATGATCTTGAGGCCGGTGTCGATGGCGTGACGCAGCACGAAGCGGGTCTGGGGCATGGGCCCCTCAAAGGCATCGACCAGCAGCAGGGCGCCGTCGGCCATACGCAGCACGCGCTCGACCTCGCCGCCAAAGTCAGCGTGGCCCGGGGTGTCGATGACGTTGATCTTAACGTCCTTGTACTCGATAGAGATGTTCTTGGCGAGAATCGTAATGCCGCGCTCGCGCTCCTGGTCGTTAGAATCCAGGACGCGGTCCTCGACCTGCTGGTTGGCACGGAAGGCGTCCGTGGCACGCAGGAGCTTGTCGACCATCGTCGTCTTGCCGTGGTCGACGTGAGCGATGATGGCGATGTTCCTCAGATTGTCTACGCGCATGTAGTTCCCCTATCTTCTATCTATATACAACCGGCACGCGTATGCGACCCGCCCAGTAACACAACGCTCGGCGGGAATTTTGAGCCTTTTACCGAAAACTCGTTTATTTTAGCGATTTTAGATAAGAGGGGTTTCCTCGCCTGCAGGTTCAGGGTCGCTCCACATAAAACCATCGCCGGCGCCCACACCCTCGTACAGTACATATGCCGAAAAGCCGCTCTCGAGCGTCGTCTCAAAGAAACTCACAAGCAGGGCGTCATGGTAGCCGCCATCAATTTCGACACAACCGGTGTAGCCGATGGCGTAACGGGCGATGCGACCCAGGCCCTCGTCCTTAAGACCCATCTTGTGCTCGGAGATAAAGTTGGTGGCAGCCTCGAGGCATGCCTCCTCGCCGTCCTCGTCGAGTGCCGCCAGATAGCGGTTGGACGCGGCGTCTTCGATCGCAACGACAACGCCGGGGTTCTCACCAGCGGCCAGGTCGTCTAAAAATGCCCCGATGAGGTCGCACACCATGGCGTCGAGCTCGGCGGAGACGTTTCCGGCGTCCTGCATATCCTGTGCCATTTTTAGACCTTCCCATCGAGTCCGGCGTCGTTACATCTCTTGTGCCTCGGCAGCGATCTTGGCGGCGGCGTCGCGGGCACGCATCATATCGGCCGCGCGCTTATCGAGTACCTTGATCTGGTTGGTCAGCATCACGGCATCGACCACGCCCCAGATGACCAAGCCCGTCGAAATCGAAAACCCAAGCGCACCAACTGTACCACGAAGGCGCGAGGAGATTGCCGCGACAAGTGCGGAGACGGCAACCATCTTGATAAAGGAGGCACGGCGCTCGCGAAGCGTACGGGCCTGCGTCACGTAGGCGATGCGCGCGGCCTCGGATGCCTCCGAGCGCATCTGGGCCTCGCGGGCAATGGCGGCGGCCTCGGCTGAAACGCCGCGACCCATCAGTGCACACTCCGTCTCATGGCTACTCGTCATTTAAAAATCATCGGGCGAGAGCGTATGGACGAACTCGTCGAACTTCTCAAATTCCTGCTCGTCATCGACTTCCTCGGCAACCGGAGAGACGGTCCCCAGGCGGTTCATGATGTCGTCCTCAACAAACATGGGAGCATTGCTGCGCACGGCGAGGGCGATGGCATCGCTCGGACGCGCATCGATCCTATGCTCGTTGCTGTCGGCCAAAACAACGACCGTTGCATAGAACACGGGAGGCTCGGCACGGACAATCTCGATGCGCTCGAGTTTTGCATCCAGGGCATCAAGCGTGTCGAGCAGCAGGTCATGGGCGATCGGGCGCTCGGCACGACCGCTGTCGATACCGCGGCTAATAGTCGCAGCCTCAAACGAACCAGTTTGGATAGAGAGGGAGCGCAGCGGCGCGGGGGAGTCCGATTTGCTGCAGCGCTCGCGAAGTACGATAAGCGATGGCACGGGACCGGCGGCCATGACGATGGTCTCTATGTCGACACGAACCATGGAACACCTCCGGTACGTAGCGGTTAACACGCGGCGCCTTCGCCGCATTGAATAGCTATACTACCCAATCTTTCGCACAGCACACAAAACCAAAATGAGTTTTATCACACACAAGAAAAAAGCCCCGAGGCCATGCCTCGAGGCTCTTCACAGTTTTGATGGTGGACCTGACAAGATTCGAACTTGTGACCTCCCGGTTATCAGCCGGACGCTCTAACCAACTGAGCTACAGGTCCATCATGGTGGAGGTTAGGGGGATCGAACCCCTGACCTCAGGCTTGCAAAGCCCGCGCTCTCCCAGCTGAGCTAAACCCCCACGGAGACAGTAATAAACACCCCAGCGGCGACTCGGCTCTCGCTGGGGTGTTTATTGCGAAAGAAAGTGGTGGACCTGACAAGATTCGAACTTGTGACCTCCCGGTTATCAGCCGGACGCTCTAACCAACTGAGCTACAGGTCCATCGCGCAAGGGATATATTAGACGAGTCGTTACGCGCGCGTCAACAACTTTTTTGAAAATCTTTGGAGGGTGCCCGCCGAGTGGGCGAGATGGGTTAGGTTTGCTGCTCGGGCAGTCCTGCGCAAGACGAAGGCCACATTAAGTGGCCTTCTTTGCGTGCGGAACTCGCGACAAACCTAACCCATCTCGCCCACTCGGCGGGCACGGGGTCCAGGATTGTCAAAAAAGCGGTCGGCGCGCAGTGCGCCGACCGCCGATATATGGGGTCTGATATTTTCTACCAGCTAGGGCCTCTTACTCGTCTAGGAGATCCTCTGGCATGTCGTTGCCGTCGCCTAGATCGACTGGGGTCTTTTCGGCATCGACCGTTGCCTCGGCCTCGGCGCCTTCGCCTTCGGGCTTTTCCTTAGCTGCCGTCATGCGGGCGACAGCGCACACACGGTCGTTGTCGTCGACGGTCATCATCTTGACGCCCTGGGTGGCTCGGCCGGTCCGGCTAATCTCATCGGTCTTGACGCGAATGACCGTCGCGCCTTCCGTCACGATGAACAGCTCGTGCTGCGGACCCACCGTCTTCATGGCCGCGAGGTTTCCCTTACGCTCGGTCATCTGGATGGTGTAGACGCCCTGACCGCCGCGGTTCTGCTCCGGATAGTCCGCGACCGGCGTGCGCTTGCCGTAGCCGCGCTCGGTGATGACAAACAGGTCGCCGTTGCCGTTGGTAACCTCCATACCCAAAACGCTCACGCCGTCCTTCATGCTAATACCGCGAACGCCGCTGGTGTCGCGTCCCGTGGCGCGAACCTGGTCCTCGGGGAACATGATCGCCTTGCCCGCAGTGGTGGCCAGGATGATCTTGTCGCCCTCGCGCACACGGCGCACGGCGAGCAGCGCGTCGTCGTCTCTCAGATTGATGGCGATCAGGCCATCACGGCGGCTGCGGTCGTAAGCGCTCATCACGGTCTTCTTGACCATGCCGCTCTTGGTGGCAAACATCAGGTACTCGTCGGCGGGGAACTCGCGGCAGCTGATGACGCTCGCGATCTTCTCGCCTTCCTCAAAGGGCAGTAGGTTGACGATCGCGGTGCCGCGCGCCTGGCGCGTACCCACCGGCAGCTCGTGCACCTTCAGGCGGTAGACCTTGCCTTTGCTCGAGAAGAACAGCACGTACTCGTGCGTGGATGCGATAAACATCTCGTCGATGACGTCGTCCTCTTTAAGGTTGACGCCCGACACGCCCTTGCCGCCGCGCTTCTGGGCGCGGTAGGCAGCCACCGGAATGCGCTTCACGTAGCCGGTGTGGGTGATGGTCACGACCATGTCCTCGTCGGCGATGAGGTCCTCGACATCCAGATCCTTTTCGACATGGCTGATCTCGGTGCGGCGTTTGTCGCCGAACTTTTTCGAAATCTCGCGCATCTCCTCCTTGATGACGCCCAGGATCTTCTCCTCATGCGCCAGCAGGTCCTCGTAGTAGGCGATGGCGCGGCGCAGACCGTCCAGCTCTTCCTGGATCTTGTCGCGCTCCAGGCCAGTCAGGCGGCGCAGCTTCATCTCGAGGATGGCCGTGGTCTGCTCGGGCGTAAAGCCAAAGCGCTCGATCAGGCGGCCGCTTGCCTCGGAGTCGGTCTGCGAGGAACGGATAATGCTGATGACCTCGTCGATATGGTCGAGAGCCATCAAGTAGCCCTCGAGGATATGGGCACGCGCCTGGGCCTTCTTAAGGTCAAAGCGAGTGCGGCGGGTGACGACGTCGACCTGGTGGTCGATGTAGTGCTGCAGCATCTCGCGCAGGCTCAGGCATTTGGGAACGCCGTTGACGAGCGCCAAGTTGTTGGCGCCAAAAGTCGTCTGCAGCGAGGTGTACTTATACAGGTTGTTGAGCACGACCTGCGGAATGACGCCCTTCTTGAGCTCGATGACCAGACGGATGCCCTTTTGGTTGGACTCGTCGCGCATGTCCGAGATGCCCTCGATGCGCTTGTCGTTTACGAGCTGGGCAATCTTCTCCTGCAAGGTGCCCTTGTTGACCATGTAGGGAATCTCGGTAAAGACCAGGCGGCTGCGACCGGTCTTGGTGGATTCCACGTGGGCCTTGGCACGCACGGTAATGGAGCCGCGGCCGGTCTCGTAGCTCTGCCTAATGCCGGCGCTGCCCATGATGATGGCGCCGGTGGGGAAGTCCGGACCGGGCATGATCTGCATAAGCTCGTCGACGGTGGCGTCGGGATTGTCGATCAGGTAGCAGGTGGCCTCGATCGCCTCGGTGAGGTTATGCGGGGCGATATTGGTGGCCATGCCGACGGCGATGCCCTGACTACCGTTGACCAGCAGGTTGGGAAAGCGCGCGGGCAGCGCCACGGGCTCGGCGAGCGACTCGTCGTAGTTGGGCTGCCAGTCGACGGTATCCTTTTGCAGGTCGCGCAGCAGCTCCATGGCAGGCTTTGCCAGGCGGCTCTCGGTATAACGCATGGCCGCCGCGCCGTCGCCATCAATGTTGCCGAAGTTGCCGTGGCCATCGATGAGCGGTGTGCGCATGGAGAACCACTGCGCCAGACGAACCATGGCCTCGTAAACCGCGGAGTCACCGTGCGGATGGTACTTGCCGATAACTTCTCCGACCGTCCAGGCCGACTTCTTATGCGGGCGGTTGGGGTAGATGCCGCTCTCGTTCATGGCGTACAGGATGCGGCGGTGCACCGGCTTTAGTCCGTCGCGCACGTCCGGCAGGGCGCGCGCCGTGATGACCGACATCGAGTACTCGATGAACGACTGCTTCATCTCGCGGCCGAACTCTGAAATCTGGAGCTGACCGCCGTTGATGTCCTCGCCGGCCGAAGCGCCACGATCGACCGCGCCGAAGCTCTCCTCGAGCTCGGCGTCGTCATCCTCATCATCTTCATCCTCGGCGTCGGGGTTATAGGAATCCGGATCGCCGTCCTCGCCCTGCTCGGCGCGGGCGAGTAGGCGCTTCAGATCATCGGGCATGCCGGCGTCGCCGGCCTCGTCCACACCCTCGTTGTTGTTGATATCGTCTGCCACGTTACCTCCTCATGGTTTGCGTGGTCCATTAGTTCCCTACCACGGAGACGGCTTTTCCAGGTGCCGCAGATTCGCCCGAAAGAGGAGGGAAGCGTACTTGGGTACGCGACCGACGATTGAGGGCGAAGGTGCGGTGGCTGGGAAAGCCGCGGGGATTAGGCGTCTAAGAAGCGCGCATCATGTGCGTGCTTTTCAATGTACTCGCGGCGATAGCCGACCTCGGAACCCATGAGCTCGCGCACGGCGCGGTCCGCCACCACGGCGTCCTCGATCGACACGCGCTGCAGGATACGGGTCTTGGGGTCCATCGTCGTCGAGGCAAGCTGCTTGGGGTCCATCTCGCCCAGGCCCTTGTAGCGCTGGACGGTATAGCCCTTGCGCTTCTTGGTGATCTTGCCATCCTTGGCCTTGCCGTCCTCGTCGTTGTCGTCGGGGTTCAGGCCCAGGCTCTGAATGGTGTCGCGCAGAATCTCGTCTTCGGGCTGGCGGCCGTTGGGATACACGTAATGGATCTTGTTGCGTACCTTAATGCCAAAGATGGGCGGGCAGGCAACATAGACATAGCCGGCATCGATCAGCGGGCGCATGTACTTGTAGAAGAACGTCAGCAGCAGGATGCGGATATGCGCACCGTCAACGTCCGCATCGGTCATGATGATGATCTTGTGGTAGCGCGCCTTGCTGATATCGAAGTCGCCACCGTCGCCGGCGCTCGTCGTGACGCCGCAGCCGATCGCGGTGATCAGGGATTGGATGGTGTCGCTCGAGAACGCGCGGTGGTCACCCACGCGCTCGACGTTCAAAATCTTGCCGCGCAGGGGCAGAATCGCCTGGATGTCTCGGCGACGGCCGTCCTTGGCCGAACCGCCTGCCGAGTCGCCCTCTACGATAAAGAGCTCGGTCAGCTCGGCATCGCGTACCGAGCAGTCGGCGAGCTTGCCGGGCAGCGACGCCGTCTCGAGCAGGCTCTTGCGGCGGGTCGCCTCACGCGCCTTGCGGGCGGCGTTGCGGGCCTTGCATGCCTGCTGAGCCTTCTTGACGATCTCGCGGGCGGGTTTGGGATGCTCCTCCAGATAATCGGTCAGCCCATCGGTCACGATCTTGAGCGTGAGCGCGCGCATGTAGGAGCTGCCGAGCTTGGCCTTGGTTTGGCCCTCAAACTGCGGGTCGGGCAGCTTGACCGAGATAACGGCCGAAAGCCCCTCGCGCACGTCGTCGCCGCTCAGGTTGGCCTCCTTCTCCTTGAGTAGGTTCTGCTTGCGAGCGTAATCGTTGATCACGCGGGTGAGAGCGGTGCGGAAACCCTCGAGATGCATGCCGCCCTCGGGGGTGTAGATGTCGTTGGCAAACGACATGACGTTCTCGCCGTAGCCGGCATTCCACTGCAGGGACACCTCGACCTCGCCCATCTTGGTCACGGGCGCATCCGGATCCGACTTGCCCTCGATATAGATGGGCTCCTTGAAGGCCTCGGGAACGTCTTTGCCGTCGTTGAGGAACTTGACGAAGTCGATGATGCCGCCCTCGTAGCAGAACTCCTCCACGTGGGGAGTCGCCTCGCGCTCGTCGGTCAGCACAATCTTTAGATTCTTATTGAGGAACGCCGTCTCTTGCAGACGGTTGTGCAGCGTGTCGGTATCGTAGACACAGGTCTCGAAGATCTCGTCGTCGGGCCAGAAGTTGACGGTGGTACCCGTCGAATCCGAGGTGCCCACGATCTCCATCTTCTTGACGGTCTTGCCGCGCGAGAACTCCATCTCGTAGACGCTGCCATCACGGCGCACCTGCACGACCACGCGCTTGGACAGCGCGTTGACGACGGAGATGCCCACGCCATGTAGGCCGCCCGAGACCTTGTAGGCCGAGTTATCGAACTTACCGCCGGCGTGCAAGATCGTCATAACGACCTCGAGCGTCGGGATCTTCTTGATGGGATGCTCGTCGACGGGGATGCCTCGCCCGTTGTCGACGACCGTGATGGAGTTGTCGGCGTGGATCGTCACCTGAATCTCGGTGCAGAAACCGGCCATGGCCTCGTCAACGGAGTTGTCAACGATCTCCCACACCAGGTGATGCAGGCCGCTGGCGCTCGTCGAGCCGATGTACATGCCCGGGCGCTTACGAACGGCCTCGAGACCTTCGAGAATCTTAATCTCGCCGCCATCGTAATCGTTTTCGTTTGCCACACGTCCTCCTTCAGCTAAGAAAATGTGTACAGCCTTACTAGTTTATCGTAAAAAAATACCCTCGGGAACGAGGGTATTTGGCTCTACAAGGCCACCAGATGCGATTTAAGGCTCTTTCTCGCTTTGCACGCCCTTGGCCCACTCGGCACTAGCTCTCATGGCATTCTCGAGGGCCTCGCGCAGTTTTTGATCTTCGATGGGCGCCACTTGGCGCTCAATCTCGCCGCGTTCGGCTTCGCTTAGATCGGCGTGCGGAGCCGGCGGGCGCTCGGTCACGGCTGGGCGCAGGCGCTCCTTGGCAGCCGGCGGCGTGTGACCGGGCGCGGTCGTTTTGAACACCAGGCCGTCCACATGCGCGCCGGCCCGCTCCATGCGTGCCCGGATGATCTCGCGCAGCAGCGTCATCTCCTGCGTCCACGAGGGCGAATCGAGATACACCAGCAGCTCATTGGACTCGGGCAGGTAGCGCAGGCCCGTCACGTGGCGTCCCTCGCGCGTGCCCGAGCACACCGCATTCCAGGCACGATAGACCGCGCGCGACTCCTCGGCAGCCTCCATTTGCGCGCGGCGCTCAGGTGTCGCGGCCGCCAGGATGCGCTGACGCTCGGCATCCAAAAAGCCGCCAAAGGCAACCGTTCCGTTCTCGCGCTCGTAATTAGCACGTCTCACCCATGCTCACCACCTTGGCTCGATCAAGCAGGTCATCGGTAAAATACCCCAGATTGGTGGTGGTTATGACCGTCTGGATGTCATCACCGATCAGCTGCAGAAAAGCGCCTCGGCGCCCGGCATCGAGCTCGCTCATCACGTCGTCCAAAAGCAGCAGTGGCGCGGTGCCCAGGATATCGCGCGCCACGGCCACTTCTGCCACCTTCCAGGCAAGCACCAGCGTTCGCTGCTGCCCTTGGCTGGCAAACGAACGGGCAGATCGACCCGCAACGGTAAACTCAATCTCGTCGCGATGCGGACCCACAAGCGTCACGCCGCGGCGCATCTCCTCATCGGCACGCTCATCGAGGGCCGCGAGCATATGCTCGTACGCCCAGCCCTTAAGTTCCTCGCGCCCCTCGGTTTGAGGCA
Source organism: uncultured Collinsella sp. (assembly GCA_900540945.1). Taxonomy (GTDB): domain Bacteria; phylum Actinomycetota; class Coriobacteriia; order Coriobacteriales; family Coriobacteriaceae; genus Collinsella. Next base: position 37,166 of record UQHQ01000003.1, on the reverse strand, counting down.
AATCCCCCAGTGTGGACACATAGGACACGCCTGCGTCCTCACCGGACGCCACCTGCCCATACGCGGCGCGCACATGGCCCGCCAGTCGGTCGAGCAGGGCCAAACGATGCACGAGCAGGGCGGACCCGGCGCGAGCGATGGAGTCATTCCATGCGCCGAGCATCTCGCGGCAGCACCAGGACTCCTTGAGCAGGGCGTTGCGCTGTGTCACGCAACGCCCGTAGGTGCTCGCCAGGTCGGCGTAACGGGCGCTCAGTTGCACGCCAAAGTCGTCGAGGGCGGCCCGACGCACGCTGGCACCGCGTTTGACCATATCCAGATGATCGGGGCAAAAAAGCACGCTCGGCAAAACCCCGCGCACGCCGGCGGCCGAACATCTCTTGCCGTTACGGCTAAACGAGCGTTTGCCGTCCTCAACGCCCAGCCCCATATCGAGCACGCGGCCATCGCCCTCGAGTCTCAACTCGAGCCTGCACGAGCCCGTGCCGTCGTGCACGAGCTCGGTAGCGGTGGGATGCCTAAACGAGGCGCCGCTCGTCAAAAGCTGCAGCGCCTCTATAAGGTTGGTCTTTCCCGCCGCGTTGGGTCCCGCAAGCACCGTCACGCCTTCGTCCAGGTCAAGACGGTAGCTATCGAAACTGCGGTAGCGCACGACCGAAAGGTTGCGGGCAAACATGGTCATGGCGCAGCGCTAGATGCGAACCGGCATGACCAGGTACAGATAGTTGATCTTGTCGTAGGACTTAAAGATACCCGCCTGCGAGTAGCTCTTGAGCTCCAGCGTGATCTCCTTCTCCTTGGATAGGGCATTGAGGCAGCCAAAGATGTAGTGGTAGTTAAAGGCGATGGTGCCCGACTCGCCCTCGGCCTCGACATCGATTGTCTCCTGCGCCAGATCCTGGTCATTGGAGATGGAGGACAGGCCCATCTGGCCGTTCTCGACATCGATCTCGAACTTGACTGCGGGGTTCGCGCTCGCGATGACCGCCACGCGCTTGAGGGCGGCATTAAAAGCCGCCACGTCGATCTTGACGCTCGTCACGCACGAATCGGGGATGAGCTGCTTGTAGTTGGGGTACACGCCCTCGATACGGCGCGACACGTAGGTGGTGTTGCCGGCCTCAAAGACAACCTGGGTGTCCGCGGCGCCGATCATGATGGTCGCCTGGCTGGCCATGATGCTCAGGGCGTCGTTGAAGGCGTCGGCCGGAACGTTGAGCTCAAAGGACCCCTCGAGCGTCGAGGTCTCGACCTGGGTGTCGCATACAGCCAGACGGAAGGAGTCGGTTGCCACCAGGCGCACGGTGTTGTTCTCGACCTTCATGTGCACGCCTCCCAGGATGGGGCGGGCCTTATCAGTCGAAGTGACGCGCCACACGCGGCCGACCATCTCGGACAGGATATCGGTCGGGAGCTCCACCGCACTTTCGATGGCATAGGCGGGGAACTCGGGGAAATCGTTGGCGTCGAGCGTGTTGAGGCGGAAGGAGCTCTTCTCGCATCCGATCAGCACCTGACGCTCCGAGAGCTCAAAGGTAACCGGGGCGTCGGGAAGGGTCTTCGTAATGTTCGAGAGCATCTTGCAGGGAATCACCATCTCGCCCTCTTCTTCGACATGCGCGGCAATGCGATGACGAATCGAGATGGTGTAGTTAGAGGTTTGGAATTCCAAGATGCCGTCCTGCGCCTTAACGAGCACGCCCGACAGGATGGGAAGGGTAGATGCCGAAGCGACGCCTTTCATAACGACGCCGATGGCTTGCGTGAGCGAGCTTTGGCTGACGGTGAACTTCATCTTTTAATACCTTTCTATAGATATAAATATCTTAATAATAGTAATAGCACTGACGAAACTGTTGATTACTCCCAAAAGCGCTGGTCAACCCCAAAAAGAGAATCGACAGCGCCCTGTGCGCAACCGACTGTGTTTTCCACGTTCAAAACCTGCGGAAAACTTTTCATCGCCTTGTGGCGAGTTTTAGACATGTTATGCCCGGCGTTTCGACAAGTTTTCAACAGGTGTCTCTATTTCCCTACGAGCGCAGTGTAATTTTATCTCGCAGCGATTTGAGATCCTCGGTTATGGTGCGGTCTTCCTGAATCATCTTCTGAACCTTTTTATAGCTCGTACTGACGGTTGAGTGGTTGCGGTTGCCAAACTCCGCGCCCACCGCCGTAGTCGTCATCTCGCACATCTCGATGGCCAGATATATGGCGATATGGCGGGCTTTGGCTATGTTGGCGTTGCGGCGCGGGCCGATGAGCTCCTCGTGCGTCACGCCGTACTGCTCTTCAATGACAGACTGGACCGTCTGCACGTTGATCTTTTTGGCCGACGTATCGAAGTACTGGCTTGCGATGGCGTCGATGTCGTCGAAACTGAGCTCGCTGCCCTCGCGTTCGCGGTCTCCTGCCTCGCCGGCGCAGCGTTCGCAGAAGCTCTCGAGTTCGCGGATGTTGGTTCCCGAGACTTCTGCCATGTGCTTAAAGTGCTCGTCGGTCAGATGCCCACCATCGCCGCCATAGGCCGCCAGCAGCGAGTCGTCACCCGCCTCGGGTGCGGCGGCTATCGTGTTCTCGTAGTAGCGCTGCAAGATCTTGTATTTCATCTCGTAGCTGGGCTCCGCCACCAAACAGAGCATACCGGCATTAAAACGGCTGGTAAGGCGCTCGTCCATGCTCAGGTCTTTGGGCGCACGGTCGGCTGCGATGACGACTTTTTTGTTGTTGCGGATAAACTCGTCCATGAGCTGGAAGAAGTAGTCCACGCTCGCGCGCTTGCCGATGATGTTTTGAATGTCGTCGATGATGAGCACGTCCACGTCGTGGTATGCCTGCATGATGGGGGCGTTGCTCTTCTTTTGGCGGTCGAACTCCGTCATCAGGTCATCGAGGTACGCCTGTGAGTTGGCGTACTTTACCTTGATCTCGGGCGACTTTTCGGCGAGCTCGTTTTTGATGGCGAGCAGCAGATGGGTCTTGCCCAGCCCCGATTTGCCATAGATGAACAGGGATGTGCATGTGCCGCGTTCGTCCGCGAGCGCGGCAAACTTGAGGGCTGAGCGATAGGCATGGCTGTTTTCTGGGCCGTAGACAAAGTTTTCGAAGGTGAATTTCGAGTTGGCCGCGAGCGGCGCGCCGTCGGTGTTCTGCTCGATCGGTGCCGCAGCTGCGGGGACGCTCATGGGCGATGTGGAGGCTGGTTTTGCACTCTTTGCAGGCGCCTCGCCTTTCATCTGGTTCATCATGCGGTGGAAATCGTCGGCCGAAAGCGTGTTTTTGATTGCGATGCCCGAATCCTCGCCCGGTGTTGCGTCGTGCGCGATAGGCATGTGCGTGGCAGCGGACATGGGGACCGCCGGCGTCGAGACGGTGGGCATGGTTTCACGGGAAACATCGCCGATTTGATGCTCGGGAGCCGACACTGTGGTGGTAGCTGGCGCCGCCGGGGGAACGACGGGTGCCGCGGGTGCGGCGTTATCTGCCGCGGAGCCCTGTGGTGCCACGATGTTGAGCGCAATCGGTGCAAAGGCGATCTCTTCCAGGTACGCCTCGATGGTCGGCTGATGCTTTTTGAGCTGAGCGATGGCAAATCGTGAGGGGGCCTCAATCGTCAAGGTGTCCTCGGTCAGGCTCACAGCACGCGATTGCCCCAGCATGTTGATGAGGCGCGCATCTTGGCCGTCGCGCTGACAAAAGGCGATGGCATCCCCCAGGATGATGCTTGCTTCCTCGTCCACTGTCTCTCCCGTTCCTTAAGCTTGGGCCCGCACGCGAGCGCTTCCGATTTCGGTCAGATGGTATTTCTGCCCATGTTTGACTATCAAGCCCGTCTGCGCCAAATCGTTGAGCGTGCGCGACCAGGTGGGTGCAGAGTTTCCAAACGCCCGCGCCAAGTCCGTCGCGCCGCACTCTTGATGTTGGGCCAGATACCCTAATGCAGCGTTGCCGCGTTCGCTTATAAACACGTCCGACTGCGGTTGTGCGTATTGATTCGCCGCATTAGGATACATCATTTGAGCTGCTGGTTGTTGAGAACTCTGCATGGGCGGCATCTGCTGTTGAAAACTTTGCGGCCACTGTTGGTAAGGCTGCGGCGGCATCTGCTGAGTCCAGGGGTTGAGGTTTCCCTGCGGCATCTGCTGATACGGCTGCTGGTACGGCTGAGGATACTGCTGTGGATACGGCTGGGCATATCCCTGCTGCGGCATATATTGGGGAGGATACCCTTGTGGGTACGGTTGGTAGCCCATTTGCGCGACGTTTGGCATGGCCGCCGTCTGCTGCACGGCGCCTGTGTCCGGATCTGCCGAGCCTATCCCCTCCGGCATGTTTTGCACTGGGTTGCCCAGCGGTGTCTGGGGGTCTTGCATGGGAAAACTTCCAGGCTGCTGCATCTGCTGCGCCACGGGCTGCTGTGCAAACGTGCTGGATGGGGGATACGCCGGCTGCTCCGTCTCGGGGCGCACGGCGGCCCCTCGCCCTCCGGCGCGCTCGATTTCCTGTACGCGCTTGGGATTCAGGCTTACCGTGACCACGGTGCCGTTGCCCATGTTGTCCTCGATGGATACAGCGCCGCCGGCGTTTTCCAGGTACTCCTGCACCATGGGAAACCCGGCTCCGGTTCCGCGGATGTATCGTTTCATGTTGCTGTTTGCGCTGGTAACGCCAAAGTCGAACGCGCGCTCCTTGTCGTCGATCCCCGGTCCCTGGTCTGCGAATCGGATGGTGTCGCCGCCGTCTAGGATCGAGATGATGGGCTCTGCAAAGTGGGCGTGGATAAAGTTTTCGACAATCTCGCGGATAACCATGAGCGAGATGTGCCCGCCCTGTTCTTTCATGCACTGGTAGACGGTGTTGGTTGTCTCTTCCAGATAGGTGCGCACGTCCTTCGGTTCGATGACGATGACGCGCGGCGTCGACAGCATGTCGTCATAGACCGCGATGCGTGCGGCATACATGGCAGCCTGCGTTTTCGCAGCGGCCTGCTCTTCCTCGCCACGCTTTTCGCGCACGCCGGTGATGTGCTCGTTGTCGGGTGCCGGGTCTCCGGAATCGACCATGGTGTAAAAGTCGTCAGACATGCCGCTCGCAATCTTTCAAAAGGTTTCGAACAAATAGTAGCTCACCGTGCAATGTTTCTCATCTTTCGACAACTTTTCAAAACCTGTTGAAAACTTTGGAAAACAGGCGAAAAGTTCTCAACATTGCCAACATGACCTGTCGAAAACTCGATGAAATATCGTGAAAAGTTGTAATGCGGCGCAAATTTCGGTTGAGCTTATGGGGGAACCGTGTGAACTGCGCGACCTTTTACCTTTGATTTCTTGACATTTGAACATTGATTTCCCTACAATCTTCAAGCTCACGTGTCTATATCTGCGTCCGCGCTCCCGCGGACACTCGAAATGCAGCAGGAGGAACTTAAGATGAAGCGTACGTATCAGCCTAATAAGCGTAAGCGTGCCAAGACCCATGGCTTCCGTGCCCGTATGGCCACCAAGGGTGGTCGTGCCGTGCTCGCCCGTCGCCGCGCCAAGGGCCGCAAGCGTCTCACTGTCTAGCAGCGATACACACATCTCGCATGAAGACTATTAAGTCTCGGCAAGATTTCGAGCATGTGTTCAGTCAGGGGCGTCGTTTCAATCACCCTCTGATTCGAATGACCATATGTGAATCGGTTGGCGAAGGCGACTCCGGAAGGGTCGCCTTCGTTGGTGCTAAACGGCTCGGTTGCGCAGTCGTGCGCAACCGTTCTAAGCGTGTGATGCGCGAGGCCGCCCGCAGCTGCGGATTTCCCGTTGCGGGTTATGACATCATCTTGTTCGCTACTCCCAAGACGAGGATCTCTTCGCCTCAGGAGATGGACAAGGCATTGCGTTCGCTTATGAAGCGCGCCGGCGTTGCCGGGGAGGAGCGATGAGCAATCACGTTTTGCGACGTGTTGCCATCGCTCCTATTCGCATATATCAACAGGTTATTTCGCCCTTATTGCCTGACGCCTGCATTTATTACCCAACGTGCTCGCAATACGCCGTCCAGGCGATTGAGAAGCACGGTGTTTTGAGAGGCTGCTGGCTTGCCGTGAGGCGCATCGCTCGCTGCAATCCCCTGCACGTCGGCGGTTATGACCCTGTGCCCTAGCGGGCACTCGCTATCGGAGGAAAACTTACATGTGGGATTGGATCGTTAACATCCTTTTCGAGCTGCTCAAGCTCATCCAGACCTTTGCGGTCGACTGGGGCCTGTCCATCATCATCCTGGTGGTCATCATCCGTCTGCTGCTGACGCCGCTCATGCTCAAGTCGACCAAGTCGACGGCTCGCATGCAGGTGCTGCAGCCCAAGATGCTCGAGATCCAGGAGCGCTATGCCGACGATCCCCAGCGTCAGGCCGAGGAGATGCAGAAGTTCTACAGCGAGAACAAGTTCAACCCCATGGCTGGCTGTCTGCCGCTGCTGATTCAGATGCCTATCCTGTTCGCCCTGTTTACATTGCTGCGCAACCTGCCGCAGTACTTTAACGACGGCACGTTCTCGTTCTTCAACATCCTGCCCGACCTGACCACCACGCCGAGCGCTTCCTTTGCCGATGGATTTATGGTTGCACTGCCTGCGCTGGTTTGCCTGATCCTGTTCGCCGTCCTGACCCTGATTCCGCAGCTCTATATGTCGCGCAACCAGACCGGCCAGCAGGCTCAGAGCATGCGTATGATGGCCGTTGTCATGACGGTCATGATGCTTTGGATGGGCTGGAGCCTACCCGTTGGTGTTCTGCTGTACTACGACGTCTCGTCTGCTTGGCAGGTTATCCAGCAGATTTTTGTGACGCAGAAGGTCATCGACAAGGCCAAGGCCGATGAGGAGGAGCGTCTTAAGAACGCTCCGCTGCAGGTTGAGGTCACTCGTCGAGAGAAGAAGCCGCGCCCGCACAAGAAGAAGTAGTGGGATATCAATCTTATTTAGGTACCTAACTTTTGGAGTACGTTATGTCTGAAGAGATCATCGAGGATATGCTTGAGGAGGTTGCCCCGCAGGTCGCGGGCGATTATCCCGAGATTGCACAGCGCTACAAGGCTGGTGAAGAGCTGACCGATGAGGAGCTCGACACCATTGCCGATGTTGCGATTTCCATCCTGCGTTCCATCCTTTCGCACTTCGATGCCGCCAACTCTCCTATCGATGAGTATGAGGGCGACGAGGGTGAGCTGATTTTGGATGTAACGGCTCCCGACCTTGCTGTTCTCATTGGCCGTCATGGTCGCACCCTTGATGCCCTTCAGGTTATGTTCTCTTTGCTGGTGAGCCGCAAACTTGGCTTTAGGTATCCGGTTGTAGTGGACGTCGAGGGATACAAGAGCCGCCGTCAGGACAAGGTTGCCTCCATGGCTCAGTCTGCTGCCGAGCGTGCCATTCGCACTCATAAGAGTGTTTCGCTTCCGCCCATGAATGCCTACGAGCGTCGACTGGTTCACATTGCACTTCGTGGCAATGATGCTGTTAATACTCATTCTGAGGGTTCTGACCCTGATCGCCATGTGGTGATTGTTGCTCGATAATCTACTCGAGTTTATGCTAAGGGGACGTGGTTTCCACGTCCCCTTTTTTTGTCAAAAGTTCTCGATACGCTGATTTTTGTCAGAAAGGAGTCGTCTTGTTTGTGTTATCTGATGAGCAGGCACGCCAAATGCTGGGCCGTCTAATTTCGTATTGTAAAGACTATTCTTTGAAGGTCTCCGACGATAGCCTTCGTGTCTGTGTCAAACATCTTGATCTTGTTCTGGAGGCAAATAAGAGTACTAATCTAACGCGCATCTTAAATGTTGATGATGCTGCCGTCCTTCATATTCTGGATTCACTTGTTTTACTGCCCTATATTAATAAGGCTCCTGAAGGCGCTTTGCTTGATATGGGTACCGGCGCTGGATTCCCTGGTATTCCATTGACTGTTGCAAGTGGACGAAAGGCTACCTATATCGATTCCGTTGGCAAGAAAGTTGATGCAGTTAATTCCTTTGTTAAGGAGCTTGGTCTTAAGCATGCTCATGCCGTTCACGATCGTCTTGAAGAATATGCTCGATCCCATAAGAAACAATTTGCTGTTGTTACCGCCCGCGCACTTGCACCATTACCGGTTCTCGTTGAGTATGCTTCTCCTTTTCTAAAGGACGGTGGCCTCTTTGTCATTACAAAGGGGAATCCATCTGATGAAGAGCTTCAATCTGGACTTGCCGCTGCAAAGATTTGCGGCTTTAGCACGCTTATGACGGATGATCTTGATTTGCCGGATAGTCTGGGTCACCGTGAATTTATAATCCTTAAAAAGACTCGTCAGGCATCTGTTTCCCTTCCGCGTGCTAATGGCATGGCAAAAAAGAATCCGCTTGCCTAGATGTTTCACGTGAAACATAATGGATAGTGTCGATTGCAATGTTTCACGTGAAACATTGCAATCGGTGTCGAATCGGATTGTTTCACGTGAAACATCCTCCATTCAACTGCTTTAAATACACCAGGAGGGACCGTGGGATTTCGCGACGTTAAGCGTTCTAAGAGCGCAAAAGACACGCGTATCATCGCTATCATCAACCAAAAAGGCGGCGTAGGTAAGTCCACCACAGCTGTAAATCTTGCAGCGGCGTTGGGTGAACTGGGCCGAAAGACGTTAATTGTCGATTTTGACCCGCAGGGTAATAGTACGAGTGGTTTTGGAATCGAAAAAGAAGAGCTCAATCACTGTATCTATGATGCATTGCTGAACGATGTTCCGGCGGAATCGCTCGTTCTTGATACGAACTGCAGTAAGGTGTTTGTAATTCCGGCTACTATCCAGCTCGCAGGTGCGGAAATCGAACTTGTCAGTGCGATCGCCCGTGAAACTCGCTTAAAAGATCTACTTGAGCCTGTTCAGGATGAGTTTGATTTTATATTTATCGACTGTCCGCCATCGCTTGGTCTGTTAACCATTAATGCGTTAACGGCCGCGGACAGTGTTTTGATTCCTATTCAATGCGAATATTACGCACTCGAAGGTGTCACAAAGCTGCTTGAATCGATGAAGATGGTTAAAACACGCCTAAATAAGAGCCTTGATACTTATGGCGTACTTATGACTATGTACGATTCGCGCACATCGCTTTCGAACCAGGTTGTGGAAGAGGTTCAATCGTATTTTGGTGACAAGGCATTCAAGACCTTGATTCCACGTACAGTTAAAATTTCAGAAGCACCCTCGTTCGGTGAGCCTGTAATTACCTATGCGCCACAGAACAAGGGCGCAAAGGCGTATATGAACCTTGCTAAAGAGGTGATTAAGCGTGCCTAGCCCTAAGAAGCGCGGTGGCTTGGGTCGTGGACTCAATGCGCTGGTCTCAGAAGCTGAATATGAGACTGGTGGATCTACAACGTCAGCATCAAATGCCGCTTCGGATACTAAGCTTCCAATCGAAGACATCGTTCCGAACCCAAATCAGCCACGAATTCATTTCAATGAGACTGAGCTTCGTGAGTTGAGTGAGTCAATCCAGGAGCATGGCGTTCTTCAGCCGCTTCTTGTGCGCAAGCACGGTAATGGCTATGAGATTATCGCGGGTGAGCGCCGTTATCAGGCTTCGAAACTTGCGGGTCTTGAGGAGCTCCCCGTCATCATTAAAGATGTTGATGATGAGCAGATGCTTGCACTCGCGCTGATTGAAAACCTTCAGCGCTCTGACCTTAACCCCGTCGAAGAGGCAAAGGGATATCGACAGCTCATCGATGCGAGCGGTATGACTCAAGAAGCCTTGTCAAAGGCTGTCAGCAAGTCTCGTTCCGCAATCACCAATTCGTTGCGCCTGCTTGATCTTCCAGAGGTAGTTCAGCAGATGATCTTCGAAGGCAAGCTGACTGCTGGTCATGCGCGTGCAATTCTTGCGGTTCCGTATGAAGATGCGCGCATTAATCTTGCTGAGAAGGTTGTTGCAGAGGGATTGTCTGTCCGTGCGACAGAAAATCTTGCCCCACTGTTTTCTGCCGGAGAGACGCCTAAAACACCTCGCCCTGCAACGCCTCAGTCTTTTAAGAAGGCTGCACGCGTTCTGCGTCAGGTGTTTAACACGAACGTTCGCGTCAAGAGCTCGCGCGGCAAGAATAAAATCGAGATCGAGTTTAAGGATGAGGAAGAGCTGTCTCGCATTCTTGGCGAGATGATTCAATTTGACCAGGGAGATCAGGATGAAGAATAAAGTTCTGACTGCTCTTGCTTTGGCTGCAACTGTAGCGGTTGGTGCGTTTGCGGGATTTAAGATCGCAACAGACGATGAATTGCGTGGTCGTCTGCTTCGCGGAGCGCAAGATATCGTCGATACGTCCAAAAAGAAAACGGATGTTATGACTGAGGATGTCGCTATGCGTACAGCTCAGGTAACTAAGAATCCCAAGATTAATCAAGATTGGGTTAACCATCAATGGGAAAATGTAGGCTTTTAGGTACCTAACAATTACTAGCCTTTTTTAAGGGGTCCTTGTCCGAACGCCAGAACAAGGACCCCTTATTTCTTTCGAAAAAGTTGTTGAACAATCGCTCGATGCAAATTAGCGATAGATATGAAACAGCCCCGGTTGCAATTAAGCAACCGGGGCTGTTCGATGTTTCACATGAAACGTTTAGGTTGGTCTCCCCTACGCGTTCTTCTGAACCTTGAAGCGCTGCTTGAGTTGGCCGCAAGCAGCGTCGATATCGTTGCCGCGAGAGTTACGGATCGTGGTCTCAATGCCACGGGACTCAAGACGACGCTGAAGGTCTTCAACCTTATGAATCGGTGACGGTTTGAGAGGACTGCCCTCGATATCGTTGAGCTGGATCAGGTTGACGTGGCACAGCGTGCCCTCGCAGAAGTCGCAGAGCGCCTGCATCTCGGGGTTGGTGTCATTGACGCCCTCGATCATGGCGTATTCGTATGTCGGACGGCGGCCGGTCTTTTCGGTGTAGAGCTGAAGGGCCTCGTGAAGGCGCAAAAGCGTGTACTTCTTAACGCCCGGCATGAGCTTATTGCGCGTGGACTGAATGGCAGAGTGCAGCGAGACGGCGAGCGTGAACTGCTCGGGAATGTCGGCAAACTTGCGAATACCAGGAATGACGCCGCTGGTGGAGACAGTGAGATGACGTGCTCCAATACCGATTCCATCGGGGTCATTAAGAATACGCAGTGCCTTGAGGACCTCGTCGTAGTTGGCGAAAGGCTCACCCTGGCCCATGAAAACTACGCTCGTCGCGCGCTCGCCAAAGTCGTTGGAAACGTGGAGTACCTGGTCAACGATCTCTTGAGCGGTCAGTGAGCGCTTGAGGCCGTTCAGACCGGTAGCGCAAAAAGCGCAGCCCATACCACAGCCGGCTTGGGTAGATACGCAGACAGACAGCTTGTTGCGACGAGGCATGCCGACGGTCTCGACGGAGATACCGTCGTGGTACTCGAGTAGGTATTTACGAGAGCCATCCTTAGACACCTGCTTGGCGAGCTCGGTCGGCGTGTCGAAGGCAAATGCCTCCTTCAGCTGCTCGCGGAAGGCCTTGGGAAGGTTGGTCATGTCATCAAACGAACAAACGTTCTTCTCAAAAACCCATTCGATGAGCTGCTTTGCGCGAAAAGCGGGTTGGCCGAGTTCGGCGACAAGTTCGCGAATATCGTTTTGGCTCAAGTCGCGAATGTCTTGAGATTTAGTCCTGGGATTCATGGAAGCCTTTCGATTTTGGGGAAACGTAGAGGGTATCGCTACAATATGGTATCAGCTGCAGGAATTATAGAGGAGGAGTCTGCCCATGCCGGGTAAAAGCCTAGAGAACATGCACGTAGCGGTCTTGGCGGGCGGCCATTCCGCCGAACGCGAGATTTCGCTCAATTCTGGAAAGAATGTCGTGGTGGCACTGAAGGAGGCCGGCTACACCTCGGTGGAGCTGCTCGACACCGCCGCCGATGACTTTATGGTGACTATGGCGACCGGTGGCTTCGACGTGGCGTTTATCGCCATGCACGGCGCCGGCGGCGAGGATGGCGCCATGCAGGGGGCCATGGAGACGCTGGGTATCCCCTACACGGCGTCAGGCGTGCTCGCCAGCGCATGTGGCGCCGATAAAGAGGTTTCAAAGCTTCTGTATGCCAAGGCGGGCATCCCCATTGCCCCCGGCCTGGCGCTTGAGGCGGGCGACGAGGTCGATATCGATCGTATCGTCGAGATTTGTGGCGAGCGGTGCTTTGTAAAGCCCGCCGTCAACGGCTCCAGCTATGGCATCTCTCTGGTCCATGAGCCCTCCGAGCTACCCGCGGCAATCGCCAAGGCGTTTGAGTACGGCGACAAAGTGCTGGTCGAGAAGTGCATCGAGGGTACCGAGATTACCGTCGGCGTATACGGCGAGGATGACGTGCGCGCCCTGCCGATTGTTGAGATCCGTAAGCCCGAGGACTGCGAGTTCTACGATCTGGACGTGAAGTATGTGGACCCCACGGATATCCATCGCATTCCGGCGCAGATTTCCCCCGAAAACTATGCACGTGCCCAGGAACTTGCCTGCGCGGCCCATAAGGCACTCGGCTGCCTGGGCATTTCGCGCAGCGACTTTATCGTGAGCGAGGATGGCCCCGTCATCCTCGAGACCAACACGATTCCCGGCATGACCGATACGTCGCTGTATCCGGATGAGATTCGCCACACCGATGACATGACGTTCCCACAGGTCTGTGACAGTCTGATTCGTATGGGACTTCGTCGAGCGGGCGTTGCATGCTAATCGAGGACGCTGTTTCGTCGGGAACGCCGCAGTTTGTCATCGATTCCTATGCCACGCTTGCCGAGCGTGCCAAAACCCAATCGTTTGGTCTCATCGAGGAAGATGTTATCGTCCTCGATACCGAAACCACGGGTCTTTCGGTGCAGGACAATGAACTGATTGAGATCTCGGCTGCCCGTCTTTCGGGCCGCGAGATCGTCGACCGGTTCGATACCTTCGTGCACCCCAAGCAGCTGATTCCCGCCGAGATTACCGAACTCACGAGCATTACAAACGCCGATGTGGTGGATGCCCCATCGGCCGTCGATGCCGTGGCCGCTCTCGCCGATTTTGTCGGCGGCTGCCCGGTGATTGCGCATAACGCCACCTTCGACCGTTCGTTTATCGAGTCGGTCAAGGGCGGTGTCAACGTCAGCGACATCTGGATCGATTCGCTGGCACTGTCGCGCATCGCACTTCCGCGCTTGGCCTCGCACAAGCTGTCTTTTATGGCCGACTTGTTTGGGTGCGATTCGGTGTCGCATCGCGCGAACGCAGACGTTGATGCCCTGTGCGGTGTGTGGCGCGTGCTGTTGGTTGCGCTTACCGACCTGCCTTCGGGCCTTATGGCGCGCTTGGCGGACATGCACGCGGACGTGCCTTGGTCCTATCGCCCCATTTTTTCTTTTTTGGCCGGCCAGAACCCGGGTTCGATATTTTCGCTCAGCGCCGCTCGTGCTGACGTGCTCAAGGCCGATCGTGCAGACGATCGCGTTGATGCGGACGAGTTGCCGGTCCTTAAGATGCCGAGCCGTGAAGAGATCGAGGCGGATTATGCCCCCGGTGGCCTAGTCAATCGCATGTATCCCACGTACGAGCCGCGCGATGAGCAAATCGCGATGGCGCTCGAGGTCCGTGACGCGCTCGTTACGGGAACGCATCGCGTGATTGAGGCGGGGACGGGCGTCGGCAAATCGATGGCTTACCTGGTGCCTTTTGCCGAGGCCGCACGCCGCAACAACATCACGGTTGGTATCGCGACCAAATCGAATAATCTTGCCGACCAGCTTATGTACCATGAGCTGCCAAAGCTCGCCGAACAGCTGGACGGGGGCCTGTCGTTTTGTGCACTCAAGGGCTATGACCACTATCCGTGTCTACGCAAGCTCGAGCGCATGAGCCGTGGTCAGGTTGAGATCACCACCAAGCGCGATCCTGCTGACACGCTCACGGCGGTTGCGGTGATCATGGCGTATGTGTGCCAATCTGCCGATGGCGACCTCGATTCGCTCGGCATTCGCTGGCGCAGCGTCAACCGTCCCGACTTTACGACGGCTTCGCGCGAGTGTGCTCGTCGTCTGTGTCCGTTCTTCCCTGACAAATGCCTGGTCCACGGGGCGCGCCGTCGAGCGGCACATGCCGACGTGGTGGTCACCAACCATTCCCTGCTGTTCCGCAACGTGGCCGCCGAGGGAAGGATTTTGCCTCCGATTCGTCACTGGGTGGTCGACGAGGCCCATTCCATCGAGCGTGAGGCCCGTCGCCAATGGGCGCGCGTGGTTTCGGCAGATGAGTCGCGCGTGCTGTTTGAGCGCTTGGGTGGGTCGAGTGCCGGCGCGCTGAGTCAAGTTTCCCGTGACCTGGCCACTTCCGAGGGCTCCACGCTCTACCTGGGACTCACCGCCAAAGCGACGTCGACGGTTGCCCGCGCGAGCATGGCGATTGCCGATGTGTTCGATGGTGTGCGCGAGCTCGGCCGTCGCGCCCATGGGAGCTACGATAACGCGAATCTGTGGATTGGCCCCGAGCTGCGCGAGTCGGATGACTGGCACGATTTTTTGCAGTCGGCCCATACCGCAATTGATGCGCTGGACCAGGCGGATAAAAGCGTAGACGCGCTGGTGCAGACCGTCGCCGCCGATAAGCCCGAGGTCGTTGTCGACCTAGGCGACATTTCGCGCCGTCTGCACGAGCTGGACGAGAACCTCAAACTCATCATTGAGGGTACGGATGAGCACTATGTGTACTCGCTGCAGGTGAACCGTCGGCTGCGCGCGGGCGGGGAGTCTATGACCGCCGAGCGCATCGATATTGGCGAGGCCTTGGCGAACGAGTGGCTGCCCGAAGTGCACACGGCCATCTTCGCTTCGGCGACCATGACGGTGTCCAAGAGCTTTGAGCATTTCAACCATGCTGTCGGCCTCGATCGCATCGGTGAGTCGACATCCTCATCGCTGCACCTGGATTCGAGCTATGACTTTGACTCGAATATGGCCGTGGTCGTGGCGGGGGACATTCCCGATCCGCGCGATCGCGAGCACTATCTGTCGGCGCTCGAGCGTGTGCTGGTCGATGCCCATCTCGCCATGGGTGGATCGGTGCTCACGCTCTTCACTAACAGGCGCGACATGGAGGACCTGTATGCCCGTGTCGAGCCCAAATTGGCGCGAGCGGGCCTGGAGCTCAATTGCCAGCAGCGCAACTCGTCCCCGCGTCGCCTGCGCGATCGGTTTATCAACGAGCCGACCTCATCGCTCTTTGCGCTCAAGGCCTTTTGGGAGGGCTTTGACGCCAGCGGCGAGACACTGCGTTGCGTCATTATCCCCAAGCTGCCGTTCTCGAGCCCCACGGATCCTCTTTCGTGTGAGCGCAACCTGCGCGAAGACCGCGCCTGGGCGCGCTACTCGCTGCCCGAGGCGGTACTCGAAGTCAAGCAGGCTGCCGGCCGTCTCATCCGCTCATCGACCGATTGCGGCGTGCTCATCTTGGCGGATCCGCGCTTGGTGACAAAGGGCTACGGCAAGAAGTTCTTGACGTCGCTGCCCACGACTTCCTACCAGCGTATCGAGTCGGCGCAGATCGGTCATTATTTGCAGCTGTGGCGTGCACGCCACGAGCGACGCCGTTAAAGCGGGCATGTCAGGCTCTTCGCCATATCGCATAGACGCTTTGCCTGGGCGGGGTCATCCAGTATGCGGATGTCTCCGCCCGCTGCGATTACCTGACAGAACAGCCAGTGCTCTGACCCATAACGCACGGTCACCGTTGCCATGTCTGCCCCGTTTGGCTCAATCGACATGATGCCGGCCCAGTCTAGATGCTCTGCCATGTCGAACGGCATGAGGAGTTTTGCGCTCTGCTCCGCTTGGGAAAGGGATTCGTGGAGGGACGCAGACGCGGGCGTGTGGCGTTCCACGGAATCGTCGGTGAGGGCAAGGCCCTCGATTTTGTCCATGCGGTAGGAGCGCTGCTCATCAACTTCGACATCCCAGGCAATCAGATATGTTTGGTCGCCATACGTCGCGATGCACATGGGGTCGATGAGACGCTCACGCGGCCGTGTGTCGTCCATCGAACGGTAGATGATGCGGCATCGAACGCCGTCTTGAATCGCGCAGTTCAGCTGTTGCCAGTGCGATCCTCGGGCAACGGTATCGACGACGCGCTGGTTGTAGCCGAGTTTCTCGGGTAGGAGGGCGTGTCGGATACGCTCTGCTGCCCGAGAGTCGATTCCCATCGATTCGAGTTCGTGGTTGAGCACGGCACCTTCGGCGGCACTTAGGCGCAAGGGCAGCACACGCCCCGCATCGCCTGTCAGGATGATGCACTCGCCGTGGCGCTCGCAGATGATGCGTGCGCCCGACTCACGGTCAGCGAGGGTCGAGACGATATCGATAATTTCGTCGAGCGCCGCACCCGTGATATCAAAACGGCTGCAGATATCCCCTCGTGTCATACCGGTCTCGCCGGCAGCGTAGAGGGCCTCCATGATGTCAATCGCACGCGAGAGCCTTTGCTCGCTGGTGAGTTTACGCGCGGGCATGCTCGTGCACCGTCCTTTCGATGAGGTGGTTCCATGCCAGTTTAAGCGCATCGGGGGCAACGGGTCTCATGCCGTCCATGGCGTGCTCCATGCAAAACGAGGCAGCGGCATTAAGGTCGCGCACGCCGACGGTCCAGGTCCAACCCTCTTCGGTGTGCGTGAGCTCCCCGCGACCGCGCGTTAGGCCGCTGACCATGTCGGCCTGGGCTTGCGGGGCAAACGAAAAGGTCGCCATAACGGGCTTGCAATCGGCAAAATCAAACTCGAAGAACAGGCGATCGTTCAGGTTAAAGTCGGCGGGGATGGAGTAGGCCTTCGAGGGGCGCCATGCGCGAACGATACGGTCGCAGCGAAACGTCCTGATTTCATCGGTGGCGTTGTCGAGTCCGCAAAAATACGCCACACCCTCGTGCTCAAACATGCCGTATACGCAGACGGTGCGCTCTTTTTGCTCCCCGTGCCCGTTTTGATACAAAAAGCGCAGTGCGCAGCGTTCGGCGAAAGCGCTCCACACCGCATCGACGGCGGGTAAGCGACGGGCGGGAGGCTCTTCTGCGGTCGATGCGCCGGTGAGGTAGGCGATCTTGGAGCGTATGTCTGCAAGCGGCGTGGCAAACGCGGCCGAACCGGTCGCAAGGGTCTGGTCGATAGCGTCGAGCAAGATGTCCGCGTCGTCTGCGGTGATGAGGCCACCGGCCGCAAACGTGTGCTCGCGATCGATGGTCCACGCGCTTTCTTCGGTTTCTTGGGCGCCTGCTGCGCGGACTTCCTTGATCGTGATTCCGCGTTCGAGGAGTTTTTCGCGATCGCGGCGAAACTTGCGCTTGTCCGAGTCGATATTGCCCGACCCATAGCCAAGATCGGAATCCAGGACAATTTGCTCTGTGGTCAATGGCTCGGGAGAGCTGTTGAGGACAAAGAACAGATTGAGGATGCGCTGGGCGGTCTTGTCGAAACCGGGTTCCGGCGCCCCATTTTTATTCGTTACGGTTGTATCGCTTGCCGTCATAGAATCCTCGCATGGGAAGGTGTTTGATGCCATGATTTTAGTCCGATATGGAGATTAGGCTATATCCTTGTCCGCTTGGGGCGTTAAGATGCCCAGAATTCGGCCGTTTGCGCCCGCTCGGGGTATACTTTCGACTATATACGGTTCTAATGTGCATACATTGGGCCTATTTGTCGGATTATGGATGTGGAGCGCATATGGCGAACACCCAGAACTATATTAACCACCTGTTGCAGAACACTGGCATCACGCCGGCGTGCAGCGAAGAAGAGCGCTTGGCTGCCGAAGATATCGCTCAAATTTTCCGCAACCACGGCTTTGATCCCGAGGTGCAGGAGTTTAATGCTCCCGCGCCGAGCAGGATGGCGTTTGCCGTTACGGGCATTCTGGCATTCGCCGGTGCCCTGCTTATGGGCATCGGTGGCGGTATCGGCTTAGTCGGCACCCTGTTGGCCATTGTCGGAGCCGTGCTCTATGTGCTCGAGAGAACCGGGCGTCCCGTGATCTCGCGCCTGGGCAAGACGGGCGTGAGCCAAAACGTCATCGCCTACCACAAGGCGTCGGGCCCGCTTGCCTCTCCGCGCAATCGCCCGGTTGTCGTCGTCGCGCACTATGACTCCCCGCGCGCCGAACTGCTCGCTCGCGAGCCCTATGCGCCGTACCGAGCGCTGATCGCCAAATTGCTCCCGATTGCCACGATTGCTCCCGCGGCTATTGCCATCCTGCGCATCTTGCCGCTTCCCGGCGCGTTGAAGGTCCTGCTGTGGATTGTCGCGATCCTTGCCTCCCTCGTGGCGCTCGCCAATGCCGCCAATATCATTTCCAATCGTTTTGTCCTTCCCTACACGTCCGGCTCGGTTTGCAACAAGTCGTCTGTTGCCGCCATGCTGGGTGTCATGGATAACGTCGCCCCCTATCAGGGTGAGAACGAGTTCCCTGACGATATTCCGTTTGAAACGTATTTTGGCGAGCAGAAGCGTCGCGCCGAGGAGATGGCGCGTGCAGCGGCCGAGTATGCCGCGGCCCAGCAGCAAAACGATTACGGCAATACCATCGAGTACGAAGAGCCTGCCTATACCGAGGATGAGTATGGTCAGCCGGTCGCTCCCGAGGGTGAGCAGGGCGAGGCTTTTGATGAGCAAATCGATGGATTCGAAGGTGCTTCTGCCGACGAGACCCTGATTGGCGTCATCGCACCCGAGTCCCAGGTTCAAGATATTCTGGCCGAGGAGCCCGTTGCGGACGAGTCCACTGCCGAGTCGGCAGAGGAGCCTGCCGCGGCTGAGCAGGCCGAGCCCGAGTCCAAGCTTTATCGCAATGCCGCCGGCAACATCCGGTTTGGCTCGGATGCCATTCGTGCCCTGGGCATGCTTCCCGAGTCCTGCGCGCTCGATTACGAAGAGGGCGAGGAGCCGATGTTTGAGCCCGCGCCCCAGCCCGATCCGGCCGTGGCTGCGCAGCCCGATGAGGCCAATGCCATCGAGGCGGTGGCCGATGCGGAGACCGCTATCGATCCCGCAGCCGGTCTGGACGTCATGGCGCCTGCCCCGGCGCCCGAGGAGCTCGATAATACCGAGGACGACTACGATGCGTATCCGCAGCGTGTGTCCTACGAGAGCGACACCGACTTTTCTGCCGAGCTCCCGGTGACGACGCCCCATGCCGATATCGCTTCTGCGTTTTCTTCGATCGGTGCCAGCGCCTCCCATTTCTTTAAGGGGGCATTCGAAAAGGGCAAGAAACTCGTTGACGACTTTGAGGAAAAGCGTGCTGCTGCCCGCGAGGCAGCCGAGCGCGAGGCTGCGGCCCAACAACAGGCGGCCGAGGCCGAGCGTGAGCGCGCGGCACAGGAATTTGAGCAAAACGACGCCGAGCAGCCGGTATCCGTTGATGTTGCCGACGCCACGACCTCTTTCGAGGCACCGCAGCCTTCGTCTGCGGAAATTGCCGGGGAGACGGCGACCTTCGAAACCCAACAGCCGATCGACAACACTGTGTCGTTTGATGCCACGATGACGTTTGAGAAGCAGGGCACCGCTATCGCCGAGCCCCTTTCCGCTCCTGTCGAGGACGAGCCCGCTGCGACCGATATGGTCGAGGATCAATCCGCGGCGGAACAGGTCGCTGCGGACAGCTCCGAGAAGGAGCCTGAGCCCGTAGCCCCCGAAGCTCCGCAGACGGATGAGTCGAGGCCCTACTCTACGCAAATCTTCACCATGCCCGCACCGAGTGATCCCAGCGCTACGGTTGCCAACGTTACTCCGTCGCAGACCGAGACAGTCGATGCTCTGATGGCTCAGATCTCGTCTCAGGTGTCGCCGCGCCCGAACATGAACGTTCCCGACCCGGCATCCGCGCCGGCTCCCATGCCCTCTGCGTCTCCGCTGGCCTCGGTCCCCGATCCCTCGATGCCTTCGATGCAGCAGGCCAATGTCGCCTCGCGCACCTCGCTGTTCGACCTTCCCGACCCCTCGGCTCAGGTTAACGATCCCTTCGCGACGGCACAGGGTCCCGAGCCCACATCGGCTCCGGTTGTTCCTCCCATGCCGGCCACCTCGGATGTTCAGCCGCTTGAGACTATCTCGGCTCCTGCCGCTTCCGCCGGTGGCCAAGCCTGAGACGAATGCTTTCGCGCCTCCTGCCGCTGCGCCCGCCAAGCCGCAAAAGCGCGGCTTGGGTGGTCTGTTCGGTCGTAAAAAGAAGAACGAGCAGGGCAGCATGAGCGATTGGCTTGGCGTCGAGGATGATTACGACGCCAAGAAGTCTGGTCGCGGCATCGGCTCGTGGGATAACTTCGAGGATGACGACGACGGCTGGAAGGGTGGCGCTACGTCTTCCGATGGTGCTTCCGCCGAGGATATGCTCACTGCCGTTGCCTCCATGGGCGATGACGAGCTGCTTGGCCACGACATTTGGTTTGTGGCTACAGGCGCTTCCGATTGCGATGGCGCCGGCATGAAGGCGTTCCTGGCCGCGCATCGCGACAAGCTCCGCGGCGTGTTCTTTATCAACCTTGAGTCCATTGGTGCCGGTAGGCTTTCGGTCGTGACGGTCGAGGGCGAGCAGCAGTTGCTCAAGGGTGACCGACGCATCATGAACCTGGTCAACAAGGTGTGCAAGTCGTTCCATGTCGATTGCGGTGCATTTGAGATGCCCTATGCCAAGACCGACGCCTATGCTGCGCTCGAGGCAAGCCGACGCGCCCTTACCATTGCCGGCGTTGATGGCCCACGTTTGGCATGCGCTTACACCGAGGACGATCTACCGTACAACGTCAATCCGACAAATATCGCTACGGTGTCCGAGGTTGTGACCGAGGTCATTCGTCGTTCGTAGGTTGACCTCTAAGGAGTCTGTGTGTTTTCGTACATCAAGCGCCACTGGCCCGTCTATCTCATCTTGGCCCTGATCGCCATTGCCCTTGGTTTCGGGGCCGCGTATATCGTGGGCGTTAAAGGCTCAACGCCTGAGTCCACGATTAGCGAAGAAGTGGAGCACGAGCAGAGTTTGGGAGCCGATGGCATCTTCGAGTCCGATCAAGCGCTCATCGACGGTGGGTCTGCATCTGGGGAATAGCCATTTCGCCACGAACGAATAAGAGGCGAGCCGGGAGACGGGCTCGCCTCTTTTTTATTGCGTCAGCGACGTTTTGACGCCAGCTTTAGATGGGCAAACCAGATTGCCGCGGCGCCGGAGGTCACGAAGGCGGCGAGGCAGGCGGCAATGGGAAGGGAGCCCGTTGCCGGTAAATCTTGCGGCATGGCGCATCGCTGGATGACGCGATCCTCGTCATGTGATTCAAGGTTGCTACCGCCGCCATTGCGACAGAGGTCAACGCGAGCGCTGTTGGCGAGTGCGGTCTGAGGCGTGTAAGACGACGCGGCCTGCATATGGATGACGGCACCGTGAATATCCGAGTCAAGGACGGCGCTCACATCATCAAGGTCGTCATGCTCGTCTTTGAGGTCCTCGCGGGTCCAAGATTCTGCAGCGCCTCTTGTCGTGAAGTCGGCCGATACGGCCCCGTACTCAAGACGAATGCCCGTGACGGCGGTATCGTCCAAAAGAGCGAGCTCTTTTGCCTCGAGGGTGACCGACTCCGTTGTTGGGATATCGGCTTTCCAAAGATGCCAATCGCCGTAATCGACCATGCGCAAATCGTCACCTAGGAGCTTTTTGACCTCGTCCGTTTCGAGCCAGGGGTTGTCATGCCCGTCGCTGAGCGTTGCATTGGTCTGTTCGCCCGTATCGATACTTCCCACTGGAGACGTTCGATACCACACGTTGCAAAGACCGTCGATGTCCCCGGTCGCGACAGGGGTTTCGATGGCGATGAGTTTGGCAGTGCCTTCCTTGGCGCATTCGAGATCGTCAGTGATGGTGAATTCATCAACCCAGGTATTCGACTCATTTTTAGCATCGAGCGTATAAGAGAAGGAGCCGTCCGCATCGGATTGTGCCACGGCTCGGTTTTTGCCATCGCCGTTGGCGACGAGACCCTTACCGATAGGGCGGGCGATCTCTTGCCGCTTGTCGACTCTGCCCTCGATCTCGATGGGTGCGTCCTTCATGGTTACCGTCTGCACTTCTCCTGTGGCCTTAATTTCAAACGTCATGTCTTCGGCAAGGTCGTAAGTGCGCGGGGGCATCACTTCGCACAGGGTGTAGGTGCCGGGCAAAAGATGCTCGATGCGATGCGGTTTGTCAGAGGAGGTCCAAGCGTCAATTTCGGTTCCGTCGGCACCGTGGAGGGAGAGCCGGGCGCCTTCCACTTCTTGTTTGCCGGTCAAATCTACTTTGGAGATGTCGATTTTGGTGTAGTCGTTAGAAACATCGAGGTGCGCATTGATCACGGGTGTTTCCTGACCGGCATACGACAGCTCGACGGTGTGGACGCTTTGGTCGAGCAGGTAACCTTCGGGTGCCTGCACCTCGATTACCTCATAGGTGGCGGTTCCGCACCCCAGTGAAAGATGAGTCGCGCACGCAAATCCCCGCTCGTCGGTCGTGATGGATGTGACGGTTTCGCCGTCCAGGGCAGCAATGCTGCCGTCGGGGCGCACGATATCGCCCGCGGCACGGATATCAAAAACAGCACCGGCAAGGGCGCGCCCACCTACGGCATCGTTCTTGACGATCTCGATGCTTCCTGTTGCCGCGTCGTCGTAAAACGAGGCGACCGCGACGGGCGTTAAGTTCATGTCGGCGGGAATCGTTATCTCCAGATCTTCACCAACAAGATACGGTTCCTTGGCGGAAGTCTCTCGTATGTAATACGTGCCCGGGTTAAGCGATTCGGGTAGGGTGACGGTGCCGGTTTCATCGGTCGTAAAGGTATTCATAACGGTATGGGCGGGATGCCAGGATGTTTGCGAGATGGGCTCACGGTCGCCGTTGAGCAGCTGAAAGGTGAACCCAGCGCGTGGTACGGCGTTGCCGGTCTGAGCATCGCGCTTCACGATTTGAAGATGTGTCGACAGGGCGTGGTTGTCTACGATGTACTGAAGCTCTGCGCCGTCCGTGATCTGCTCTGCTGTGATAGTCCATTCCCCTGCCTGCTTAAAGCCGTCGGGCACAGTGTCGACAACCTCACGAATGGTGTAGCCGGCACGGTCATACGGTATGGTTCCGCTGACGCCATCGGGGCGCTCTCCTGCGCCAAACCATGCTCCGGCCTGGTCTTTGGTCGATGCGAAGCCGTAGATATTGGTGGTCAGCGTTCCAACAACCTGCTGCGAAGTGTTGCTTGCCACTTCAAAGACCACGCCTTCCGCCGGCTGCTCTACACCAGATTCGTCACTATTACCGCAGTCCTTGAACTTTGAAATCTCGAGGTCAAAAGCGATGGGGATGTTGGGGATGCGACGCTCGAGTTCAACGACGCCCGCGTCTCCGAGCTGGTCGGCACCGATGGTATAGCTCCAGGTTTCATTGGAGGGCAGATAACCCTCGGGAGCTCTCGACTCATAGATGCTAAAGGTGCCCAGGGGGATGTCGGTAAGTGTTGCCCGGCCGTCCTCATCCGTCGTGAGGGTGTGCGTCCAGCCCGGGGTAGACTGTGAGACGCAGGTGAACTCAGCGCCGGCAAGTGACGCGCTGACTTGAGGGCCTGCCCCTGTCGCGGCATCGACCTTTGCGATGCGCAGGGTAATGGTACCGGGCTGCTCATCGATGACGACATTCCCGCCGTCATTGCCGGTGGAAAAGGCGATGTGGTCACTCCTGGGGATATAACCCGCCGGAGCTTTGGTTTCGACCAGGTAATATGCCGCGTTGGGCAAAAGTGTCGCCTGCGCGCGACCACTGCTGTCCATCTGGATGCTGCCGACACGCTTGTCGCCGACGCTCTCATAGATGTCGAACCTCGCTCCGTCGAGCCTGTAGGTATCGTTTTCGCTCGTGATGGCGGCGTTGGCTGACTGTTTTTGGAAGGATGCGGAGACGGCCGGGAGCACGTAGAGCATGTCTTGACGTTTACTGCCGCCCGACACAGCTCCCAAATAGCGCCGCGCGCGATGCGGTGCGGCTTTAATGCTTCCCGACTTGGCGCCGTCGTGGAGCCAGCGCGCTGCGGCAACGACCTCATTGTCGCCGGAAAAATTTCCCCTCTCTGTGACGCCCCGGGCGGTTGTATATGAGAATGATCCGTCGGTATGGGTGGTGCCGTTGAGCATCCAGACGGCAAGTTGGGTTGCGGCACGTGCTCGATCGGGGGATAGGTTATGCCCGCCAAAGGATGTGGCGGTGGGGTAGCCATGACAGATGATGGCCGCGAATTCGTCTTCGAGCCATACCCAGCCCTGATTGTAGGTGAGCCAGGGTCCGCCCGGTGTGCTAGGGCCAAAGCGCTCCTGGTTCATGCAGTAGGCAATCGAAGAATCCTGTGCCTCGTATTTGCCAACTTCAAAAGGACCGCATTCATTGCTGATAGTGCGGAATCCGAGCGATTCATAACCGTCGACGGCGAGCGCGGCATCCGGTGTCATGCAGCCTAAAAGTAAAAAGAGGACTAGGAGCAGCGATCCTGCTGTGATTGCGCTGTGGACAGAGTGCGTGGGTGCGTTGGACATGGCTGCTCCTTATCCCTCGTGCGCCGCACGGGGAGGCCGCGGCGCTTGGGATGAGGCTACCCCCGAGGTTCATGCGGGTAAGTACCGGAGCCTGACCAAAAGCTTGCCCGATATCTGACAAATGGCGCCTACGAAAGACAATGGAATAAATCTGCAGGTAGACAATGGTAAATAAAAGAGCCTACAGGTCCTCATCTACACAATTGGCCTATTTTTAGGAGGATTCTCCATAGCTAAAACAAGTATCGTCACCCTTGTATCGAACAAGACAACCGCGTTATACTATCCCCCACATATGCGGGCATCGCCAAGTGGTAAGGCATCAGCTTCCCAAGCTGACACTCGCGGGTTCGAGTCCCGTTGCCCGCTCCAGTTAAAAGCACAAGCACGGCACCATTGCGGTGCCGTGCTTTTTTCAATAAAGTGCCGGGACTCGAACCCGCCAGGGTGTGAGCGTAAAGCAAACGCGAAGCGTTTGTAGCGAGCAGGCGAAGGCGCCGGCAGGCGCCTAAAGCCGGTGCGTATTTGCGAAGCAAATACGCGGACGTCCCGTTGCCCGCTCCACCGGGCACGAGAGACGCGGGGACGGCCAATTCAACAAAGTTTCCCCCACCGTCTCCGCGAATCCGGCAGGCGCCCGCAGCCGGTGCGGATTTGCGAAGCAAATACGCGGACGTCCCCATGGCCGCTCTTGCGGCAAAATGTTAGGTTAATGCCTGCTGCCCATACTTGCACCTACGCACGGTACAATAGTTAAGTTACGACCAACGTGCCAATAGCCAAAAAGGAGCCGCTATGATCGATCGCTATACTCGCCCGGAGATGGGACACATCTTCTCCCTCGAGAACAAGTACGCCATTTGGCAGGAGATCGAGGTCCTGGCCTGCGAGGCCCAGGCGGAGCTCGGCAAGATCGGTATTTCTAAAGACGAAGCCCAGTGGATCCGCGATCACGCTAACTTTGAGAAGGCAAAGGTCGATGAGATCGAGGAAGTCACGCGCCACGACGTTATTGCTTTCCTGACCAACATGAAGGAGTACATCGACGCCGATGTTCCCGAGGGCGACCCCAAGCCCAGCCGCTGGGTCCACTACGGCATGACCAGTTCCGACCTGGGCGATACGGCTCTGTGCTACCAGCTCACCCAGGCCTGTGACCTGATCATCGAGGACGTCAAGAAGCTCGGCGAGATCTGCAAGCGTCGTGCCTTCGAGGAGCGCAACACACTCTGTGCCGGCCGTACTCATGGCATCCACGCCGAGCCGATGACCTTCGGCATGAAGTTCGGCTCTTGGGCCTGGGAGCTCAAGCGCGATCTGGACCGTCTTGAGGATGCCCGCAAGAACGTTGCCTTCGGTGCCATCTCGGGTGCTGTCGGCACTTACAGCTCCATCGAGCCGTTCGTCGAGGAGTACGTCTGCGAGCACCTGGGCCTGGTCCACGACCCGCTGTCCACGCAGGTCATCAGCCGCGATCACCACGCCTACCTCGCCGGCGTCCTTGCCACCACGGCAGCCACCTGCGAGCGCATCGCTACCGAGGTTCGCAATCTGCAGAAGACCGATACGCTCGAGGCCGAGGAGCCGTTCCGCAAGGGTCAAAAGGGCAGTTCCGCCATGCCGCACAAGCGCAACCCGATCACCATGGAGAAGGTCTGTGGCCTGTCGCGCATCGTGAAGTCCAACGCCCAGGTCGCCTTCGACAACGTCGCCCTGTGGCACGAGCGCGATATTTCGCACTCCTCTGCCGAGCGTGTCGCCCAGGCCGATAGTTTCATCGCGCTTGACCACATGTTCCAGTGCCTCATCCGCGTTATCGACGGCTTGCAGCTGTATCCGGCTCGCATGATGGCCAACCTCAACAAGACCCGCGGCCTTATCTTCTCCTCCAAGGTGCTGTTGGCCCTCGTCGACACTGGCATCACCCGCGAGGACGCCTACGCTATCGTGCAGGAAAACGCCATGGCCACCTGGCATGAGGTGCAGGATTGTGTCTCCGGCCCCACCTTTAAGGAGCGTCTCGAGGCCGATCCGCGCTGCACCGTCAGCCAGGAGAAGCTCGATGAGATCTTTGATCCGTGGGACTTCCTCACCCGCATCGATACGGTCTTCGACCGCCTGGAGCAGCTGAACTTCGAGTAGGGTTAACCTAATTCGACCGCTTGCGGATGCATTTCAATCTTTGGCGCCTTGCCCATTTTGGGTGAGGCGCTTTTTTATTGCCGCCTCAGCCCCTGGTATACAATGAAATCCGACTGCTGTTTCGATGAAGGGAGGCTTGTGCCCGGACGTATCAAGCGAGCCGCCGTCGTCTTGTTTGCGCTCATGTTCCTTGTTGCCGCCTGTGTGGCCGCCCTGACGTATACCGTTCGAAGCAGTTCTTCCTCCCCGAATGAAGCCGACAAAGACCTCCCGGTACTCAAAATCGGCGTTACGGATAACGACCCCTATGTGTATGTCGATACCACGGGCGATTACGCCGGTATCGATATCGACATCGCCCGCGAGGCCTGCAAACGTGCGGGGATCAAGCCGCAGTTTGTCGATATTGACTGGAACGATCGCGACCGGCTGCTCGAAAACGGTGATATCGATTGCCTGTGGTGTGATTATTCTCCCTGTTATCGCGAGGATAAGTATTACTGGACCGAGCCGTATCTAACCGTGACGGTCTCGGTTGCCGCCAAGAAAACGAGTGGCATCAAGTCCTTGGCGCATCTCGATGGAAGCAAGACCATCGCGGTAATTGCGGGCTCGGTGAGTGAACGCCGATTGCTCGCAGGGGATCTGGAAATCTCGCCGAACGTGCAAATCAAATCGTATGGTTCTGCCGAACTCTGCAAAGCCGCCCTCGTCAAAGGGTATGTCGACTGTTGGATGGCGGACGTTCAGCCGCTTGACCGACTTGTCGCCCGGTATCCCGGCCTTTACCGCGTGTTCGCTGACAACGTTATGACGGTTGATCTGGGCGTCGCGTTTGATGACGGCTATGAAGGACCGATCGTAAAGGATCTCAATACCGCATTGTTTGCCATGGACCGAGATGGCACGATTGACCGTATTGTGGGCAATTACAAGACAGGAGCGACGACGGGCGGGCAAGGAGCAAATCCATGACAAATGATGAGCACCGCTTGCGTCGAAAGACTCTGACCGTCATAGCTGTCGGCGTTATTGTCAGCGCTGTCTTGTTAGGCCTGTTGTATACGGTTGGAACCCATCGCTGCCTCGAAAAAACGCTTGGGTTTGGCCAAGAAACCATGGCGTTTTTGGAAAACGCTTGCGAAAAATATGACCGCTACGAACAGGGGAGAAAAACCGAAGAGACGCACGATTTGCTCGCCGCGATCGAATCGTTTGCGACGTTCCTGTCCTCTGATCGCGTTGAGGTTAACGACGATCTTATCGAGCAATTTGTCCATGCCGAGAACCTTTCGGGGCTGATGGTCATGGACTCCGATGGCCATATGGCTGCCCACTACGACATCGATGGTCGCGATCCGCTCATGTTGTGGCGAGAGGAGCTGGCCTGTGCGCCGGTCGCATCGATGTATCAAGGTTCCAAAGTGACCTACTCAACTGTCGTCGAGCGCCGTGGTGTCGTTTTTGCCGTCTGTGCTATCCCGTATGGCGACGGCGTTGCCTTGGCATACCGCTCATTTGTTTCCGATCCAGCGGACGACTATTCATATGCCATAGCCGACGTGCTTTCGAACAGCACCTTCCACCAGGGCCCCACGGTGCTTGTTATGGAGGATGCGGAGATTGTCTCATCCAACAGCGCCGATGCTGACGTGTCGCTCGCCCGATTCCTCACCAGCGCAGGGGTTGAGTGGAAAGACGATGGCCTAACGCGCATCGAATATCGAGGAGACAAATGGTACGCGGTGCGTGCGGCATACAAGGACTACCGCCTGTTTGCGCTGTATCCCAAATCTGAGGTCATGTCTGGCAGGATCACATTTGTCGCCGCTGGCGTCTTGGTGTGCCTTGCGTTTTGGGTCGTGGTACTGTTGGCTCGAAATATCGTTGATCGCCGCAATTTGGTCGAAAAGGATAAACAGCTCGGCATTATCAATGCCATAAGCGCCATCTACGATTCGACCTTCCTTTTGCATCTCGACACCCTCGAGATCGAGGGAATCAATATGTCGCCGACGATAGCGAAGATATTTGCCGAGCACAGCGAGGCATATGACTTTATGGACACGGTCTGCCGGGATGTCGTGAGCCCCGAAAGCCGCGAAGCGGTTGTGGGACTCGTAGATATAAGTACGCTTCGCGAACGTATGGAGGGCGTACCGTACTTGGCTGCCGAGGTGCGAGATTGTCGAGGCGCTTGGTACTCGCTACAGGTTGTCCCCCAGCATCGCGATGAGCAAGGCCGGCTGGAGTCGGTCGTCGTGGCGACGCACAACATATCGATGGTCAAACATGCCGAGGAGCTGACATACCAAGACAAACTGACGGGGCTTCGCAACCGCAACTACCTTGAATCGCGCGGAGATAGCCTGGTAAACGAGGGCTTGCCCGTGAGCGTGATTATGTTGGACTGCAATTATCTCAAGCGGACCAACGATATCTACGGTCACGAGATGGGGGATGAACTGCTGCGACGGACGGCGTCCGTGCTGCGGCGGGTGGCTGGTGCGGATTACCTGCCGATGCGCGTTGGCGGCGACGAGTTTTTGCTGGTTTGCCCCCATACTGACAACGAGTCTGCGCTCGGGCTGGAACAGGATCTTCGTCTCGGTCTTGCCGCGGTAAGCGATGAGGCGCTGACGGTCAGCGCATCGATTGGCGTGGCGACCGTCGAGACGGCTGGAAATACGCTGGCCGATGTATATCGTGTCGCCGACCACAATATGTATCGGGAGAAGCGCACAGTCCACGCACGGGGTACGGGCTGCTAATCTTGCCCCCACTAATCTATGCATCGTAGGATGTTGAATCGGTGCTTACGATAATAAGTCGGGCCAGGCGGGGATAATAGACGTCTGAAATTTCTTTCTGAGAGGGGATCTCAATGATTAGTTTTGACTACAAGCCTCAGGGTGTATGCTCTCGCAATATCCACCTCAATCTTTCCGATGACGGCAGCAAAGTGCTGGGCGTCGAGTTTACCGGTGGCTGCGACGGCAATCTCAAGGCTATCTCCAAGCTGGTCGAGGGTGCTCCTGCCGATCGCGTAATCGAGGTTCTCGCTGGTAATACCTGCGGTATGAAAAAGACCTCCTGCGCCGATCAGCTTACGCGCGCTATCGAGGCCGCTCGCGCCGAGATCGCCTAATGGGTATCGCCGACCGCTTTAAGAATGGAATAACGCGTCGAGGTTTTGTGCTGGGTGGCGCCGCTACCGGTACTGCTGCCGTACTGGCCGGTTGCTCGAAAAAAACGGGCACGAGTGATGATGCCGCCGGCGAGCCGCAGGTTATCAAGGACGATTCAAAGATTGTCTCGATTACGGATGAGTACGAGGCTGTCGAAATCGACCTCGAGCCTGCAGCTTCATGGACATTGCCTCTGGGTACGCTGCTGTACTACTGCGACGGCGATTACGCCGCGGCGATGATGGCACCCGCATCGGCGCGGCATGCCAACACGCTCGGTGTGCTCAACCTGGGCGACGGTTCGCTCGCGACACTCATCGAGGACCCCGTCGAAGGTGCGGGGTATTCGTTTTACGATGTCCGCGCCGGCGATGGCGTATTTGCTTGGATCGAGATGAACTTTGCGAACGCATCGTGGAAGCTCTATGCGCAAAATACGGCAGGTGCGTCGCTTGTCGGCGATGTGGTCGAGCTCGACCGAGGCGGCAAGGACTACGACCCGCCGCTGTTTACGGCGTTCGAATCGTCCGTCATTTGGTACAAGATGCCTGCTGCAGGCGGCAATAAGACGAGTCACGACTCGTATTGCTACCGCCGTTCGCTCGACGAGGCAAAGGCCGAGGCCATTTGGAAGTCAACGGGCCGCTTTGCATCCGCCCCGCGTGTGAGTGACGGCATCTTGACCATTTCCCCGCGTGTGCGCAACGACGAGGGCGTCTACTACGGCATGACGGCGATCGACCTGACGGACGGCAACAATACCAAGAGGGCTCAGCTGGTCCTTCCCTCATCGGTGTCTCCCTTCGAGGCCGTATATATGGGCGACACGTTTGTGTTCTCCATCGAGGCCACCTATAGCGGCGTGGGGAGCCTAGGCAACATGGGCACCTATATCGGTAACGAGAATGGGACGTTCCTATTCCTGTCGCGCGAGCCGCTTGCGTGTGCTGCCGGCAGAAAAGGCAAATATCTGGTTAAGGTTCAGGCATCGCATTTTCTGATCGATACCTCCGCCAAAACCTATGGTTCGCTGCTGTCGCCCGACCGCGCTCTCGAATATGGCGATTATCCAGCTACGGCGGGTAAATCGAATACGTTTTTAACCTATGCCACGGTGCGTAATAGCCAAGGAATTCCCGAGACGGTTACCGCCCGCCTGTTCTCTCTTTAGCGCCGAGGGGTTAAAAGGGCGCCAACGGGGGAATAAACGCGTTGTAATTGTGAGTGCCGCCCGCCGAGCCGCCGCACTGTAGCGGTGCTCGGCGGGCATAGGTGCGTTAAAATGGGCTTGTTCTTAGCTAATTGAGACAGGGGGGCCGTGTTATGGCTTCAGATGCAAAAAAGATTCTGCTGGTCGAGGACGAGAAGGCAATCCGTGACGCTGTCGCTGCCTATCTCGAGCGCGAGGGCTACTGGGTTGTTGGCGTCGGCGACGGCCAGTCTGCGATCGAGGAGTTCGAGAAGCACCAATTCGACCTGGTTGTGCTCGACCTTATGCTCCCCAAGATTCCCGGCGAGCGCGTTTGCCGCACCATTCGCGACACCTCGGATGTCCCCATCATTATGCTGACGGCCAAGGGCGAGATCGAGGATCGCATCATCGGCCTTGAGCTTGGTGCCGACGACTACCTGATTAAGCCGTTCTCGCCGCGTGAGCTCGTCGCCCGCGTCCGCGCCCTGTTCCGTCGTGCTCACCAGGCAGACGAGCCCGCCGTTGAGGTGCTCGACTTTGGCGATCTGGTCATCGATATCTCGGGCCACAAGATCTTGGTCGAGGACAAGGAAGTAGACCTGACTGCTTCCGAGTTTAAGCTGCTCACCACGCTTGCTCGCCATCCTGGTCGCGTCTATAACCGTATGGAGCTGGTCGAGAAGGTGCTCGGCTATGACTTTGAGGGCTACGAGCGCACCATCGACAGTCACGTCAAGAACCTTCGCGCCAAGCTGGGCGACGACCCCAAGAAGCCTAAGTGGCTCTACACCGTTCACGGCGTCGGTTATCGCTTCGAGGCTCCGGCCAAGACCGATAAGTCGGACGAGAAATAGGGAAATCACATATGACACCTGCGCGCTTTGAAATTGGGCAAAAGCATAAGCAGGAGAACGAGGCGGGTTCCAAGGCAAGTTGGAACACGCCTCGTTCCGATTCACGGCCAGCGATGAGCTATCCCTCGCGCATGGCCTTGGCTTTTGCCCTGACGTCGCTCATGACGGTATTGGTGCTGGTGGGCGTTGTCTCCGTTGTGTGGGGTACCGTCTTTTCGGATTACACGCGCTCCAATATCGTCGAGATTGCCAATTCTGCCGCCGAAAAGCTTGCGACGTCGTACGAGGAAAACGGCAACTGGACTGCGGGCGAGCTACGCACGGTCGCGACATCGAGCTTGGTGTCCGACGACCTGAGTATGCAGGTTGTCAACAAAAAGGGCGTTGTCGTCTATGACGACTCATGGCCTTCGGCAAGTGCGACCGCCGATGTGCGCGAGAGCGAATCGGCGTCGAGCAGCTCGAGCGGTAAAAAGGCCTCGCATAGCCCGGTCTCGTCGGCGCCCACCGACTCCGATAGCGTTGCCAACGTCGAAATCATAACGTCTTCTGGCGAGCATGTCGGACAGGTGAAGCTATGGGCTATCGGCTCCGATGCCCTGCTCACCAAGGCGGATTCTGCGTTTAGGGAAAAGACTTTTAACGCCATGGCCCTTGCCGCGGTTGTTGCGGTCTGCATCTCAGTTGTTATCGGATCGTTCGTGTCGCGCATGCTTACCAGACCGATTCATCGTATAACCAGCACAGCCAAGCAAATTCGCGACGGCGATTTGTCCGCTCGTACCGGTTTGCGCGGCGACGATGAAATCGATCAGTTGGGTGAGACCTTTGACGAGATGGCCACCTCGCTCGAGAAAGATATGAAGCACGAAAAGCGCCTGACCTCGGATGTCGCACACGAGCTTCGCACGCCGCTCATGGCCATGCTTGCAACGGTCGAGGCCATGCAGGACGGCGTGTATCCCACCGACGATGAGCATCTGGAGACGGTCGCTTCCGAGACGCGCCGCCTGGCTCGTTTGGTGCAGCAGATGCTCGACCTATCGCGTATGGAAAACAGCACGGCGCCGCTCAATCTCGAACCGGTGGACATGGTTCCCTTTGTGCGGTCTATCGTCAACGCTCAGGAGCGCCTATTTGTTGACCGCGATCTGCGCTTGCGCTTTGCTGACGAGACCCAAGGTCACGACGATGTCGTCGAGGCCGATCCCGACATGATCACGCAGTGCGTCATCAACCTCATGAGCAACGCCATGCGCTACACCCCCGAGGGCGGTTGGGTCGTGGTGTCGGTGCTCAGTGACCGCAAGCATGTCAGTATTGCCGTTTCGGATACCGGTATCGGTATTGCCAAGGACGACCTGTCGCGCATCTTCGGGCGATTTTGGCGCGCAGATGCCAGCCGCGCCCGCGAAGCCGGCGGCCTGGGCGTTGGCCTCGCCGTGACCAAGCAAATCGTCGAGCGTCACCATGGCTACATATCCGTGGAGTCGGAGCTTGGAAAGGGTACGACTTTTACGATTCATCTGCCTCGCGAGCACACGGCGGACGCGGCATCTACTACAATGGAGCACTAGCTTTTCGCTATTCGGTGAAGGAGGGGCCGCGTTCCTGCCGCTCCGAGTTTGCGAAAACATGCGGGAAAGAACCCGCATTTCTGTCGTATTTAGGTAAGGAGTGACTCACGTGACAACGATGGAGCGTCGTCCGGATTCCCGTGGCAAGGTTCGTGATATCTACGATGCCGGCGAAAACCTGCTGATGGTCGCCACCGATCGCATTTCTGCGTTCGACTTTATTCTCCCCGACGAGATTCCGTTTAAGGGAGAGGTGCTCAACCGCATCTCGGCATTCTGGTTCGACAAGTTTGCCGATATCGTCCCCAACCACCTCGTCTCCATCGATCCGGCGGATTTCCCCGAGGAGTTTGCCGAGTATCGTGACTACCTCGCAGGCCGCGCCATGCTGGTCAAGAAGGCCCAGACGATTCCTATCGAGTGCATCGTCCGCGGTTATCTGACCGGTTCGGGCAAGAAGACCTATGACGAGAACGGCACCGTCTGCGGCATCCAGCTGCCCGAGGGTCTGACCGAGGCCTCCAAGCTTCCCGAGCCGCTGTTCACGCCGTCCACGAAGGCCGAGATCGGTGATCACGACGAGAATATCTCGTTTGAGCGTTGCTGCGAGATCGTTGGCGAGGACATCGCCACGCAGATTCGCGATCTGTCTCTCAAGATCTACAAGGCTGCTGCCGAGTATGCAGCGACCCGTGGCATCATCATTGCCGACACCAAGTTTGAGTTTGGTGTTATCGATGGCAAGGTCACGCTGATCGACGAGTGCCTCACGCCCGACTCCAGCCGTTTCTGGCCCGCCGCCAGCTACGAGGAGGGCAAGATCCAGCCTAGCTACGACAAGCAATTCGTCCGCAATTGGCTCAAGGCCAACTGGGATATGACGGGGGAGACCCCGCACCTGCCCGCCGAGGTCATCGATGGCACGTCCGAGCGCTATCGCGAGGCCTTCCAGATCATCACGGGCTCCCAGTTCACAAGCATGAAGGAGAACGCATAAGTGAGTACCCGTAGCGCCACGAACAAGCGCACGCAATCCCACGAAGTTACCGGGGTTGCGCGCAAGTCCGCCGCATCTGCTAAACCCGCCCGCCAAGCAGCGAGCTCCGTTCGCGTCGTGCCGGCTTCGTCTAAAGCTCGCCGCAAAGAGCTCGAGAAGGGTGAAAACCTGGAAGGCCTTTCCAAGGAGGAGAAGCGCGCCCGCAAGGCCAAGCAGCGTGCTCGCGAGGATCGTATCTATACGGTGTCGAATATTCTTCTCAAGCAGGATGAGGACTACACCAAGCGCCGTCGTATCTGGTGGGCCGTGCTCGCCATCGGCATGGTACTCGTCGTGGCAATTTGGGCTTCGCTCTACTTCGCTCCCGGCGGCACGGTGTCCAGTCCTGTTCAGATGGTCGGCATCGTTTTGTCCTATGTCATCATCCTGGGTGACTTTATCTACGACTTCGTTCGTATTCGTCCCTTGCGCAACATGTACCGCGCGCAGGCCGAGGGCATGTCCGAGAACAAGCTCAACGCTCTTATCGAGCGCTCGGCTGCCGAGGAGGACAAGAAGGACTCCAAGAAGAAGTAGCGTTTGTATCCATACATATCGCTAAGATATAAGGCGCGTCGTTTTTGCGGCGCGCCTTTTTACTGTTCTATAGATAGATGGAGTGGCACATGATTCGAGCTGCCCTAACGGTCGAGGAAGCTCTTGAGGGCATGAAGACCCTTGAGCCCAAGATTAAAAATTATGCGCGTCTCGTTGTCCGCAAGGGTGTAAACGTTAAGCCCGGCCAGGAGGTCGTCGTTCAGTCTCCCGTCGAGTGCGCATCATTTGCGCGCGTGGTGGTTGCGGAGGCTTATGACGCCGGTGCCGGTCACGTGACGGTCATCTGGGCCGACGACGCCGTGACGAGGCTTGCGTACGAGCATGTCGAGAAAAGCTATTTTGGGCAGACGCCCGAGTGGAAGCGCATACAGCTGGATTCTCTGGCCCAGGACGGTGCCTGCTTTATCTTTATCGAGGGTGCTGACCCCGCCGCTCTCAAGGGCATCGATCCTGCCAAGCCCGCTGCCGCTTCCAAGGCGAGGAACACGCAGTGCAAGATTTTCCGCCGCGGACTGGATTACAACATCAACCCGTGGTGCATTGCCGGAGCGCCGGTCGAGGCTTGGGCGCGCGAGGTGTTCCCGGGAGACGCCGATGA
Source organism: uncultured Collinsella sp. (assembly GCA_900540945.1). Lineage (GTDB taxonomy): Bacteria > Actinomycetota > Coriobacteriia > Coriobacteriales > Coriobacteriaceae > Collinsella. The sequence continues at coordinate 1,378 of UQHQ01000003.1, read as the reverse complement.
GGTTGCAATCTATAAACTATGGATTGCGATTCTGCATACCGCCCGTGCTGACGGCCAAGATCCGGAGAGTGACTGGGAGCTTCACGATGCGGCGTTTGAAAAGAACCTGCGCTTTCTGAACGAAAATCGTTTCGACTGCCTGCGCTATACCGCTTCGAATGGAACCGACCTGGTAATTGGTATGACGAAGGGGCATGAGTGGGCCGGCGGTAAGGGCGAGACCCCCGACGGTCACCCCTTCTTCCCCAACATCCCCACCGAGGAGGTCTTCACCTCGCCCGATCGTATGCGTGCTGACGGAATCGTCTATTCCGCAATGCCGCTTATCCATCACGGTAACAAGGTCGACGATTTTTGGATCAAGTTCGAGAACGGTCGTGTGGTGGATTACGACGCCCGTGTGGGAAAGGCGACACTCGCAAGTATCATCGATACTGACGAGGGCGCTGCTCATCTGGGAGAGGTTGCGCTCATTTCCAAGAACACGCCGATTCGCGAAAGCGGCATCCTGTTCTATGACACGCTCTATGACGAGAATGCCAGCTGCCATCTTGCACTGGGAGTCGGCTTCCCCGAGTGCATTGAGGGTGGATATGATATGTCCAAAGAGGAGCTCATTGAGCATGGCGTCAACGTTTCGAGCACGCACGTCGACTTTATGATCGGTACGGACGACATCGATATTGTGGGCATTACGCCCGATGGACGCGAAGTTGTGATTTTCCAGAACGGCCAATGGAGTTGGGAATAGTCCCAGACCGTGGTACAATGCCACCCGCGGGCCGTTAGCTCAGCTGGCAGAGCAGGGGACTTTTAATCCCAAGGTCCAGGGTTCGAACCCCTGACGGCCCACCCAAAGATTGTTGAGGCGGTCAACTTCGGTTGGCCGTCTTTTTTGTCGCCCCTTCATGGGTTCGAACCCGAAAGGGCGCGGAGCTGAGGAAACGCGCGAGCGTTTGCCAGCGCAGCGCGCAAGGCGCGAAAGCGCCGCAGCGGTCGCCCGCGCAGCGGGCCCGAACCCCTGACGGCCCACCATAGAATAGAAAAGCGACTGGCGGATGCCGGTCGCTTTTTTTGTTGTCGCGACGCGGGTTCGAACCAGATCTTCTCTATATATAAGGACGCCTGGCGGCCAAAACCAGCCTTTTACCGACAGGAAACCAAAACCTAATGTCTTTAGAGTAAAGTAGCCCAGCAGAGATGGCCGACGCCTCAACACCTATAAACCAGCTGGTCATCGCCAATACCAGAAGCCGATGCTTCAGACATGACTTCAGTGGAACAACTGAAGGATCGATTCATTTGTGAACAAAATATGGAGTGCCAGATTCCCGCCCCCGGGGCCCCTCCGGTCTGGCAATATATCTCCTTGCCGCGC
>UQHQ01000002.1 GCA_900540945.1 uncultured Collinsella sp. | reverse complement strand
AGCGGTCGGCGGGGCCATTGTGGCTCTTGACAGCGGATTGGGTCATATGAGCGAAAACCCGCCAGAGCGAGCAAGGTGCCTTGAAACAAGGCGGCATTGACCTTTTGGTCATGCCACCGAAGTTGAAAGGCAGATTGCCGCTCTGGCGGGTTTGCAGCGTCGAGCCGTTACGGCGTTTGGTAAAACGCCGTAACCCTAAAGTTCAGTCACGACAACGCTGTTGTAGATCTCGTCCCAGCGGTCCATGACCAGGTGGCCAGTCTTGGGATCCATGGCGTTGAGCTTGCCGCAGGTATTGGCGGTCTTGAGCACCGTGATGTCGTCGGCACCAGCAGCAATGGCATGCGCAAAGCCGGCGATGGTCGAGTCGCCGGAACCCGTCGCGTTCACAGCCGCAATCGCGGGCGTCTTGGCGCGGAACGCGCGACCCTCATGGAAGCCCACCGAGCCGGCAGCGCCCATCGAAACGACAACCCAAGGGATACCGGCAAAGAGGCCATCGGCGGCAAGCGCCTCACGCAGGGCATCGATATCATCGGTCGTAAAGGACGTACCTAGCAGGCCGTTAATCTCGGTCAGGTTGGGCTTTACGAGCTCAGGCTTAGCGTCGGACTCCAGCGCGGCCTCCAGCGATGCACCCGAGGTGTCGAGCAGCACCTTAGCGCCCGCCTCTTCGGCGATCTTGACGAGCTCGGCATAGTAGCCGGCGTTGACGCCACGCGGCAGCGAGCCCGAAAGCGTCACAACGTCCGCCTTCGCTGCAAGCTCAGCGAACTTGGCTGTAAAGGCCTCGAGCTCGGCTGGGACGATCTGTGGGCCGCTCTCCAGCAGCTCGGTCTGATTACCCTCGTGCAGAATATTCAGGCAAATGCGCGTCTCACCGGCGATGGGCACAAAGTCATTCTTGACGCCATCGGCATCCATGAGCTCGGCCATATAGGCACCCATGTGGCCGCCAAGCAGGCCGGTCGCGAGCACGTCGTCACCCAGCTGCAGCAGCACACGGCTCACGTTGAGGCCCTTGCCACCAGCGGTCTTTTCGGGCATCACGCGGTTAACATCGTCGATGATCAGCTTGTCGAGCTGATAGCGCGTATCAATCGACGGGTTCATGGTAACGGTCAGAATCATGTTGGACTCCTGTTTAGAAAACCGGCCCGCGCCCCATCACAGAAACGCGAGCCGTCAATTAAAAAGCTGCAGAATGCCAGGTACCGCCAAAACGAAGCACACAAGCTCAGCAAGCAAAAGTGTTATCGGAGCAGCTCGCCCGCCAGATGGCTTCGCAGCGTCGACTGGTCTGGCGTTCGGTAGAACGCCAGAACCTCCTTAGTCGTGGTATTCGCCGCGGTCCCACTTCTCCAGGAACTCGTCGAAGAAGTGCGGGTCAGCCTGAGCCTCGGCGTCGGCCTTATTGCAGGCATCGATCTTGGCGATCAGGGCATCGTGCTCGGGGGTCTTGTCGTAGGGCTCCTCCAGGAAGGCAAGCATGATATCGGCCATCAGGAACTCGCCGGTAATCTTGCCGCCAAAGCCCACGATGTTGGCGTTGAGCTCGCGACGAGCGTACAGGGCAGAGGTCATGTCGCGGACCAGGGCGCAGCGGGCGCCGGGAACCTTGTTGACAGCGTTGGTGATGCCGATGCCGGTGCCGCACAGGGCCACGCCAAAGTCGGCCTTGCCGCTGGCAACAGCCTCGCCCACGGCCTTACCGTAGATGGGATAGTGCGTACGGGTGTGGCTGTAGGTGCCGCAGTCGAGCACCTTGTAGCCAGCCTGCTCCAGGCGGTCGGCCAGATAGATCTTCTCGTCCGTAACGATATGGTCGCAACCGATTGCGATGGTCTTCTTCATCAGAACGTCCTTTCGTCTGAATTCACAAGTTGAGGTAGAAGTTCGAGTTCTCGGTGGCTCTCGTTAGGCCATCTTGTTGAGCATGTCGACACGGATCTGGTGACGGCCGCCAGCATACTGGGCGCGCAGGAACTCGCGGGCGATCTTCTTGGCGACCTCGGTGCCCACAACGCCCGGGCCCATGGTGACCATGCGCGAGCCGTTGTGCTCGCGGGTCATGTAAGCGGAACGCTCGTCGGAAATGTTGGCGACGACCATGCCCTTGATCTTGACGGCGGCCATATAGGAGCCGACACCGTACTTATCGAATGCGAAGCCCTGGGAATCCTTGTGCTCCAGCAGGTCCTTGGCAACGGCGGTCGCGGAATCGACAAAGTCCGCGGCAGGGGTCTCGGAATAGTCGACGACCTCGTGACCGTCGGCGATGAGCATCTCCTTGATGGACTCCTTCATCGACATACCGTCGGCATCGGAAGCGATTACAACTCTCATGACATCCTCCTTGAGAGATACGCAGGTGCGTAGTTTCTGTTTGGAAGTGTTGAATCGCGTTCAGGTCCGGGCATCTGAATGTGCGGTTCTTCACTGTTCATGTTTATTTGAACACATTCGAACATTTACTGCAACAATTATTTGTTTATCTTTGTTCTTTTTTGAACAATTACCGTTCGCGGATGATTGCTGACCGTTTGGACTCAGAAAAGGCCCGACTTACCGCGCATTCAACAAACAAAAGGGCGGCCGAGAACGTGTCTCGGCCGCCCTTCGGCGGTATTCCCCGGTATATACAGCTGTTTTAGCTACTCGGACTGCCCGCCCTTTTTGGCGTGCTTGGACGGAGCACTCAGAAAGCGGCCCGTCAAATAGTTCGCCGGGCCGGAAATATCGATCCCCAGCAGTACGTGTCCCAGCCACAGGAACGCCGCGAGCACCAGCAATGGAATCACGCACGAGGTCACGATCATCACGATGACGCCTTCGATCAGATCGGTCACCTGCCGCACAATTTCATCGGTCATCTGCTTGGCGCCGCTGGTCACCGACGTGACGAGACCCGAGGCACCGTCGGCAAGCTGCTCAAGCACGTTCTTGGACTCTGTGGACTCGGTCTTTTTCTTGCTTGTTTTGGAGCTATCGCTATCTGCCGCGCTCGCAGCGTCGGCCGCCTTTTGCTCGGCCGCCTCGATGCTAACGCGATACGTTTCATCGACCTTTTGCGACACCCATACGCTCGCGGGCACGAGCGCCATGCCGATCACGGCAACCACCAGTACGCGTGTCGCCACACGGCGAATGACCGTGCTCGTGCTCCAGCGCCCGTGAATGCCGAGCGACACCGCAAAGAGCACCAACGCAAACGGGATTAAGATGCCCAAGCCAACCGACCACAAAATAGTTAGCAGGTATTTCTCGAGGTAGAGCACGGCAAGCACGATACCAAGGTTGCCTGAAAGCTGCGCGAGCTGCTCGGCAACTGGCGTTCCCGTATCGCCCGGCAGCGCAGTGATACCCGCAGATAGGGCGACGCACGAGGTCGTGAGCGCCAAAACATTGCCCTTCTTTTGATCGATGACCTCGATGGTGGAGTCCCAGGTCTTGGTATCGGCAAAATGCGGACGAACTACAAAGCCCGACAACAGCGCCAGTACCACGAGCGCAACGATAAAGCCAATCTGCAGCTTTTTGTTTGCGCACACGACATCGGACAGGCTGGGCTGCAGCTCGGTTACCGTCGTGTGCTCGGTTATCTGGACAGGACGCCCATGAGCCATCTCGTGCGCGTCTCCCTTTTGAATCAATCCGTTGCCCGGCATTTGGATACCTCCTTATTCCGGCCTGTATTGCGGATGGAAGTATACCCACCCAGCGAAAAACCGAACGGGAGGGCGTGCAGAAGCTCCATAACGCTGCTAGTCGAACAGTGCCATTTCAAAACTATGCCGGTTTACTACCGTAAAACCGATAGGACCGACCACATTTGCTATTAGCAGAAAATGGCAAGCTTTCTACCTGCGGCTTTGATAACGCTGTTCTTTCCATAGTTGAAAGAATACGATTCATCGTAGTAAACCGGCATAGTTTTGTAACCGACGGGTCGAGTCGGCACCGCAACAAACCTAATAACCCGTTTTCTTCCATCCTCAAAGGATCAAATGCATGGCAGGAGTGTCCCTAACTGCCGGCAGATAAGGAACGTCCCCAAGTGCCGGGTAAAAAGAAAAAGCCCTGTCGCGAGTTTGCGGCAGAGCTTTTGGAAGGGGACTTGGTTGTGCGGGCTCGTTAGGCGAGCTTGGCCTCGAGCTCGGCGATGCGCTTGTAGGCATCGATGGTAAAGCGAGTCTGCTTCTCCAGGATCATAGTGGTCATGAGAGTGTCCTGAGCGTGAGCCATGATGAAGGTCATCTCCATCTCGCCACCGCCGGCCTCCTGCGAAAGCAGCTTGGTCTGCGTGTCGTGGGCACCGATGAGCGCATCGCTGGCATCCTTGTGCAGCTGCTCGGCCTTCTCAAAATCACCCTCGCGAGCAGCATCGAGCGCTGCAAGCAGATCGGTCTGGGCGTCACCTGCGTATGCGACGATCTCGAATCCAACCATCGAGATTTCTTCTTTGGTTGCCATATTGCGTTCCTTTCACATATGAACCAATGGAGAGCATCGCGTCCGGGCATACGCGCTGCGTTCTGTATGGCAGAAACATTAACATTCAAACAAAAAAGAACAACGCAAAACATAATTTCAAGCTATGAACGGTCAATTTTCACCCGTGAACGGTTTCCAAACCATTTCGAACAATATCAAACATGATTAACGGAAACCCAAACAGGACCGCGCCCTAGCGCAAATCGCGCACCGTATCGCCCTCTACGAGCACGCCGGGGATCAGCATGTGCTCCACGCCAGACGCACCCCCCTCGGCACCGGCGATCTTATCGACTGCCCACATGCCGACACGCCTGTTGTCAAAGCGCACGGTGGTCAGGCGACGGTCGGGCACGATATCGCCCAGGCTGTCATCAACGCCCACCACGCTCGCGTCCTCGGGCACACGCCTTCCGCGCGATTCGAGCCCGCGAATGCAGCCGTAGGCCATGGCGTCGTTGGAGGCATAGATGGCAGTACAGGTCGGATCGTCCGCCAGAGCCTGGCCTGCGGCATATCCGCTCTGCGCCGTCCAATCGCCACGGATGAGTCGCGGCAGCTCAATACCATGCGCGCGCAATGTCTCGCGCCAGCCCTCCTCGCGCTGCATGCCCGAAAGCGAGCGCTCGGGACACGAGATAAAGTGCACGGTCTTGTGCCCCTGCCCCAGCAAGTACTCGACAACCTGGCGCGAACAATCGAACTGATCGTTATCGACCGTCGAGCACAGCGGGTGCTCCAGCATGGTAACGAGCACCGTCTGCATGCCGGGCAGCGGCTCAAAGGTGCCAAAGTCCGCCGGCATGCGATTCATGATCACAACCATACCGTCCACTGGCAGTGCGCTCATGCGCGACGATGCGCTCTCGAGGGTATACGGATGCCCGTCTACTTTAGTGAGGGTGATGGCATAGCCATGTTTGTCGGCCGCGGCGGCAAAGCCCTCCATACGGTCGAGGTTGCCGGTACCGGTAATGTTGAACATGGCGACGCCGACGGTCTTAAACTTGCCACGGCGCAGCGATCGACCGGCAAAATTGGGGCGATACCCCAGCTCGCGCATGGCGGCACGCACGCGTTCCTTGGTCTCGGGGCGCACGCTGGGAGAATCGTGCACGGTACGCGAGACCGTCTGCTCCGAGACGCCCGCGAGACGCGCCACATCCTTAACGGATACCGATTTTTTAACAGCGGCCATAGGTCGATCTTTCTATGTCAACGATGCCATTGGTGGCACCTTGCGCAGTCATTTTTACCGCCTTCAAGTATATCCAACGCCTCCCCCACCATACGCTCACCACCCAAAACCTACCGTTCACCGACATTTTTGCTTCACCGAACGGCTTTTGTCACCCAAATGTTAACGTTGCCATTGTGCAAACACAGAGCCACCGGGCGGCTCAAACGTTTACGCATAGGGAATCAACGGTTCGCAGGCACAGGAACCACCGGTTCGCGTCTTTTTTTGTGTCGCAAAATGGCAACGTCAACATTTTGGCAACCGAACGCCAAAAGCTACCATCGTTGTTAACCCACCGACTCTTAGGAGCATTGCATGGAGCAACTTATCGCCATCATCGAAAAGGGCCAGCCCTTTTTCAACGCGATCGCCCGCAACAAGTACCTCAAGGCGATTCGCGACGGCTTTATCTCCGTCATCCCCATCATCATCTTCTCGTCCATCTTCTGCCTGGTAGCCTCGGTCCCCAACATCTGGGGTTTCTACTGGCCCGATGACATCAACAACGCCCTGTGGAAGTGCTACAACTACTCCATGGGCATCCTGGCCATCGCCTGCGCCGCCACCACGGCCAAGCACTTCGCCGACGCCCAGAACCGCGATCTGCCCAAGAATAACCAGATCAACTTTATCTCGTGCATGTGCGCGGCCATCATCGGCTTCCTGCTCCTTTCGAGCGACACGATCGCCACGGACGCCGCCAGCGGCTTCAACACCACCTACCTTGGTTCCAAGGGCCTGCTGACCGCCTTCATCGCTGCGTTTGTGACCGGCATCATCTACAAGTTCTTCATTAAGCGCAACATCACCGTCAAGATGCCCGAGCAGGTTCCGCCCAACATCTCGCAGACCTTTAAGGACATCATCCCCTTCTCCGTCTGCATCACCGTCTTTTGGGTCTTTGACATCGTCTTCCGCGCTGCCTTTGGCTTCTGCTTTGCCCAGGGCGTCATCCAGGTGTTCCAGCCCCTGTTCACCGCTGCCGACGGCTACATCGGCCTTGCTGTGATCTACGGCGCCATGAGCCTCTTCTGGTTCGTGGGCGTCCACGGCCCCTCGATCGTCGAGCCCGCCATCGCCGCCGCCCTCGTTGCCAACATGACCGACAACCTGGCTGCGTTCCAGGCCGGCCAGCACGCTTCCGCTGTCCTGACCCAGGGTGCCCAGTACTTCGTCGTCTGCATGGGCGGCACCGGCGCCACGCTTGTCCTGGTCTTTATGTTCTGCTTCCTGGCCAAGTCCCAGGAGATGCGCGCCGTCGGTAAGGCCGCCATCGTTCCCGTGTGCTTTGCCGTTAACGAGCCGCTGCTGTTCGCCGCGCCCATCGTGCTCAACCCCGTCTTCTTTGTCCCGTTTGTCTTTGCCCCGATCGCCAACATCTGGATCCTCAAGATCTTTATCGACTTCTTGGGCATGAACGGCTTTATGTACACCCTGCCCTGGACCGTCCCCGGCCCCATCGGCACCATCATGGGCCTGGGCTTCCAGCCGCTCGCCTTTGTGATGCTCGCCCTTATCCTGGTCGTCGACTTTGCCCTGTACTACCCGTTCTTCCGTGCCTATGACGCCCAGAAGTGCACCGAGGAGGCCGAGATCTCCCAGGAGGAGCTCGCCGCCAAGAACGCTGAGAAGGCCGCCAAGCTCAACGACGCCTTCCAGGGCAAGGCTGACGCCAAGAGCGTTGCCGCCGGCGCTGCTGCCGAGGCCGTGAAGGCCGACGCCCCCGCCGCTTCCGCAGCGCCCGCCACCGAGGCTGCGACCGCCAGCGACCTCAACGGCAAGCGCGTGCTCGTACTCTGCCAGGGCGGCGGTACCTCGGGCCTGCTCGCCAACGCGCTGGCCAAGGCTGCCAGGGAGCGCGGTATTAACCTCGAGACCGCTGCCGAGGCCTATGGCAACCACGTTGACATGCTCCCCGACTTTGACCTGGTCGTCCTGGCCCCGCAGGCCGCAAGCTACCTGGCCGACCTTCAGAAGGACTGCGAGCGCGTGGGCAACAAGTGCGTCGCCTGCCGCGGTAAGCAGTACATCGAGCTCTCCCAGAACGGCGACAAGTCTCTCGCCTTCGTAAGCGAGCAACTCTCGAAGTAAGTAACGCTCAGGGCCAGCCGACCATCCAAGACCGGCTGGCCCTTCGATTTAGACGATTGGATCATCATGTCCGTTAACCCTGCTAGCGTCACTAACCCGCCTGCGCAGTTTCCCGAGGACTTTGTCTTTGGCGGCGCCACTGCTGCCTACCAGGTAGAGGGCGAGACCCGCACTCACGGTAAGGGCAAGGTTGCCTGGGACGACTTCCTGGAGGCCCAGGGGCGCTTTTCCCCCGATCCCGCTTCGGACTTCTACAACCAGTACCCCGTCGACCTGGAACTGTGCGAGGAGTTTGGCATCAACGGCATCCGCCTCTCCATCGCCTGGAGCCGCATCTTCCCCAACGGCACCGGCGAGATCAACCCCGAGGGCGTCCAGTTCTACCACGACCTCTTCGCCGAATGCCATAAGCACCATGTTGAGCCGTTCGTCACGCTGCATCACTTTGACACGCCGCTGCCCCTCTTTGAGAAGGGCGACTTCCTCAACCGCGAGACCATCGACGCCTTTGTGGACTTTGCCACCTTCTGCTTTAAGGAGTACGCCGACCAGGTGACCTATTGGTTCACCTTTAACGAGATCTGGGCGGACGCCTCCAACACCTACATCGAGGGCACCTTCCCCGGCGGCGTCAAGGCGCATCTGGCCGAAGCCTTCCAGTGCGAGCACAACATGATGCTCGCCCACGCCAAGGCCGTGCTGGCCTTCCACAATGGCGGTTTTAAGGGCAAGATCGGCGTCATCCAGTCGTTGGAGTTTAAGTACCCGCTCAACGAGAACGACCCCGCCGACATCAAAGCCGCTAATAACGAGCACGTGTTGCAGAACCAGTTCTTGCTCGACGCCACTTTCCGCGGCGACTACGCGCCTGACACCTTGGAGTGCGCCAACCGCCTGGCTGCCGTCTCGGGCGGCACCATCGAGATTCTGGACGAGGACCTCGAAATTATGCGCGAGGCCGCGCTCTACAACGACTACCTGGGCGTTAACAACTATCAGTGCCGTTTTTTGAAGGCTTACGATGGCGAGAACGACCTGCACCACAACGGTACGGGCGAGAAGGGCACCGGCCGCTGGCGCGTTAAGGGTATTGGCGAGCATGTGAACAAGCCTGGCATCCCCACCACCGACTGGGACTGGATCATCTATCCCGAGGGCCTGTTCGATCTGCTCGTCTACATTAAGCAGCGCTACCCCAACTATAAGCAGATCTTCATTACAGAAAACGGCATGGGCTACAAGGACCCCTACAAGGACGGTTTTGTGGACGACCAGCCGCGCATCGACTACATCGAGCAGCACCTGCGCTGGTTGCTCAAGGCCATGGAGGTGGGCGTCAACGTGGGCGGCTACTTCCTGTGGAGCCTGCAGGACCAGTTCTCCTGGACCAACGGATACAACAAGCGCTATGGCTTCTTCTACGTTGACTTTGAAACCCAGAAGCGCACGCCCAAGGCAAGCGCCTACTGGTACAAGCACGTAGCGCAGACCCGTCGTCTGGACTAGCGGCTTGCGGGGTTACCCGCCCACATAACCTGTCCCCATTTCTCAGCCGGGGGCGGCACGTCACACGGCGCGCCGCCCCCGGCCTTTTTTGGGCAGACCGTACCGCACGTTTGTCTCAATCTGTAACATCTAGCTGAGTTTTTCGCTCCAAGCTGTTACAGATCGAGACAAACAGAACGCCCGAGCAGAAATATCTCAATCTGTAACATCTAGCTGAGATTTTCGGCCCTACCTGTTACAGGTTGAGATGAACGAGCCGAGCACGCCTACGCCCGCAAATCCCGCACGCTCGCACGCTCGACCAACACGCCCGAGACAAGCGTACGACTTCTGGAGCTCGGGGCTTCCAAACCCGCGACGACCTCGTTAAGCGCACGGACGCCCAGCTCGCGGTGGCGAAACTTCACTGACGTCAGAATCGAGTTGGGAATCGTCTTGTAGAGCTCATCATCGAAGCCGATCACGGACACGTCGTCGGGCACACTGAGCCCTTTGTCACGTAGAGCCACCATCACGCCGTTTGCCATGCAGTCGTTAGCAGCGAGGACCGCCGTGCAATCGGGTTTATCGGCAAGCACAAGGCCCGCGGCATAGCCACTATCCGCATTCCAATCGCCTTGCAGAGGTTCGGGCGGCTCAATGCCACGCGCCTCGAGTGCCGCACGCCAACCTTTCATACGGCACTGGCTCGACAGCGACTCTTTCTTACCCGAAACGAAATACACGTTCTTGTGACCATGATCCAAGAAGTACTCGCACGCCATGCGCGCACCACCCTCTTGATCGTCACTAACGGTAGAGCAGGTAGGATGCTCCATCGGCGTGATAATCACCGTCTTGAGGTCCTTCGGTGCCTCAAACGTATCAAAGTCGTCGACCATCTGGCGCAGATTGAAGATCATGCCATCAACAGGCAGCTGCGACATCCTGCGCGCTGCGTCGGCAAGGGTCATCTTCTCCCCTGCCCGCTTTTTGATCATCGTGAGCGCAAAGCCGCGTTCTTCGGCGGCATCGGCGATACCGTCAATCATGTCCACGGCGCCGCCCGACAAGTGGAACATCACCACGCCGATGCACCCGTAACGGCCCAACTTGAGTGAACGCGCGGCAAAGTTGGTTCGAAACCCGAGCGCCTCCATTGCGGAATGGACCCTATCGCGCGTCGACTCGCACACGCTATCGGGCTCGTTGATCACGCGCGACACCGTTTTGAGAGAAACGCCCGCGGCAACTGCCACATCGTTCATTGATACATTTTTCTTGTCCATCGTTGCCACTACTTCTCCAGTCGGTTATGCATCGCTTGTTTTTTGCGTTCTAGCATACACTACCTGCCCGACTGACAAATCAGCCGTTTATCGGACAATATCGACCGTTCACCCGTAAATCCTTGTTGCTCTTCCAAAAATGTCTTACGTTGTCATTAACGAAATGACAACGTTGTCATTTGGCAATGCCTTCCTTAAGCAGGAAGGTTTCCGGGCAGTCCTGACCATCCATCGACGACCAGTTCCATCCACATGCGTCGCGCATTAAGTAGCAAAGGAGCTCTATGGACGCCATCGTAAAGATGCTCGAAAAGCATCAACCGTTCTTTGAGAAGATCTCGAGGAACGTCTACCTCCAGGCCATTAAGGACGGATTCCTTGGGTGCATGCCCATCGTCCTCACCTCTTCGATCTTCCTGCTGATCGCCACCCTTCCCGGCGTAGTCGGCATCACGCTGCCCCAGCCGCTTATCGACTGGTGCAACAAGCTGTACAACTTCACCATGGGCGTTATGGGCATCATGGTTGCTGGCACCACTGCCAAGAACTTCACGGCTTCCATGAACCGTCGCATGCCCGCCGGCAAAGTGCTCAACGACGGTTCCACCATGGTGGCCGCCCAGTGCAGCATGCTGCTGCTCGCCGTTACGCAGTTCACCACCAAGTTCAACGGCTCCGAACTTTCGGTCTTCGATTGCACCAGCATGGGCACGCGCGGTCTGTTCTCGGCCTATATCGCCGCGTTCATCACCGTGTGGGTCTACAAATTCTGCGTCTCGCGCGATCTGACCATTAAGCTGCCCAAGGAGGTCCCGGGCGCCATCGCTCAGAACTTCCGCGACATTATCCCCTTTGGCGGCGCCGTCATCATCTGCGGCATCATCGATGTCGTCGTGCGCAACCTCATGGGCGTTCCGTTCTCCGAGCTGCTTATCAAACTGCTCTCCCCGCTCTTTACCGCTGCAGAAACCTATCCTGGCCTTATCCTTATCCAGGCAGCCACCGCGTTCTTCTGGTTCATCGGCGTCCACGGCCCCTCGATCGTCCAGCCGGGCATCGACCCCATCCGTCTTGCCAACCAGGCCGAGAACCTGCAGGTTCTGCTGGCAGGCGGCCACCCCGCCCACTCCCTCACCTTTAACATGTCGCTCGTGGGTGAGTTCGGCGGCACCGGCGCCACGTTCATCGTGCCGCTTCTGTTGATTCTCTTCATGAAGTCCAAGCAGCTCAAAGCCGTCGGTAAGGCCTCGATTGTTCCTGTTGCCTTTGCTGTCAACGAGCCGCTGCTCTTTGGCGCGCCGATGATCCTTAACCCCTACATGCTCATCCCCTTTGTTGCCGCCGGCTGCGTCAACGTGAGTGTTGCCAAGTTCTTTATCGATAACGTGGGTATGAACGGTTTCTCCTTCGTGGTACCTTGGGCCACCCCCGCCCCCATCGGCATTTTCATCACCACGAACTTCCAGCTTATCGCCCTGGTATTTGTCGCGATTATCATCTTGCTGGACGCCATCATCTACCTGCCGTTCTTGAAGGCATACGATAAGCTGCTCTGCGACCAGGAGGCCGAGCGCGCCGCCGAGCTGGGTCTTGAGTCCAATGGTGCCGCCGCCATCGCCGCCAACGCCTCTGCGCCCGCTGTCGAGCAGGCCACCGCTACCGTCGAGACGACCGTTGCCGCCGCTGACAGCAAGCCTGTCGCCGATCAGCCCGAGCCCGCTGCCGATGCATCCGCCAAGAAGGATGTCGACGGCCTGAAGGTCCTCGTCCTGTGCGCCGGCGCCGGCACCTCTGCCATGCTCGCCAACGCCATCAAGGAAGGTGCGGCACAGACCGGAGAGAACATCGCTTCCTCCGCAGGCGCCTATGGTCAGCACACTGCCATCATGGATCAGTACGACGTTATCGTGCTTGCCCCGCAGGTCCGTAGCTACTACAACGACATGAAGGCCGACACCGATCGCCTGGGCATTAAGCTGCTCGCCCCGCGCGGTAAGGAATATATCGACCTTACCCGCGATCCCGCTGGCGCCATCAAGTGGCTCCGCGAGAACCTCGACTAGTTTCCTCCCTCTGTTGGTGCCCGGATCCCCAGTTCGGGCACCCCTCCCTATTCGAATCCCACAGAAAGGATGACTCATGACCAACCCCATGCAGTTCCCCGACGGCTTTGTGTTTGGCGGCGCCACCGCTGCTTACCAGGTTGAGGGCGAGACCCGTACGCACGGCAAGGGCAAAGTGCCCTGGGACGATTTCCTGGCTGCTCAGGGTCGCTTCTCCCCCGATCCCGCAAGCGATTTCTACAACAAGTACCCGGTCGATATCGACCTGTGCCAGCGCTTCGGCATCAACGGTATCCGTGTCTCCATCGCTTGGAGCCGCATCTTCCCCAGCGGCACTGGCGAGATTAACCCCGAGGGTGTTGCCTTCTATCACGAGCTCTTTGCCACCTGCAATAAAGCCGGCGTTATCCCCTATGTCACGCTCGATCACTTTGATACGCCCGAGGCCTTTTACCAGAACGGCGACGAGGGTTTCCTGACGCGCACGACGATCGACGCCTTTGTCGAGTACGCCAAGTTCTGCTTTGCCGAGTTCACCGAGGTCAAGCACTGGTTCACCTTTAACGAGATTCCCGCGACCGCTGAGGGCAGCTTTATCGTCGGCAACTGGCCGCACGGCGAGAAGTATCGCCTGGACAAGGCCTTCCAGCTCATGCACAACATGATGGTGGCCCACGCCAAGGCCGTCGTCGCCTTCCATGAGGGCGGCTTTGAGGGCGAGATCGGCATTGTCCAGAACCTGGAGCCCAAGTATCCCCTCGATCCCAACAACGCCGCCGACTGCGAGGCAGCTCGCATGGCCGACGTCATCAACAACCGCTGGGTACTCGACGCCACCTTCCGCGGCCACTATGCAGCCGACACCATGGAGGCTGCGACCAAGCTGGCCCATATCGCCGGCGGCGAGCTCGACGTCCGCGACGAGGACATCGCCGCGCTGACCGCCGCGCTCCCCTACAACGATTGCCTGGGCGTCAACACCTACAAGTGCCAGTTCCTGCGTGCCGCCGAGGGCGAAAACGACATCAACCACAATGGCACCGGCGACAAGGGCTCCTCGCGCTGGTTCCTCAAGGGCGTGGGCGAGTCATGCGTGCGCGAAGGCGTACCCACCACCGATTGGGACTGGATCATCTATCCCGAGGGCCTCTACGACCTGCTGCTCCGCATTAAGAACGATTACCCCAACTACAAGAAGATCTACATCACCGAGAACGGCATGGGCTATAAGGACGACTTCGAGGACGGCTTTATCGACGACGCCCCTCGCATCGACTACATGCGCCAGCATCTCGCATGGATCCTCAAGGCAATCGACGGCGGCGTAAACGTCGACGGTTACTTTGTGTGGTCGCTGCAGGACCAGTTCTCCTGGACCAACGGCTACAACAAGCGCTACGGCCTGTTCTACATCGACTTCGAGACCCAGAAGCGCTATCCCAAGGCGAGCGCGTACTGGTACAAGAACGTCGCGGAGACCGGCCTGCTCATGGCCTAATTCAAGCCGCATACCCCCTGTCGGCCGCATGCGAATCCCTCCACGGGTTCGCATGCGGCTTTTTTGTTTTGGCTCGACCCGAGCAGGCCGTTTGTCTCGATTTGTAACATCTAGCAGGGATTTTCGGCCCCAATTGTTACAGATTGAGATGAACGGGGGCACCCGGTTCGAAATATCTAGATCTGTAACATCTAACTCGCTTTTAGCCGTCTAACTGTTACAGATCGAGACAAAGATGATGGCTGGGTAGACAAAATCTCAATCTGTAACATCTAGTCGAGTTTTTGGGTCCTAGCTGTTACAGATTGAGACAAATGCACAGGACAATCCCCCCAATCTGTAACATCTGGTTGGTGATTTCACCCCTACCTGTCACAGGTTGAGACAATTTGGTAGTGGAGTCCTCATTTACGCGTCATATCGCGTAGCGCTCACGCGTTGATTCCCCACAATGACAGGAGGTAAAAGTCCTCCCGCATCGCCTGTTGGCAATCCCGTAGCGCTAGCTAGCAAATGACCTGCGTGTGCTCCTCGATGGCGACACGATCCTCGGCGGCGATACCCGGCTCGCACACCACGGCGTCCAAACTGTCCAGGCGGCAGAAGGTGTAGAAGTCGCGCTTGCCGATCTTGCTTGAATCGGCGATCAAGTAGCGCGAGTCTGCCTTGCTAAAGGCGAGCTGCTGGATACGGCCCTCGTCCATATTGGACGTAGACACATCGCCATCCAGAATGCCGTTGGCGCCGATAAACGCCGCGTCGATGCCCAACGCACGCAGGGTATCCTCGGCCGTTGGTCCCACAAAAGCGGCGGTGCGGCGACGGTACATGCCGCCCACGAGGCACAGGTCGCAGTCTTCGCGCGCCTCAAGCAAGTTAAACACCGAAAGCGAATTGGTCACGATGCGCAGGCGAAACGCCGGCAGCATCGAGGCCATCTGCTCAACCGTGGTGCCCGTACCCAAAAAGATGGTCGAGCCCTCCTCGATGAGCTCAACGGCGCGGCGCGCGATCTGCAGCTTTTCCTCGGCATGCTTGGTACGCTTTTCGCTGTGCGAATACTCGTGGCGCAACATAGCATGTGGACGGCCCTGCGCGCTACGGGCTCCACCGTGCACGCGCTCAATCTCACCTAGGCTCGCAAGCTCCTCAAGATCGCGGCGGATCGTCATATCCGAGACGCCCAGTGCGTCCGAGATCTCCTTGACCGAGACCGTGCCCTGTCCCTCGAGCAGCTGACGAACCTTATCCTGTCGCTCCGCCTTAATCACGATGAATCCTCGCCGTTCTTTGCGCACATATCATTCAAACAGTAACGAACAAATTGTATCAGACTCGTGCGCGTCAAAAATCAACGCCAGCACAGCTCCAATCATCACTTTTTTGAGAAAAATACCCCCTGCTTTAGTGGGGTGTAGTGATAATCTCACCTGTTCGCGCTAAAGTTTGTCGGAAATACCTCGATGTTAGGAACCAAATGATCACTTCCGAGCTTTTCGGCACCGCGCCGTGCGGTACCCCCGTTCATCGTTACACCCTCAACGGGCCCGAGATCTGCGTTCGCATTATGGACTATGGCGCCACCGTGCTGGGTATCGATGTGCCCGACATTCCCGGCAACGTGCGCGATGTGGTGCTGGGCTTCGATAAGCTCGAGGATTACTTTGACAACCCCGCCTGCTTTGGCGCGACCATCGGCCCCGTGGCAAACCGCACCGCGGGCGCCACGATCACCATCGACGGCACGGACTGGCATATGCCGGCCAACGAAGGCGTCAACAACCTGCACAGCGATCTTGAGCATGGTCTGCACAAGCGCGTATGGGACGTTGAGCTCGACGAGACTCACAACGCCGTGCGCATGACCACCTCGCTTAAGGATGGCGAGCTGAGCCTGCCCGGCAACCGAATCTTTACGGCTGTGTTTACCGTTACGCGCACCGGCGTCTTCCGCATCGAGTATGGTTGCGAGAGCGACCGCGCCACCTACGTGTCCATGACCAACCACACGTACTTTAACCTTGCCGGCCATAACGCCGGCATGGACTGTGAGCACTTCTTTATCGCCAACGCTGCCCACTACTTGCCCATTAACGAGCAGAACATCCCCACCGGCGAAATCGCTCCGGTCGAGGGAACACCGTTTGACTTTCGCGAGCTGCGCCCCGTCGCACCCGGCATGGAGGCCGACGACCCGCAGATTAAGCAGGCCCGTGGCTACGATCACTGCCTGTGCATCGATGGCTATCAGTACGGCCGCAACCTGCGTCGCGCCCTACATGTCGAGGAGATGTGGACCGGTCGTGAGCTGGACTACTACACCACCGCCCCGGGCGTGCAACTCTACACCGGCAACTGGCTGGGCGACGAGCACGCCAAGGACGATGCCAACTATGGCTGGGGCGCCGGCTTTGCCCTCGAGGCCGAGATGTACCCCGACACGCCGCACCAGCCGCTGTTCCCGCAGGGCATTGTGGGTCCGGGTCACCCCTACAGCAATATGATCGAATACCACTTTATGAGGCACTAGGCCCACAACGCGACATCTCGCACAGCAACGCCCGCCGGCACCACCGCCAACGGGCGCTGCTTCATGCCTAAATCCTTCTTTTCGATGCCACCGAATTGGTGACATAACAAAACTATGCCGAATTACTACGATGAACCCACTATGTCCGACCACGCGCTGGTTTAAAAAAAATTAGCAACTCGTCTACCTGCGGTTTTATTCTCTGCAAATTTGGCATGCTCGGCGATAAGCAATTCATCGTAGTAAACCGGCATAGTTTTGGCGGACAGCGCCACACAGATCCCCTACGAAGGCAAAATGATCCGTTTTCCTCCGTCCCCAAGGGATCAGTTGAACAGATTGCCGATGGGGTCGGGGGCGGAACTGGGGAGGTAGCGGATTTCTAGCTCTATGCCGAGCTTTTGCAGCTCTCTGAGAGCAGCGACGTCTGTGTCGTCTACGGCAACTGCGGGCGTTGCGGGACGCTTGCCCTCCCCTGCCTGCATATGACCAATGCTGATCTTAGTGATCGGCACACCGCCCTTAACCAGTGCGAGCGCATCGGCGGGTGAGGCCACCATGACCAGAATCCATTGACGCGGCGTTGCGGTATGAATGATGTCGATGGCCTTTTGTACCGAGAAAAACCGCGTCCAAACGCCTTCTGGCGCCGCCACCCTCATGGGTGCCCATTGGCGCGAATCTGCCGCGATCTCATCGTTGACGATTAGGACAAGGTTGGAACCCACGGCTTCGTTCCACAGCTCAACGTCTTGTCCGTAAATGAAACGGTCGTCGATGCGTGCGAGAAGAATCTTGGGTTGAGCCATGGCTGCCCCATTCTGTTTGAGACCCATACGAGCGGGACGTCGGCCACCAACTCAACAGCAGGTCAAGCACCAAATGGGTACCGCAGACATCACGCTTCCAATATTAGTGCATTTAAAGTGAGAAAAGCCGTCAGAACACTTGCGCGGATGTGCGATGTCCCGTATCATAGACAGCCGTTGACGCCTCAGTTGCGTCATCACATGGCCGCCAGCGTAGCTCAGTTGGTAGAGCACCGCTCTCGTAAAGCGGGGGTCACCGGTTCGAGCCCGGTCGCTGGCTCCATCGAAATCAACAGGTCAGAGGGTATAAATCCTCTGGCCTGTTTTGTTTTCCAGCGCCCCTGTTGCCCTCTGGAGGGGTGAAATGGGGGTGAAATATTTTTCTAAGGCAATTTTTCGGGAATTCTCGGATTCACATGTCCTTCATCTCTGGAAAGCGGTTTTCAACGCTTTCCACGGCCGAAGGGCTTTGCACCCTGCCCGTAGGCTGTGGGAAGGGTTGAATACCGCGCTACATGTTTCCTGCTTTAGAATTGAGAAAGGTCAGTATTACGGAGGTAACCATGGCAGGGTCTAAGGCAGATGCCGAGGCGTTCGCCAAGCGCTGGGCGGGCAGGGGCGACGAGACGCAGGAGGGCCGCTCCTACTGGATCGACCTGTTCCAGAACGTGCTGGGAGTCGAGGACGCCATCGAGCGCTTGAAGTTCGAGGTTCCCGTGCACACCGACTCCGGCTCGACCCACGCGGGCTACATCGACGTCCTCATCCCCAGCGCCAGCGCGCTCGTGGAGATGAAAGGCAGGGGCATCGACCTCGACAAGAAGGAGGTCCGCCAGGGCCGCGAGGTCACCCCCGCCGAGCAGGGCAGGGGCTATGCC
Source organism: uncultured Collinsella sp. (assembly GCA_900540945.1). Classification (GTDB taxonomy): domain Bacteria; phylum Actinomycetota; class Coriobacteriia; order Coriobacteriales; family Coriobacteriaceae; genus Collinsella. The sequence continues at coordinate 107,187 of UQHQ01000002.1, read as the reverse complement.
GTCGGCCTGCCGCTCAACCAGCAGCCCCGCTACGTCATAGCCTGCAACTTCCGCGAGATCCGCGTGTACGACCGCAACGTCAACCCCCTGTGCACCGGTGACGAGTACCTGCGCCTCGAGCTGGAGGAGCTCCCCAAGAACCTCCCCGCCCTCAAGTTCCTTAACGGGGGGGGTCAGCTCCTAGGAGCGTCCAGCGCGCCGTTTCCATCGAGGCGGGGCGCATCATGGGCCAGATCCACAACGAGATCGCGGGCCTGTACCACGACCCGGACAGCGAGGAGAGCCACCACGCCCTCTCGGTTCTTTGCACCCGCCTCATGTTCCTCATGTTCTGCGAGGACGCGGGGCTGATCGAGCCCGGGCTCTTCCGGGATTACGTCGCCTCGGTCGACGGCGCGCACCTGAGGAGCGCTCTCATCGAGCTCTTCGGCTGGCTCGACACCGACGACGAGGCCCGAAAGGCGGAGTACCCCAGCGAACTCCTCGCCCGCTTCCCCTACATGAACGGCGGCCTGTTCCGCGAGCGCATCCAGATACCCCAGCTGAACGATCAGGTGCACTACGAGATCCTGGTCTCCGGCTGTCAGGAGTTCGACTGGTCGGGAGTGGATCCCACGGTCTTCGGCTCCATTTTCGAGGGCGCGCTCAGCCACGACACGCGCCGGTCCGGCGGCATGCACTACACGAGCCCGGAGAACATCCACAAGGTCATCGACCCGCTGTTCCTAGACGGGCTGAAGGAAGAGCTCGACGACATCCTCTCGAAGCAGAGCCCGAGCGCCCGCACCCGAGCCCTGCGCGCCTACCACGACAAGCTGGGAGGCCTCACGTTCCTCGACCCTGCGTGCGGGTCGGGCAACTTCCTCACCGAGACCTACGTGTGCCTGCGCAGGCTGGAGAACACGGTCCTCATGGAGCTGCAGCGCGGCGGCCAGTCCGAGATCTCGTTCGAGGAGGCGGAGGAGGAGAGCCCCGTCAAGGTGACGCTCGCCAACTTCCATGGAATCGAGGTTAACGACTTCGCCTGCTGCGTGGCGCGCACGGCCCTGTGGATCGCCGAGAAGCAGGCCGACATCAACACCGCCAAGGTGGTCAAGCGCGTCTACGACGAGCTGCCGCTCAGGGAGTACGGGACCATCATCCACGGCAACTCGCTGCGCGTGGATTGGGCCGATGCCGTGCCCGCCGCCGATCTGGACTACATCGTCGGCAACCCGCCGTTCATCGGCTACTCGAACCTCAACGACGCCCAAAAGAGAGACCGAGCCGACATTTTTGGCAAGTCTGGCGGCGTCCTTGACTACGTGGCCTGCTGGTACAGGAAGGCCGCGGATTTTACGCGCGGGTCGCACACGCGCTGCGCCTTCGTGTCCACCAATTCCATCTGCCAAGGTCAGCAGGTCGAGCCGCTGTGGAGGCCGCTATTTGAGGACGGAGTCTCTATCGATTTCGCCCATAAGACTTTCGTCTGGAACTCCGAGGCTTCCGATAAGGCGAATGTGCACGTGGTGGTCGTTGGTTTTTCCCGGCAACACAACGTCTCGCCATTGATATTCGATGCGCTAGGGGGGAGAAAGGCAGATCACATTAACGGCTACCTCGCCGACGCTCCCAACGTATTTGTTGCAAAGAGCTCTCGGCCCGTATGCAACGTCTCGGGGATGTCCAGGGGCGGCGGTGCTGGCGACTGGGGCTTCTTGACGCTTGATGAGGAGGAGGCCAGTCGGCTTCAAAGGGACTACCCGGAGATGCGGAAATACATCAGGCCGTTTTCCATGGGTGCGGAATTCATCAAAGGCGTTCGGCGTTATTGCCTTTGGTTTACGGGTGTGTCTGGGGTGGAGCTCAGTAAGCTGCCATCTCGGATCAAAGACAGATTCGAGGAAGTACGTTCTCGCCGCGCCGCATCTCCTCGTGCCGGTACGCGCAAAAGAGCTGAGAAGCCTTGGGAGTTCGATGAGCTGAAGGTGCCGCAGGAAGGGGCCTATCTGGCTGTTCCTCAAGTCTCGTCTGGCAGGAGGAGGTACGTCCCAATTGGATACATCACTGATGGAACCATCCCGGGGAACAAGCTCTTCTTCGTGGAGGGTGCCGAAATCTATGATTTCGGGATTATCGCAAGCCAATTTCACAACGCATGGATGAGGCAAGTTGCTGGACGATTGAAAAGCGACTATCAGTACTCGAATACCATCGTGTACAACAACTTCATCTGGCCGGAGCCCTCGGACAAAGATAAAGAAAAAGTGGAACGGTGCGCACGGGCCGTATTGGATGTGCGCGAAGCGCAGCAAGGGGCGACGCTTGCCGAGATGTATAGCCCGGACAACGAGGCGTTCTTCCCTGACCTCATGCGCGCCCATCGCGAGCTCGACGCCGCTGTTGAAGCTGCCTACGGCGTCGATTTCAACGGCGACGAGGAGAAGATCGTCGCGCACCTGTTCAAGCTGTATGCAGAGAAGACTGGAGCGTAGCACCCGTGGCGAACTCGATTTACAACCCCATCACCCTTGAGGTCGGCAACGTCCTCAAGGACGTCATCACGGGAAAGATCGGCCTGCCCGACCTGCAGAGGCCGTTCGTGTGGAAGAACGACAAGGTGAGGGATCTTCTCGACTCCATGTTGAAGGGCTATCCCATCGGGTACGTGATGCTATGGGAGCCGCCTGCCGACGATGTGTCGAAGAAGTCGCAGATCGGTGACAACGATAAGGTCTACGCCGTCCCCAAGGAGCTCGTTATCGATGGGCAGCAGCGCCTCACCGCCCTGCTCGCGGTTTTCTACGGCGTCGAGGTGAGGGACAGTTCGTTCGGCTCGCGGCCCATCAGAATCGCCTATAACCCGGTGACGGCTGAGTTCAAGGTGGCCGATGCATCGACTGATAGGGACCCGAGGTTCGTGTCGTGCGTTTCGGACGTGTTCGGGGCGAACCGGGAAAACGCGTTCAGCTCCTACAGACGCGCGTTCATCAAGGCGCTCAACGAGTCAAACGTGAAGAAGGGCGAGCCCGAGCTCGACGACCCCGCCGAGGACGCCATCGAGAGGGGCCTCACCGCCCTCCTCGGCCTCGAAAGGTACCTGTTGCCGGTCCTCAGGATAACCGCCGACGCCGACGAGGAGACCGTGTCCGACATATTCGTCCGCGTGAACTCTCAGGGGCAGGCGTTGAAACAGGACGACTTCATCATGACGCTCCTGTCGGTGTATGAGCCAGCCATGAGGGAGCGCATCGAGCGCTTCTGCGCAGACAGCCGCATCCCCATGGGCGGCACCTCCTACAACCAACTCATCGCTGTCTCCCCGACCAGCGTCATCAGGACGGCGGTGGCGGTCGGTTTCAAGCGCGGCAGGCTTCGCTATGCCTACCAGATCCTGAGGGGCAAGGACCTCAAGACCAAGGAGACGAGCGCGCAGACCCGTGCCGAGAACTTCGAGCGCTTCGGCGTCGCCCTCGACCAGGTGCTCGATCTCAACAACTGGCACTCGTTCATCAACCTTCTGGGTGAGGCGGGCTACGTCGCGCCCAGCCAGATCAGCTCGGCGAATGCGCTGTTCTTCACCTACGCCTTCTACCTCATCGGCAAGCGCGAGTTCGGGATGAAGCACGGCGAGATCAGCCGCCTCATACGCAGGTGGTTCTTCGCGTGCTCCATCACCTCGTATTACGTCGGGGGCTTCGAGACCGCCTTCGAGCGCCAGTTGACCGAGATCTCGCAATTGGGCGAGGCGGACGATTTCCAAAAGTACTTCGAGCGGTCGGTCGCCTCGCTCCTCACGGACGACTACTTCTCGATCACCCTGCCGAACGACCTCGATGCAAACGATGCCGTTGGCCCCACGTGGAACGGGTTCGTGGCGGCGCAAGTCGTCCTCGGCTGCAAGTCTCTGTTCGGCACGACCCCGCTCTCCCAACTTCTGCTGCCGAGCGCGTCGGGCACGAAGAAGGCGCTCGACAAACATCACCTATTCCCGGACAACTACCTCAAGTCCATCGGGCAGAAAGAGAAGCGCAGCGCACGTGCGAACTTCGCTCTAGTGGACTACGGCACCAACATCGAGATCTCAGACGACTCCCCACTCGACTACGTGCCGAGGTTCAAGCAGAAGCTCGGATACGACGCCTACGAGCGCACCTGCGAGGAGCACGCCCTCCCTATCGAGTTCGAGGGGCTTGACTACGAGCGCTTTCTCTATAGGAGGCGCATTCTCATGGCAAAGCTGATAAGGAGGGGCTTCGAGAGGCTTTAGCGCCTCTTCGGGCGCGCGATTACTCCGCTGGGTTTCCCGACGAACCAGCGCCCGTCCTGACGCCATATCGTCTTGAGCTCGCCCGTGTGGCCCATGAACACGTCGAACCTCTCCACGAGGTTGCCGAACACCGACCGCCCGTGCGTCACGTGACGGGCGGTTGACTTAATGGGCCAGCTCCTTCCGTCTGGCCATATGAGCCTTTTGGGCACATCGACATCGTCGTTGAGGCCCTTCGGCGGACACTCGACCCCCACGTAGACGCGGTCGCATTCGCGCGGTATCCCGCACGTGCCTGAAAGCTCCCTTCCCTTGAACAACCCAATCACTTCCCTTCGGGGTGATTGTAGGCCTTCGTCCGGACGCGGCTGAGGCATGTGTGCCCGAAGGGGAGGCCGTGTCAGAGGCCGCACCCGGTGGAGCCTCCGCCCGCGCGCGTCAAGGGGCCGCACGGAACCCCGCACAAACCTGCGCTTCGCTTCGGTTGGTGGAGGTTGCCGTGCAGCTCCCTTGACCCGTGCGGGCTCCAGCTCGTGGCTTCTGCCTGCGAGGCGGAGAGGATTGGCCGACATGGCCGGAAGGGAGACCGATATGCAGGAGCTCATGCCGAAGAGGGTGGCGGCGACGGTGCCGCCGCTGTACGCGACCGAGGACGAGGGGGACCCCATCGCACGCGTGAAGATGTTCAGCTGCGTGAGCGGGTGGACGTGGTACGTGACCGAGTACGATCCCGCGACGGGCGAGGCGTTCGGCCTCGTCGAGGGTTTCGCTGACGAGTGGGGCTACTTCTCCATCCGTGAGATGGAGGCGGTGAACCGCTCGCGCGGCTTCAACGCGGTCGAGCGCGACGTGCTGTTCGAGCCCGCGCCCGTGAGCAGGGTTAGGCGTTAGAGACGGGATGACGGGGCCGATACGGCCCCGCCCCATACCGGCGGAAAGGAGGAGGAAATGCGCGAGGGAAAGAGGCGCGGGGGATACGTCGTCTACGAGCGCGGGCTGCTCCGCCCGTGCGCGGGGACGATTGGAGCCGGGCCGACGTGCTGCTCGAGCGACGACCTCGGCGAGGCGCTGGGGATGCTCGACGTCGTGCTCGAGTTCGACCTCCAGGGCTTCGTGCGCGACTCGGAAGAGGGCACGGTCCTGGACCCGATGGGCACCGATGGGTGGATCCGGCTGTAACGGCCACGGAGCACCGCGCCTCCTGGCGCGGTACTCCGGGCCCGCAAGGGGCCCTCCGCCCGCTCGGCCCGCAGTGCGGGCCTCGCTCTCGCTGCGCGCGGTCGAAACGCTCCCTCAGGGTCGCCTTCCGACCTCGCTCCGCTCACGCCGCCGACGGCCCGCGAGCGGCTGCATTCGATCGCTTGCTCATGGCCACGATCATTCCGCCGCGTCGCGCGCCGTCGGCTCTCGCTCCGGGATTTCGAACGCTCCCTCAGGGTCGCCTTCGGAAGCCCTCCGCTCACCATCCCGATGGGCTGGCAAGATACGGATTCCGTTGCACAGAATCATCTTGCCGCCCTCTCGGGCGGGGCGGCGAACCGCTCGCTACGGCTCGCTCCCGCCGGGTGATGGGCCGCTCGCTACGGCTCGCTCCCATCACGAAGGAGGCCCCGACCGCACGTAGGCGATCGAGGCCTCTCGGGGTTTCCGCCTGTTGCGGAAACCCCTCTATCACATGTCTCGCGTCACGTAGTCCATGGTCCGGTACAGCTGCATGCACAGCTTTATCGCGCGCACCACTCCGCGATAGGTGAACCGGATTGTGCGCCCCGTCCTGCGGTGTGTGACGTAGCCCAGCCTAGCCCCGTTCACCTTGCGCTCGCCTCCCAGAGACTTCGAGTGGAAGCGGTACTGGAGGTCGCCGCCCTTGGAGCGCTTGAGCCTGATGCCGTCCCGCGCGAGGCGGCGCGACAGCTCGGCCATGCGGTCGGGGCAGTCGGGAATGCGCCCCACCTCCTCGATGCGCTTGGCGACCGTCCGCCTCACGCGCTCGTTCTCGGAGCGCTCGGCCTGCCCCTTGCGGGCCATGTCGCGCTCGGCGGAGCCGGGTTGCCTGCCGTGCACGCGCGAGTTCGCCTTACCGCGTTCGAGCTGTTTCAGGCCGTACTTCTCGTCGAGGGCGCGGATGGTCGCCACGCGCGCCCTGGCCGCTTGGCGGGCAGGCCCTTCGTCGAGACGCAATCCCGACTGGATGTTCGAGCGATTAATGGCGATATGACAGCAATAGCGGTCCGTGTTGTCGCTCGCGCAGTGTTCGAGGTGAAGCACGAGCACGCTTTCGTAATCCTCGTACCTCGTGCGAACGTACTCGCGGGCGTATTCCATGCAGAGCTCCGGGGTCATCTTTCCACCGTTGCAACTGCATTCGTCCGCATTAAATGCCACGACTTGATGCTCGATCGGGGTCCAGCGGCTGTTGGATTTCCCAGGGACGTCGTGACCCGCGCTCCTCCTCGTCTCATCCATCTCGATGAAGGCCCTGTCCTCGTCGATGATGTTGAATGTGTCGTGCGCGAGCGCCTTATCGCGGTGCCAGTCGAGGTAGGACTCGACGTTTTTCAGGTGGCGAGCGCTGTGGACGCTGACCTGTTTGATCGCGGTCATCATTGCTCCTTCCCGGCGCTACATCGCGCCCCATTCATCCTCGTTGAAATCGGTGCCGTCTGTCTCGGGGAACTCCGGGCACCAGATGGGGATGGGGTCGCCCTTGTGGGCTTCTGCGCGCTCAGACAGCCGGCGTTGGCATTCTTGACGTCCCGCCCGTTCATGCTCGCGCGTTCCCAAGTTGAAGTGCGCCTTCGTCGGCGTCTCCGTGCAGTCGACGAGAGGGATCTCGAATGCCCCCGAATGGGAGGTGGGGAGGCCGTTCATCGCTTGCTTGACCACGATCGCGCCGTCCTTGTCTGGCGACCTCGTGGTCCATTCCCAAGGATGGATCACGTCGTCCGCGTGCTCATTGAAGCTCGTTCCGCCGCTGGTGCCGTTCGCGCCCCTGTTGGCGCTGGTACCCTTCGTGTGCTTCGTGGTCTTGCCCACCAGCTCGGTGAAGTACCGGCGGTCTTCCGCCTCGCCGAGCTTGAGGGCGATCTTGACCGCGCAGTTCGCCAGGATCTTCGGTCGGCCGTCGCGCTCGCCGTATCGGTTCCATTGCGCAATATTTTGGACGGCGGTATGGCAGAAATAGCCATACGAGCGCCCGAGGCTCAGGACGGACGGCAGGCTCTTGACGGTGGGGAGATTCCCCCACTCATCGCCAATGACGGTGAAGGGCCTCCCGAGCGTGCCGCCGTTCGCCTCCGCTAGGATTCGCGCGGTCGCCCACAGCGAGTCCAGCAGGATGGTCAGGATGGCGTTGTAGGGGTTGTCGTCGTCGAGCACATGGAGGAAGAGGGCCGTCTTCTCCGTGAGGACGCGCTCGGGGTCGATCTCATCGCCGGAGACCATCCACGCGATGGGGGCGGACGAGAAGATGCGCATGCGCACCTTGAGCGTGGAGAGGATGCTGCGCATCTCGTTCCCGCCGCTTGACAGGAACTGGGAGGCTCGGGCCTTGGCGGGGTGTCCGGCGGGTAGCTCCCTGAACAGCGCCTTGAGCCCGCTGGCGGGGTCTGCGCCCGCGCCCTCGGTCCCGCGGCACAGGATCTCATTCACCGTCGCTAGGTTCTTCGCCTCGGCCGGGCAGGAGCCGTGAAGCGCGGTGAGGAGGATGAGGGCGGAGAGCAGCGATCGCGCCGATTCGACCCAGTGTGAGCTCCCGGGGCCCCTGTCGTCCGGCACGATGACCGCCGCCATGGAGTCGGCCGCCTGCTCCGCCTCTTGCGTGAGCCCGGCGTCGATGAAGCGGACGAGGGCCGTCAGGGGGTTGTAGCGGTTGCCCTTCATGGGGCTCTGCGTGTCGAGGAGGAGGACATTGTAGCCGCGATTCTCAAGCTCCTCGCCGCACAGCTCCAGCATCTCATTTTTCGGGTCGCTGACCGCAACGGAGTGCGGTTCCGATCCGTTGCCGCCATCGCCGAAGGTCAGCAGGTCGAGGGAGGGGATGAGAATGCCACGGCTCTTGCCCGACCCCGTGGAGCCCACGATAAGGGAGAAGGCTCCCGGCTCGAAAAGGTATTTCCCGCGCAGGAAGCCGTAGACGAGGCCGCGCTCCTTCGGGGAGGCCTTGCCGTCCCACGTCGAGGACCCCCTCATCGCTTCGCCTCCCGACTTGAGCCGCGCCGCGCCGAGGACCCCGCCGTCCTCGGCGCGGTCCTTCGCCGCTTCGCTGCTGAAGAACAATAGGGAGGCGAGGAAAAGGGCGAGCAAGACGGCTGGGGTGCCGATGGGGCAGGAGAGGAAGCTGCCGGACAGCCACCATTGCGGGATGAGTGATATGTCGAATTCCGGTATGGCGGCGACGCCGTGCCCGTCCAGCAGGCTTTGGGCGAGCGGGGCGATCGCCGGGCAGCAGAAGACGGCGAGTGCCAGCGTCGATAGCGCGGACGGTACCAATACGTTCATTTATGGCCTCCGTCTGCCGCCTCGGAGAGCAGCTTCGAGATCTTGGATGCGGATGCAGAGACGTTCGATATTGCCACTCGTAGGCCCGGCAACAGGGTCTCGTCGATACCGTGGATATGCGCCGCTCGCACTAGCTGGTTGAGCAGCCCGCCTTCTTTCTTGAGCGACGCCCTGATCGCCGACAGCTCATCGGCATCGGCGATCTTCACCGGCTTCTCGTCGCAGTGGAGCGCGGCCTCGCGCATGAACGTCGACGGGGGCATCCCGAAGGAGGTGGAGCGCGCCACGATGGCGGCGCGCTCCTCGGGGGTCACCCTGACGTTGATGTGCTGGTCGCGCGGCTTGCCGCGCATCGCCTAATTCCTATCGCGGAAGGTCGCGAATGCGCCGTCGAATTCGAGCTTGGTGGTACGCAAGATTCCGTAGCGGTTCTTTAGGGCAACAAGCTTAAGGCGCTTCTCTTTGTCACCGGGGAAGTCAAATGGGAACTCGGTCTTTTCGTCATCTTCGGTTAGGTAGAGAGCGGCGTCGAAGCCGTATTCGATTGCGGAAGAACCGCCGAACATGCTCAAGTCGGGCTTCTTCGTGCTGTAGGCGGTGCGCGTAATCGAGCTCAGAGCGATGATGGGACAGCCGTAGCAGTTCGATATGTCGCGAAGGCCCTTCACGCAGGATGCGATGGCGAGGCGTTCGTCCATGAACGGCTCGGCCTTAAGCTTGGGCTCCCCCCAGCGCCCGGGCCGGCCGCCGAGCCGCATGCGAGGAGTTGGAGATAGTCGATGAAAAGGATGGGAACCTGACCGCGCTCGCGAATGCAGCTACCAGCAAGACAGCCAAGGTCGGTAACGGTTAGCGGGCCCGTTATGCAGAGATTGGGCGCGATTTCCTCGCGGTACTTCTCAAGCGCGTTTTTGAAGTGATTGTGCTTCTGGTGCTCGGGGCTCGCCGCATCGGCAACTGTGGAGAGGGTCAGCTCGCCCTCGCTGAGACGCGTGAGGCTCTTGGCAAGCAGCTTATGTTGGGGTAGTTCGGCAGAGACGAAGATGACCGTATGGCCGTCCCTCGCAAGCTTGTCTGCTTCCTGAAGCGCGAGGGTAGTCTTGCCGACGCTCGGGCGGGTGCAGATGGCGTAGTTTTGGCCGGGAAATACGCCACCAAGAATGTTGTTGAGCGCCTTGAGGTCGAAGGCGGCGATGGGTTTGTCCCCAGCGATGGCGTTTACGTGCTCATTGAGCACTTCGGCTTCGAAGATGGGGGAGACTACAGGCTGCACGGCTCGGTCACCTCCAAGCGATGCAGGTAATTGAAGAAGCTGGACTCAAGTACGAACAGGCGGCTGTGGACTTTGATTCCACATCCGCTCTCCTTGATGAGACGCGCAGCGGTCACGTTGCTGAAACCGGTGATCTCGCATATCTCGGGCACGCCGAGAAGGCGCTCACGTCCGAGAATGACTGGGACGATTGTTCCGGTGATCGCAGTGTCGTTGCTTTGCGAGTGAGGGATGACCGTCGTTGGAAGGTCAGAAGGGGGCGCGGCTATGGCGAGGGCCATGCCGTCAGGTGGTGTAGTCATGCTACTATCCTTAATGGTTAGCTCGTCCTCCCTCGTCATCCGCCAAGATTCGAGAGGGAGGGCGGGCGCCGATGCTACAGAGGGCTAATTCTTCGCCCCCTTCCCGCCCTCGTCGATAATCTCAATCCCATAGGGATTGCCAAGAACGGGGTTATGAGGCATAGCGGGGAAGCGACCAATCGCCGGAGAAGAGTCCCATTCGGCGAGATTGAGGAAATTGCCCTCAGCGTCGTAGTGAGGGTCGATGCGTTTATTGTGGATTGCTTCGAACTTCGGGAACGCGCGAGTCACGATTTCGTCGATCACTTCGGCGGAGACGTCGCCGGAATGAAAAACAACGAAGTGTGGCACTCCATAGATCTTGCCGTTGCGCACTTCCACAATGGTTGCCTTGTCTGCAAAGGGTGCGTCCATGGGGTTGGCGACAATCCAGTTGCGGGGATCATCGGGAATAAGAATGGACATATCGCCAGCCATGGGGATTTTTACCATGGGTTGGATGGGCGTAAGGCCATCGGCGAGGACATCGAGGATGGATTTAAGCTGTGCCCACGTCTCGACTTCTTTGCTGAGTTCGTTGCGGGTGAGCTCTTCAGACTCCGGCGTAGACTCATAGAGGGACTGGCTTAACTTGCCCTCGCGTTCGACTATCTGAGAAAGCTTGACTGCCTGTTTAGGATTAAGCGAAAGCAGGGAGGGCAGGACGGAATCAATGACAGCACCACGCGAAACGGTCGTGCCGAGTTTGCTGAGTAGATCGCGATAATGGTCTACAAAATAATCTGTCCCTTCACTCATATCAACGGAGCGTTTAATGCGTTTAGGTGAGTTGAAAAGCATGGATCTCCCTTCGTCAAGTAAATGATAACACAATATGGGTTACGAATAACATAAATAAGGTTACAGATTTAGGATTTACGGACAAGGGAGTCGAATAGCCCAGCCGCCGCGCGGTTGTTTTCTTCAACTGCCCGCACGTACATATTGAGGGTCGTGGTTGCGCTGGCATGGCCGAGCCATGCCTGAATCGTTTTTACGTCAGTGCCTTCAGCTGCAAAAACCGTTGCTACCGTATGACGAAGACCATGCGGGGTTAGGCCAACATAGTCTTTTCCGCGTCGGATTGTCTTTCCGTCGCGGGCGAAGGTGTGGGTCACCGTTTCGAACTGTCCGTAGCCGTTATCGACGCAATAGTTCCTAAACCACCGACCGAAGTTGTGCCCATCCATGCGGGTAACGTATGGCAGTCTTCCGGCGATGACCTTCTCAAGTCCGATGGAATGGACGATGGGGGTCTCGCCAGTCTGTTTCAGGCCAAGTTGATTAAGCTCGGATGCTTGCAAGGCTTTCCATCTCTCAAGGTATTCCTTGAGAGATGGATTCACGGCAAGGTCACGGTTGCTCATGTCGGACTTGGGAGGGCGAAGTTGTTTATCGTTGGTGTATTGCCATCTGATGCGGATCTTGTCATCGCTGGAGCTGTAATCGTTCCACGACAGGCCAAGTGCCTCCCCTTTGCGAAGTCCAAGGTGGAAAAGAAGCATCGTGCACACGGTTGCCGGAGACATCGGTTCTGCAAGAAGGCGGTTGTAGAAGTCGGGGAGCTGGGATATTTCCAGCGTCTCACGTGGCTTAAGGTCCATCTTCGGGGCCTTAACTTTTCGACACGGATTGCGATCGATGACCTCGTCATCAACTGCGCACTCCATGATCTGTCGAAGCTTTACATGAATACGGTGTAGTTCGCTTTCTGAGAAACGGCCAGTATCGCGAGCGTTCGCGTATGCCCTCCGTATATCGTCGGGGCGCAACGCTTTGAGTGGCATGTCTCCAAACAACTCACGGATATGTCGGATGTCGTAGTTTTCACGATTGTGTGAAAGGGGGGAATTCATCTCGTCCTTGCGGAGCCTGTGGAACTCCTCTGCATAACCAGATACAGTCAGCGGAAGATCAGAGGAGCGGGAAGTGCCCAGCAGCTCGTCCTTATAAGCCTCAAGCGCTTTGTCGCACTCGGACTTCCAGTTCTTGGGATTCTTGCTCTTACAGTGATATGTGCGCTTGGGGCTTCTAAGGTATTTGCCTGTGTTCGGGTCTTTGCCGAGAGAGAAGTAAAGTCTGAAGGAACCGGGCCTATTCTTAATCGGCTCGGCGTAGCCTTTGGCGCTGTCTTTAATCCTGTATTCCATGATGTGCCCTCTGGTCAATGTTTGGGGTACGCTCGGGGGCGGGGCTTTGCGGCCTCGCCCCCGAGCGTACCCCAAAACTTTCACCCCTGCAACTCTACTACGGGGTGAAAAAGGGGTGAAACGAAAATCTAATCACTAACTGCAAATCTGAGAAAAACACTAATTTACGTGCAGAAATAATATAAGTGGTAAAAACAAGAAATACCAGTTAACGTACTTCTTCATGTTCTCGTAAAGCGGGGTTCACCGGTTCGAGCCCGGTCGCTGGCTCCATTGCACAAGACAGCCGCCTTCGGGCGGCTTTTTTGTTGCCGATTTTGAGTGCGTGCGTGCCAATCCACGTATCGTAACGGCCTCAACTCCCCTACTCAAAAACAGAAAGCCCCGCCAACCGCAATCCCCAAAGGAACCGCGTTCAGCGGGGCCCAAGCGAGCTCCCCCAAGGGATAACGCTCGCAACACGAACAGCTCAGCCGAGCAGCGCGCTACTCCTCCCAGTAAGCATCTGCAAGCAGCTTAAAGCAGATCTTCTTGACCGGCTGCGCGCCATCGCCCGGGAACTCGAGCGTGGGCATATGAGGCTCGCCGGCAACAAACAGCGCAAACTTATCGTCAGCAAGATCGCCGGCGATCGAAGCGTCGGAATCGACCAGATCGTAGTCGTCCTTCTCGTCAAACTCCTGGACCAGTGTCAGGCTACCCGTAGCGACCTTAAAGGCCTCGCGGCCCTCGACGTCGATCTGCAGATCATGATAGCGCTGATGCGTCTCATAGTGAGCCTCGGCCTCAGGACGCGTCGTGGGAGCCATGACGTTCGCATAGACCTTGTCGCCCAGAATCGGATGGCTGCCGACCTCGAGCTCCGCCGGATCGTTCTCCTCGAGCCAGTCGATCAGCACGTCGAGGCCCTTGAGCATTCCGCGGTACTCCTCGATATCACCCAGTGCACCGTAAATCATCTAAATCCCCTCTCGGATCGTTTCCTTGGCGGCTACTCGGCAAACGCATTACCAAAGCTGTTGCCGCCCACATACGTCTCGACCAGGGTAAGGTCGGGACTGAACACGACAAAGTCGGAGTCGTGCCCCGGCATAATGCTACTGCACTTGTCGTCGACATGAGCTAGCAAGCGATGACGGGGCCGCAGCACAAGCTCCTACAGCTCGGTCACGACAACACCGTTGTAGACCTCGTCCCAACGATCCATGACCAAGTGGCCAGTCATAGGATCCATGGCATTGAGCTTGCCGCAGGTGTTGGCGGTACGCAGCACCGTCTCGTCGTCCGCGCCAGCAGCAATGGCATGCGCGAAGCCAGCGATAGTGGAGTCACCAGAGCCCGTGGCGTTAACGGCAGGGATATCGGGCGTCTTTGCGCGGAACGCACGGCCATTGTGGAAGCCAACGGAGCCGGCAGCGCCCATGGACACGACGACCCAGGGGATATCGGAGAAGCGGGCATCAGAGGCGAGCGCGGCGCGGAGCTCGTCCACATCGTCGGTGGTAAAGCTCGTACCCAAAAGGCCGTTGATCTCGGTCAGGTTAGGCTTGACCAGCTCGGGCTTAATTTCGGACTTAAGGGCGGCCTCGAGCGAAGCACCCGAGGTATCGAGCAGCACCTTGGCGCCGGCGTTCTCGGCAATGCCCGTGATCTTGGCGTAGTAGTCCGCCTCGACGCCGCGGGGCAGCGAACCCGAGATGGTAACGACATCGGCCTTGCTCGCAAGCTCGGCGAACTTGGCGGTAAAGGCATCGAGCTCCTCGGGGGCAATTGTCGGGCCGCTCTCGAGCAGCTCGGTCTGGTTGCCGGCGTGGAGGATGTTGAGGCAAATGCGAGTCTCGCCCTTGATGGGCACAAAATCATTCTTAATGCCGTTAGCGTCCATGAGCTCGGCCATGTAGGCGCCCATGTGGCCGCCGAGCAGACCGGTTGCCACAACGTCGTCGCCCAGCTGACCCAGCACACGGGCCACGTTGAGGCCCTTGCCGCCGGCGGTCTTTTCGGGCGTCACACGGTTGACGTCGTCGATGACGAGCTCATCGAGCTGATAGCGCGTATCGACAGACGGGTTCATCGTAACGGTGAGGATCATTTTTAGCTCCTTATCTCGCAGGCTCCTTGTGCCTCGCGATACGAGTCGACAAAACGGAATTACAGAATCTCAATCGTGAACGAGCGAACGACGGTCTCCTTGGGCTTGGCGACAAGGCAGCCGCGCTTATGCTCAAGCACATCGTCCTCATCGGAACAGGTCGAAAGACCGCCCCAAGGCTCAACCGCCACAAAATCGCCCTCGGGCTTGCTCCACACAATGAGATATGGGAAGCCCTCAAAGCTCAGGCGGACGCCCTTGTCCTCGCCCTTTTTGGAAAGCGTGACCTGACGGCTCTCGAGCACGTCAAAGATGGTCTCCGCAAAATCGAAGAGCTCATGCGACAGAGGCAGTGTCTTTCCCACCATGGGGTTCTTGGAGCGATTGGTCACGTCAATCAAGCCAGTCGAAGGGACAGCGGTGCAGAGCTCAGCAGCTTCGTCCTTCTCAAAGCGCAGCTCGTAGTCCGTATAGGCCTCGCCCTCATCGAGCGGGCACCTAAAGCCGGGATGACCGCCGATAAAGAAAGGCATATCCTCGGTGCCCTCGTTGGTCACTTCATAGGAGACACGCACGGCAGCGTCCTCGAGCGTATAGCGGGCGACGAGCTTAAACGGATATGGATAAGCGCTCAGCAATGCAGCGTTATCCTCAGATGCCAGGCACATCGCCAGCTCGTTTGCGTTTTGGCTCAACAGCTTCCACTCCTGCTTGCGCGCAAAGCCGTGGCGGGCGAGCTTCACATGATGCCCGGCAAACGTCATGGCGCTATCATCGCGCAGGCCTCCGCAAATCGGAAAGCAGACCGGCGCCTGACCGGACCACACCGCGGGGTCACCCTGCCACAAATACTCGCGACCGTCGGCCTCAATCGAGGTAAACGAGCCGCCAGCCGTGGAAACCTTAATAGAAATCGAATCGTTGGAAAGAGCGTATTCCATTACCCATCCTTTCGAACAACTGCTTTTGCTCGCAAGTACCTGTCTCGGCCCTGACCAAAGGACAAACTCGCACGTTCATCGATGTGTCTTGTATCCCAGCCATGCAACGGGGCACCATACAGACATTGATGCAATTACAGCTGAAAGGCCTTCTTATGCGAACCATCATCCTCTACGCCTCGCGCCATCACGGCAATACGAAAAAGCTCGTGGACGCCATCGTCGAGGCGCACCCCGAAATCGATACCCTCGACGTCAAGACGCTCGGCAAAAACGAGTACCCCGACCTGCACGAATATCATCTGATCGGCGTCGCTACGGGCATTTATTACTCAGAGATCGACAAAGATATGGCACGCGTGCTCACGAACGTGCTGCAGCCGCAGGACAAGGTGTTTGGCCTTATGACCTACGGTGGCAAAAACAAGTGGTACGGCAAGGATATCGATGGTATCTGCCGCATGAGGCAGGCCATCTTTATGGGTGTCTACGGCTGCCCCGGCTTTGATACGTGGGGGCCGTTCAAACTCACCGGCGGTGTCCAAAAGGGACACCCGACCGCTGAGGAAATTAAGAGCGCCGTCGACTTCTTCGACAAGATCGAAGACGAGTATGGCGACATCATCGTCGAAGAGTACGCCAAGCGCGAGAAGCGTCTAGCATACGAGAAGGAGCATCCTGCAGGAGGCCTGGTGGCCGGCGTTAAGCGCACGGCAAAGAAGATCGCTAACAAGCTGTAACTGTGAAGGTGCTTTTGAGCGTTTAACCCATACGGCGGGTCCGAGCAGATTCGGGCCCGCCGTCTTTTTCTATCGTTACTCGGTAAAGGCGTTGCCGACGCTCCGGCCGCCAACATACGTCTCAACGAGGGTGAGCTCATGGTCGAACACGACAAAGTCGGCGTCGCGACCCGGCATGATGCTGCCGCACTTATCCTCGATGTGCGCAGAGCGAGCCGGCACCTCGGTTGCCATGCGAATGGCGATATCAGCGCTGGCGATGCCCCAATCGACAATGTTCTTGACGCCCTGGGCAAGCGTGAGCACCGAGCCGGCAATGCTTTTGCCGTCGGCGAGCCAGCACAGGTTGTCCTTCATGATGACGTCCATGCCACCACTGGTGTAGCTGCCCTCGGGCATGCCGCCGCAGCCCAGGCAGTCGGTGATGAGCACCGTGTGCTGCCAGCCCTTTGCCTGCAGCAGTGCCTTGATGGCGGCAGGGTTTACGTGCTTGCCGTCACAGATGATCTCGGCGTAGGTCTCGGGCGTGGACATGGCAGCACCCACGACACCGGGCTCACGGTGATGCAGACCGCGCTGGCCGTTATAGGTATGCGTAAAGCAGCTGGCACCGGCATTGATAGCGGCGATGCACTCATCGTAGGTGGCGTCGGAGTGACCGATGCTGGTCACCACGCCCTTGGCGTTCAGAGCAGCCGCATAAGCAGCGGCACCGTCGCGCTCGGCGGCCATGGCGCTCTTAACGATGCGACCGCCCGCAGCCTCCTGCCACTGGTCGAAAACCTCCTCGGAGGGGTCAATCAGGTAAGCGGGGTTCTGCGCGCCCACGTGCTTCATGGTAAAGAAGGGGCCCTCCAGGTAGATGCCCTGAATGCGGGCACCGCAGAAGTCGGGGCCGCGGCCCTCGTCCGCCTTGGCGATAGCAGCGCAGGCGTCCTTGATCTGTTCGACGCCATCGGTGAACGTCGTGGGCAGCCAGCTGGTGGTACCGCGACGGGCGAGCTCGGTTGAGCTGATATCGATGCCCTCGGGATCGTTATCGGTAGTTGAGTGGTTGTAGAAGCCATGGATGTGAGTATCGACCATACCCGGTGCGATCCACGATCCCGTGTAGTCCTTAATCTCGCAAGAGGGCTCGTCGGCCTGCCAGGCGCCAAAAACGCCATCCTCGACCATAAGATAGCCGCCCAGTTGCGGGCCTGCCGGCAAGAAGAACTTGTCAGCCTTAATTGCGTACGTGCTCATATGCACTCCTCGCTTCTAAAGCAGTTGACTGTGGTAATGCTTATACCCAGCTCACGTAAAACAAAAAGCGCCCGCCCGCCGTTATGAGCGGACGGGCGCCCTTACAGGGGGACGCGATTAAGCGGTGAAGGGGTGAATCGTCACGCCCTTAACCACGCGGTTGACCGTGCCGGTGGGGCTCGGCGTATCGGGCGTGTTGCCCACGCGGACGGAGTTGAGCAGGCTGATAGCCTGGGCAAACATCACGAACGGCAGAGCAAGGTAACCCTCGGGAAGTGCCTCGTAGCCCTTAAAGGTGAAGGACTCACCCTCATAGACGGTGGCACCTTCCTGCTGAACGGCGATGGTGTGCTGAGCGATCTCGTCGCCACCGATCTCGTTGAGGATGTCGATGTCGTACTGACGGGTGTAGGCGTCGTTGTTGACGAACACGAAGACGAGCGTCTTATCGTCGACGAAGGACTTAGGTCCGTGACGATAGCCCATGGAGGTGTCGTAGGAAGTAGCGACCAGACCGTGAGCGAGCTCGAGGATCTTGAGCTGGCTCTCCTGAGCAAGGCCACCGAAGGAGCCAGAACCCAAGTAGGTCACGCGGTTGAAATCGCCAGCCAGGTAATCGGCGATCTCGGGCTCACGGGAGATGACCTCCTCGCCCATCTTGGCAATCGTCTCGACCCACTCGGCCTTCTGCTCGTCAGAGGCAGTGTCGAAAATAAGGGTGGAGAGCAGGGTCATGCAGGAATAAGAACCGGTCATGGCGAAGCCCTTGTCGTTGGCGCGCGGAATGAGCAGCGTCAGCGCATTGGGATCATCGGCAGACTCGACGGCAAGCTTGCCCTCGGGAGCGCAGGTGATGTTGAGGAACTTGACGTTGTGGACGAGCTCCTTGGCAACGGCAACGGCGGCAAGGCTCTCGGGGCTGTTGCCAGAGCGGGCAAAGGAAACCACGAGCGTGGGATCCTCGGCGCGCAGGAAGTCGCGCGGGGCGCTCACGATGTCGGTCGTGGCGATGGGCTTAAAGTCGTAGAGATCAGTGTTGCCAGCGTGACGCAGGTACGGGGCGCAGGTATCGCCAACGTAGTCGGACGTACCGGCACCGGTGAAGACAACGGACAGACGACCCTCGCCCATAGCGCGAGCCTCGGCCAGGAAGGCCTCGATGGCCTCCTTGTTCTCGCGATAGATGTTGAGCGTATCACGCCAAAGCTCGGGCTGCTGAGCAATCTCGGCCGTGGTGATCTGGGCGCCGAGCTCGGTGAGCTCCTCGACACTCTTCTCGAACATTTCTAATACCTCTTTCTTTACTAAATTGTCTGATATACAAAGACTTAATCTGAAAAGTTAAATCGGGTAGTAGTCATAGGCTGTTTTTCTTTCGTTAGCACTCGTATCCGATCACAGAGTATCTCGATAATGAGAAATCCTGTACTTAAACTTGTCCGCACGAGCCACCGAAAGCGTGAACTCGACAACATCATTTTGGGTGTTGTGAGTAGTTCGGACTATGTCCAGAACTGGCGCACCCTCACCAATACCTAGAAGCCGAGCGTCACATGGACGTGCTATACCCGCAGAGAACTCCTCATCCGCTACTCGAATTGTCTGCTGATAATCCTGCTCAATAACATCGTAAAGGGGCTTTTGTTCGAGTAGAGGACGCTTGAGTGAAATAAAGAGCCTTGCTGGAAGATAGCTACGCTCAACCATCATAGGTATACCGTCTGCCATTCGTAAACGTTTGAGTTTTAATACCTTTTCACCCAAATGAATCCCCATTTGCATCGAGAGCGTTTTATCTGCTTCCATTTCACAGAACTCTAAGATGGTTGTTTCTGGCAGCCGGCCCATCGCTTTCATCTGTTCAGTAAAACTGTACGATTGGGTAAGATTTGTTGCTTGAGCTAGTCGATCGGCAACAAACGTACCGCGACCTTGTTTTCGCACAATCCGACCAAGATACTCAAGTTCCTGAATTGCAAGCCGGACAGTCGACCGCGAAAGCCCGAAACGTTCGGCAAGCTCACGTTCGGACGGAATCAAATCACCTGGCTGATATTCATGATCAATTTTTTCGATCAGAATATCTACGAGCTGGTCATATAGCGGTTGTCTGTGCCTCGTGCACGTCATGATATTCTCCACGTAATGAGCAATTGACCAATACTTCAGCCTTCAGGTAACGCACCAACATGTCCAATAAATGGGCTAATAGCGACACTACATCTCATCGTCTTCATCAATGTCAGCACTCTCGAGTTTCTTGAGATCGACTCCCTCACGACCAACGACCCGTGCGCGTTCGGCAAGTTCATCAAGCGTTGGGTCTCCAAACGCACGCGTCATAACGAGCTCCACCAACATAGGTAGATTTGTTCCGGTGACAACGGTCACGTTATCGAGCTCAGTCGTCATTGGGATAGCTTGATTGAACGGAGTACCGCCAAGCAAATCAACAAACACCAATACGCCATCACAAGCTTGACGCATCTTGGCAATGCAGGTTCGCAAATCATCACCAAAAGTAACCGCCTCCGAGCCCGCAAAAGGAACTACCTCAAAATTAGGCTGTTCGCCGGCGACCATATCCACAGCGCTTTTCAAACCAGGTGCAAACTGACCGTGACCAGTTAGTACAAATCCAATCATTCTATCTACCTTTCTACCGTTCGCTTTCTCTAGCCATAGAACCCCTCAAAAGGGCTCTTACGACCACTGCATCATTAAAGTTTAGTGAGTATTTTGTTTTATCGTGGGAGGTCTGTGAGCGTCTCTAAGCTGCTTTTCAAGGTTGCGATATCTACGTGCTTCGCCCTTGTTCCCGCTGCTCTCATATTGATATGAAAGCAGCAGATAGAGCTTTCCGCGTAACCCAAGGTCGTTCGTATCCAGCATAGCTTCCATCTCATCGATCTTATCATGCCGACGGCAAAAGACTATGTCGTAGGTTAATTGACTGTCCGCCAAAATGCCCTTCGACACGATGGGACGCATCTCTTCCAACATGGACGCCGCCCGCTTGCGGTCACCCGTCTTGATATAGAAATTAAAGGCGCGAACCGCAAGCTGTCGACGTTGTTTGTCGCTGCACGGCATCTCCAGCAAGTGGTCAAGCATTCGATCTGCATATGCGTCCATATCAGCAGCTTCATAGATCGTGAAACGCAGGTAATACTGCTTATACGTAGACATTACTATGCGCGCAAGTTTGCGATCGAGCAGGTTTATGCAATCTTGGTATAAGCCCAAGTTAAACAATACCTGCAATTTCATATCGAAGTATTTTTTCGATCCTTCGGTCACAGCGAAATAAGCCACGACAACACAAATGAACAGGACGATCCAAAATGGCATTGCACTATATTCCCTTCAAGGCAGCCTTAAGGAATTAATCGAACACGATGACTGCATAACCGCCTATGAACAGCGGTGTCCGACAAAACAAAAGAGGCGCACACTCCAGGGGATATGGCGATAAAGTCGCCTTGGAGGTGTGCGCCACGTCTCAATTGAGGCTCAAATGCCGTGACAATATGGGGTATTTAGCCCTTGCAAATGATACCGAATGCACCCAAGGCAATGGACAGAACCAAGACGATAAAGATGGCCTTCGTCGAGGTCATGCCCTTCTTACCGAGGAGCCAGTATACGAAGCCGACGAGTGCGGCAGGAACCAGCTTGGGGCAAATCATATTGCAGATGTTCTGCAAGTCAACGGTAACGCCGCCGATAACAGGCTTCGCCGCAATAACGATACCGACATTGGTTGCGACCAGAGCACCGACCATAAAGACACCCATTACGGAGGCCGCGTCGGTCAACGCGTTCAGGCGATCGCTCATGGTGGTGACGAGCTTCATACCCTGCTCATAGGCCATGTGGGTCTGCTTGCAGCGGAACCAGTCAACAAGGATGTTCACGACGACCCAGATGAAGATACCCAAGGGGTTGCCGTTCATGGCCATATTGGCAGCCAGAGCGCCGAAAATGGTCGGGAGCAGCGAACCGAAGATGGAATCGCCGATGGAAGCCAGCGGTCCCATGAGACCAGTCTTGAGACCGGCAACTGCCTCGAGGCCCTCAATGCCCTCCTCTTCCTCGATCGCCAAATCGATACCGGTGATGATCGTGTTGAGGAAGTTTGAGGTGTTGAAGAACGGTGCGCACTGGGCGCGGCAGGCTTCCTTTAGCTCCGGCGTGCCGTCACCGTACAGCTTGCGCAGCGTGGGCAGGATAATCCAGAGATAACCAGAGTGTTGCATGCGCTCGTAGTTCCAACCATCCTGGAAACCAAGCAGGTTACGACGGTTGATCTGCGCAAGGTCGTCCTTGGTAATCTTGTAGCCAGTGGTGCCATTGGCGAGTTTCTCATTAGAGCTCATCGTCGTCGTCTCCCTCCGCAGCGCCAGCAGCAGCGACGGGACGCTGGTTGTTCTTGTAGTACAGCAAAGACAGAGCAAAGCCAATAATAGCGATCGCCAGCATCGACATGTTATTGAACATACCGACCATATCCACGGCGCCCTTACCAAGCGCACCGTTCACAGCGACGATGTTGGCGTTGAGGTTCATGATGCTCGTGAAGGCCGTACCAAACAGGGCGGCGACTACAAAGCCGAGCAGCAGGTAGGCGACGTGCTTTTTGACCGGCAGGTAACGGAGCAGGATGGCGAAGCCAACGGCGGGCAAGGCACCGCCAGCAACAGACAGACCGTCACCCAGCCACTTCCAGTCGCCGTTAAGGGCGGTGGTGATGCCCTCGACCAAGCCCTGGCCAAATGCGAGAGCCAGGAAGACCGGAATCATGCGGGACAACATCCAGGAAACGGCACCGAGCAAGTAGTGTACGTTGTAGGCGCCCCAGTTCATCTTCTCGATATCGGCATCGCACATGTGACCGAAGAACGTGTTGGCGAAACGGCCGGCGATATCGGTGTAAACGAGAATGGCAGCGACAGGTACGCCGATGGCGGCAAGAGCCGTCTCGGGATTCATGCCCGCACCCACGGCAAAGGCAGTGGCGACCAGAGTGCCGGAGTTGGCATCGATACGAGAGGCGCCGCCAAAGGTACCAACGCCCAGGACGGTGAGCTGCATGCTGCCGCCGATAAACAGGCCAGTCTGCAGGTCACCCATAATCAAACCGGTAATCATACCGGAGAAGACGGCTGAGCCGGCACAGGTGTACCAGTTCAGCTCATCCAGAATCTGATAACCCGCATACAGGGTTAACAGAAGAATCTGCCACCAAGCAATCATGGTAAACTCCTTATTTAAGGTGTAACAGTTTCTACAATACCAATACGCTTATATAAACCGTGCATCCCCCTTCACGGCCTAGCGTTAATTCGACTAGAGCGTGAGAGCCTCTGGGTTATCCTGCGGCGTCAGCTGAATGACAATAGGAAGATTATCGGCCTTGAGTTTGGCAAATGCGTCAAGGTCCCCCTGGTCGCAACTAATGTTGCGATTCAGCTTCTTGACCGGCTCCATTGTCGTCATATTACCGACGATGAGCTGCTCAAGCTTAACACCTTGTTCCAAAAGTCGAACGTAGACCTCAGGCTTTTTCGCAACAATGAAGAGACGTTGCGCATCATATTTGCCAGCAGTGATGTTGGCAGCGGCCTTGTCGACAGGAAGCACGGACAACTTCACAGTTGCCGGGCAAGCCATGCGAAGAACCTGCTTTTGGGTAGCATCTTGCGATACCTCGTCGTCAACTACCATGAAGCGGCTTACCTGACGGGCGTTAGACCAGAGGTTTGCCACCTGTCCGTGAATCAAGCGAAAGTCGATTCGTGCGCCTACAATCATTTCTACTCAACTCCTTCTTGTTCAAGTGTACGGATAACGGGCTCAGAGCGAAGGGAGATTTTCGCATCATACACGCCCTCTGTTTCGAACATAACGAGTTCATTGGTACCAGGGTGTAATAAACCGTGCGGAACATAGAGCGTCATGATGGGACCCTTATCCCAAAAACGTCCGACATTCGTTCCGTTTACGAATGCCACACCCTTTCCAAAACCCGTAGTGTCGATAAAGGTATCAGCCGGCTCAGATATATCAAACTTTGCGCGATAAAAGGAAGGTTGCCCCTCTACCCAGCCGGCGGAATAATCAAGATTATCGATGTTATCGAGTGGCAGACAACGCATCTCCCAACCGGTAACAAAGTGAAGATCAACGCAAACTCCTGTCCTAATGCCCTTATGCTGCGTATCAGCGAGCAATTTGTGACCATAATTGACGCGACCCATATCCTCGGTCAGAACATCCAGGCGGTTGTGTTCACAGGGAAAAACGCAGTGAATATCTTCCCCGATGTGCTCCTGATACTGCGTCGCCACTTTGTCACCGTTCACAAACACCTGAGCGCGGTCGCGGGCGTCAATAACCCGAATACGCTCTTCATCTGCACGGTCACGCTCGACAGTCGTGGTATATAACGTATATCCATACGACTGACCCATCTCTTCCATGGGCATAGGATATTGGGCTTCAATCGGCTCCGAAAGAATATCGAGCACATTAAAGAGACTTACGCGCTCACTCACCGAAATATCGGGCATGGAAAACGCCTTTTTTGTTAACGGCTTGCTTTGCGCGATATCGGGATACAGCTCGTGAACTGTCCTTTGAATTGCGAAGTATTTCTCGGTCGGGTTGCCCTGTTCGTCCAATGGAGCATCGTAGTCATACGATGTCACCTGGTGCAGGTCATGCGTATGGCGTGCAGAGCATCCGTTCATAAATCCAAAGTTGGTACCTCCATGAAACATGTAGAGGTTTAAAGATCCTCCAAGCTCGAGCACCTCGCGAACGCAAGAGGCAAGATCCTCGGGATCGCGCCTGATGACGTTCTCCCCGTAGCGATTGAACCAGCCGTCCCACAGCTCCATGCACATAAGAGGCCATTGTTTTCCATGCTCCTTGTGAAAAGCAGAAAGAGCCTCAAAGTTCTCCTTTGCATGAGAACCAAAGTTGCCGGTGCACAACACATCATCGTCAATAAGCGTACCAGCACGAAGGCACCCACGCCACGGACCATCGGAAGTACAAAGGGGCACGGAAACCCCACGCTCGACCATAAGGCGACGAATCGCACGAAGATAGTCCTTATCCTCGCAATATGATCCATACTCGTTTTCAACCTGCATCATGATGATGTTTCCGCCCTTGTCAATCTGACGCGAGACGAGTATCGGCATGAGATGGTCGTAGTACTGCGCAACGTGAGCAAGAAATTTGGGGTCGCTGCTACGCGGCCTCATATCATGTTCGCGCAGCAGCCATGCTGGCATGCCGCCAAATTCCCATTCTGCACAAATAAACGGAGAGGGCCGAACAATTGCATACAGACCGAGCGATGCTGCCTCATCAAGAAATGCCGCCAAATCGATTGAGCCAGAAAAATCGAAGACGCCAGGCTTTGGCTCATGAAGATTCCACGGTACATACGTTTCGACCGTATTAAACCCAAGAGCCTTAAGGTTATAGAGCGAGTGGTGCCAGTCGCTCGGATGAACACGCATATAGTGAATCGCCCCCGACAAGATGGTGAACGGCTCATCATCAAGTAGGAATTGATTGGTGATCTTAAACGAATGCATGCTACTCCCGATCTTCGTGCTCTACGACGCCGATGCCGGTTCCTCGGCCCTCGGCTAAACGCCTTGCCTATTATGGACGCATTAACGCAATTATGTAGACAGAATCTGAAGTGGTCCGTAAACGGTAGCGAAATGACGATGAACGGCTTTAATAAAGAAAATTAAACTACCTGTTAGACCACTGTTTAATTATAGATTCCTAACGATTCTATATTTGAAAGGTGGTATGTACCACCTTTCCACTATTTCCTACTAGTTACGTTATGTTTAATCGCATTTCTTCAAATGCTTATCTACTTTGGATTCACCTACATGAGCAATAGAGATCTGTTGTCTTCCTATTTCCAAGACTGGAAATATCCAGAATCGAACCTGACTTTCTTACGACCGACTCGCCGCGTTCGACGACTCGTTAATACAGCAGAGCATTCATGGAGTCGGGTTCGTCACTGGGTAGATTGCGAACTTCCATTTTCACACCACGCGCTTGCAGCTCTCTGAGAGCGGCAATGTCCGCATCGCCTATGGCGACCGCGGGCGTTGCGGGACGCCTGCCCTCCCCCGCCCGCATATGGCCGATGCTGACCTTGGCGATCGGCACGCCGCCCCCAACCAGCGCGAGCGCATCGGCGGCTGAGGCCACCATGATCAGAATCCATTGACGCGGCGTTGCGGTATGAATGATGTCGATAGTCCTTTTGCACCGAAAAAAACCGTGTCCACACGCCTTCTGGCGCCGCGGCCCTCGTCGGCCTGGGCGATGGCGGCGCAGGCGTCCTTGATCTGCTCGACGCCATCGGTGAACGTCGTGGGCAGCCAGCTGGTGGTGCCGCGTCGGGCGAGCTCGGTCGAGCTGATATCGATGCCCTCGGGATCGCCATCGGTAGTTGAGTGGTTGTAGAAGCCGTGGATGTGAGTATCGACCATGCCCGGTGCGATCCACGATCCCGTGTAGTCCCTGATCTCGCAGGAGGGCTCGTCGGCCTGCCAGGCGCCAAAGACGCCATCCTCGACCATGAGATAGCGGCCCAGCTGCGGACCTGCCGGCAAGAAGAACTTGTCAGCCTTAATTGCGTACGTGCTCATCTATGCTCCCGCACCCGCAGTGTGTTTTAGGGCGAATCAAAAACCACCTCATTGTTAATTCGAGCGATTGTTCGTTGCCTTCTACCGCTTGGCTCATTTTGCACCCGCCGCAAAACACGCCAAGCCGTTTATACCCAATACCGTTAGACAGCGCGGTTGTGGTAGACCTTGTACTTAAACTGGTCGGCGCGCGCAACCGAACGCGTATACTCGATAACCTCGTTGTTCATGTCATATGTGGTACGAATCAAATCCAGGACCGGTGCGCCTTCGGCAATCTCGAGTAGACGAGCGTCGGAATGGCGTGCGATACTCGCGTAGAATTCTTCCTCGGCCAGGCGAACTTTCTCGTGATAGTCCTGCTCGATCATGTCATATAGAGATTTGTTCTCGATCATGGGGCGCTTAAGCGCAAAGAATTTGCGGCTCGGCAAATACGTGCACTCAATCATCAGCGGCACACCATCGGCAATACGCAGGCGCTTGATCTTGTACAGACGCTCGCCCAGACGCGCGTTCATCTCTGCGGCAATATTCTTGTCAGCCTCGACCTCGGTAAACTCAAGAATCGTCGTCTTGGGCACACGGCCGATCGCCTTCATCTGCTCGGTAAAGCTATAGGTTTGCGTGAGGTTTGCCGTCTGCAGAGAGCGGTCGCTTATCATGGTTCCACGGCCACGCTGACGAACCACCAAGCCCAGGCGCTCAAGCTCCTGCAGGGCAAGGCGAACAGTCGTACGCGAGAGCCCGTAGCGCTCCGACAAGTCACGCTCGGACGGCAAATAGTCGCCGGGTCGAAGTTCGTGATCGATTTTATCGGTCAGCAAATCGACGAGCTGATCGTACAGAGGTTGTTTGCGCGCTCCCATTGCCATAATGATACCTGCCGGATAAATAACTCGAAATTGGTTGTAACCAGACACCACGTACTATATCAGTTTTAATGGAATAACAGCAGGTCAAACCGCACATTTCAATATTGTTTGCCAGTTGATAGCTTGTGCGCTGTAATACCAATCACACCGCTGCATCAAGTATCGATGTAGCAAAAAGGGCCGCCCCGCGGAGCGGGACGACACTTTGCAAGATACATACGTCTTTAAGTCTTAGAGAAGCTTCTTGAGCTCCCCGGCAACAGCTTGGGTCCGCGCCGATGATGACCTGGGTAGCACCCTTGCCAATCTTCATGACATCCAGAGCGCCAGCCTTCTTGCAGGCAGCCTCGTCGACCAGAGCGGAATCGCCGAGCTCGAAGCGCAGGCGAGTAGCACAGCAGTCAACGGTCTTGCCCTTCTCCTTGCCACCGACGGCAGCGAGAACGGCAGCGGCCACAGCGGCGAACTTGTCGTCGCCAGCAGCGGAGAGGGCGGAGGTCTCCTCGACATCCATATCCTCGCGACCAGGGGTCATGAGGTTGAATTTGGTGATGGCGAAGCGGAACATATGAATAAAACGTCCGAAAAGCTGAATATAATCCCTCTTTTCTCACCAATCTCTTCTTCAACGCAAAAAGCCCGCTAAAACGGTATCCGTTCTAGCAGGCTTATTCAGATATTTCGGCTACGCACTCGGAAGCTCAGGCGAACCTTACGCAAACAGGCCGTAGATGCTGATGTTGGCCTTGGCGTAGAGGCCGTTAGCATACTCGGTCCACTTGGAGCTGGCACTCGAAGCCTGCGAGGAATACTGCTGATAAGCAGTGTAGTAGGCGGTCATGGCCTGCTTGTAGGTGGCGCTATCGGCCGTAAAGGCATCATCGGCAAAGGCCTTGGCATAGGTGCTGTCAGCATCCTTCCAAGTACCCTTTGAGCTATCCCACTCATCGCCGGCAAGGTTGATGATGTAGTCGGCGTAGTCCTTGCTCGCGGTCTCCTCGTTGCCGTCAGCAGGCTCGGTCGGGGCGGCCGGCATGCTTGCGGAGCTGTCGCCGACCTTCTTCTTGTAGAGCTTCTGCAGCGTCGCGGACTGACGGACGATCTTCTTAGCCTGGTCCTTGGACACGCCGTACTGCTTGGCCATAGTCTTGTAGTCGGAGGTGCCGATGGACTCCTCGGCGTACTGCTTCATTTCCTTGGAAGAGACGGTAATGCCCTCGTCCTCGGCAGCGTCCAGCAGAATCTGGTTGCGCACGTAGGACAGGATAACGTCGGCAGAAGGAGCGGTGTAGTTGCCGTCGTCGTCCTTGACGGTATCAAGGCTGTACTGGCTCTCGATGGCCTCGCGCGCGGTGATGTCGCTCTTCTTGCCGTTGTAGCTATAGCTTGCCACGGTCGAATCGAGCTGGTCCTCGGTGAGGGTCGCCGAGCCGGCGCCCTTGCCGCCAAAACCACCGTTGCCGATAAAGAAGCCGACCACGGCAGCGATCACGACGGCGACCACAAAGGCGGCAATCATCGTCTTCTTGTGCTTGGATGCATGGTCGTCTTCATCGGAACCCAGGATATCGTCGTCTTCATCCTGGGCCTCGGGCATCAGATTCTCGTCAGCGGCATCCGCGGCAATCTGAGCCTCCAGACGGGCGTCCTCCTCCTCGGCCGTCGTACCGGCAGCAATGTGCTCGGCAGACGTACCGGCGACCAGATCGATCTTCTCGTCCTCATCACCGTCGGGGCCTTCGCCGCGCTCGATGATCTGGATGCCGTCGATCTCGTCCTTCTCGTCCTTCTTCTGAATCAGACCCATATCAGTTACTCCTTGTTAGGAAACATAGTCCTCAATAGAATACGCCCGACAGAGCGCCGGTCGTATTGATTCTTAGGTTATACGCAAACACTTAAGTACTATTTAGGCGTTTGCAGTGTGCATGCCTTAGGCCAGGCGAGCGATAACGGCATCGGCAAAGGCCTGCGTGCCCACAGCGCCCTCAACGGAGCCGGTCTGGGCACGACGCACGTCGCCGGTAACCTGCTCACCCTCGTCGAGCGTGGCAGATACGGCAGCGCGAATGCGATTGGCAGCATCGTTCTCGCCCAGGTGATCGAGCATCATAGCCGCAGAGAGGATCTCGGCCGTGGGGTTGGCGATATCCTGGCCAGCGATATCGGGCGCGGAGCCGTGCGTTGCCTCAAAGATGGCGCAGTCGGCACCGATGTTGGAGCCGGGGGCCATGCCTAAGCCGCCCACCAGGCCGGCGCACAGGTCGCTCACGATGTCGCCGTACAGGTTGGGCAGCACCAGGACATCGAAGTCGTTGGGGTTCTGGACCAGGCCCATGCAGGTGGCGTCGACAATCTTGTCGTTGAACTCGATATCGGGATAGTTGGCGGCCACCTCGCGCGCCACGCGCAGGAACAGGCCGTCGGTCGCCTTCATGATGTTAGCCTTATGCACGGCCGTCACCTTTTTACGGCCGCAGCGGCGGGCGTACTCAAAGGCGTACTCCACAATGCGGCGGCTCTTGGCGATGGAGATCGGCTTGATTGAAATGGCGGAATCAGCGGCGAAGGTCTTCTGACCCGAGCGCTCGACAAGCTGCGAGAGCTCCTCGACCTCGGCAGCGCCCTCATCGAACTCGATGCCGGCGTAGAGATCCTCGGTGTTCTCGCGCACGATGACCAGGTCGACATCGCGGAAGCGCGAGCCGTCGCCCGGCTGCGACAGGCAGGGTCGCACGCAGGCGTACAGGTCGAAGTGCTTGCGCAGGGCCACGTTAACGCTACGGAAACCCGTGCCGACCGGCGTGGTGATGGGGCCCTTGATGGCAACCTTGGTCTCGGCGACCGCATCGAGCACATGCTGGGGCAGCGGCGTGCCAAACTCGTCCATGACGCCGGCGCCGGCCTCCTGGACGTTCCAGTTGATCTGGACACCGGTGGCCTCGACCACGCGGCGCATGGCCTGCGTAATCTCGGGACCGATACCGTCACCGGGAATCAGGACTACATCGTGCGCCATAATCTGTTACTCCTCGTCTTCGGCGTCGTCAGATTTTTTAACGCTAGCACGCTTCTTCTTTTTGGAGAGATTCAGGCCGAAACGTTTAACAAGCATTTCGCAAATCTCGCTCGAACGGGCCTTGAGATAGCTGCCCTTGCCGTTCTCGGCGTCGAACTTAAGGCGCAGCGCGAGCTTCTCGGCGACCTCGGCGTCGATCTCGCCCTGGCCAAACTCGTACAGGCAACCGAGCATGTCGCGATACTCGAGGTCGCCGTGGTAGCACTGGATAGCCTCGTCCAGGATGGGCCAAGCCTCGCGCGAACGCTCGACGCTCGTGGCGCCCCACACGCACAGCAGGCGGAAGGCGGCATAGCGCAGCGTGGAGGAAATCTCGTCGAACAGTGCGGTCTCGGCGCCCTCAAAGGCATCGCCCAGCTGCTCGGGACAGGTGGTGGCAAGCGCCGTCAGGGCATCGAGGGCCTCCCAGCGGGTCTGAGCCTCGGGGCGGTCGAGCGCCTCGATCAGCGCGGGGACGCAGGGCACGACGCGCTGCGGATCGCGCTCGGCGAGCAGGTGCAGCACGCGGGCGGCAAACTGGCGAATGCGGCGCGTGGGGCAGCCGAGCTCCTGGACCAGACGGTCGACGGCGTTCTCGTTCTCCTCTGCCAGCTGAAGCTGTGCCAGCTCCTCGTCGGTGAGCTGTTCGTCTTTGTTTTCTGCCATAGTTACCTCTTTTTACTATTTCTTAGCGTGCTTGCCAGCACCCTTGCTGTCATCGGTGACCGAGATGAGCTGTCGGTCGGCCGCGCCATTACGACGCGCACGGCGGCGTTCCTCGGCATCGCCCGCGTCGGCGGCGGCGCGGTGTGCCTTGTTGACGTTAAAGACCTCGTCGTGCTTGCGCCACGGACCGACGGACTCGCCAAAGCTCATCTTAAGGCCGGCGATAAAGCCGCCGAGCCAGCCGATCGGCGCAAACTGCACCAGCGGGAACAGCGAGAACACCCAGGTCAGCAGGACGACTGCCGCCGCTCCCGCAAAGTTGGCAATCCAGTAGTCACGCTTGGTGATGACGCGCTTTTCGCACGCCCACTGGCCGCACAAAAAGCCGATGTAGATCGCAAAGAGAAAGAGCACCAGCGCAAGCACCACGAACGTCCAGCTCATGGGCGCTACTCCCCGTGATGGTGGCCGCAGCAGCACTCGTGGCCGTCGTCATGGCCGTGGCCGCCGCAGCACTCGTGGTCCTCGCCATGGTGGTGGCCACAACCGCACTCGTGGTCCTCGCCATGTTCGCCGCAACCGCAGCCTTCCTCGTGAGCACCATGCTCCTCGGGACGATACTGCGACCAGTCAAGACCGGCGGCGATGGCGTCGGCCTCCTCCTTGTAGAGCACCGTGATGGCCTGGGTGCCCAGCTTGGCGCCACCGATGGCATCGAGCATGTCGTAGAGCGTAAAGGCCACGTCGGCGCCGGGCAGCGCAAGCTCGCGGTCGTCGGCATAGGCGAGCGCCAAGCGCAGGTCCTTGATGAAGTGCTCGACCATAAAGCCGGGCTTGTAATCGCCGTCGAGCGCCTTGGGCGCCAGACTCTCCATGGCGCCGGACTTGCCGGTACCGCCCAGAATCATCTGACGGGTCTTCTCCAGATCGAGGCCGCTCAGCTCGGCAAACGCCAGCGCATCGGCCATGCCGACCATGCAGGCGCCCAGCGACACCTGGTTGGCGAGCTTGGCAGCCTGGCCCTTGCCGGCGCCGTCGAAGCAGCAGATGGTTGCCGCAAAGGTGGAAAGGATATCGCGGACCGGGGCAATGTCGTTCTCGGTAGCGCCCACGATAGCCGTAAGCGTGCCGGCGATAGCACCCGACTCGCCGCCGGTGACGGGGCAGTCAAACGCCATGCGGCCGGAAACCTGGGCGGCCTCGGCAATGTCGCGCGCCAGCTCGGGCGAGCTCGTGGTGAGGTCGATCAGGACCGCGCCGGGCTTAGTGCACGCGAGCAGGCCGTCGCCCGCCAGGTAGAGCTCCTCGACCTCGGAGGGATAGCCCACCATGGTAAAGACGACGTCGGCGTTCGCCGCGGCATCTGCCGGCGTATCGGCCCAGACGGCACCGCGCTCAACGAGCGCTGCAGCCTTGGACTTGGTGCGGTTGTTGACCGTGACGGGATAGCCAGCGTCCAGAATGTGGCCGGCGATGGGGGCACCCATAATTCCGGTGCCGATGAATGCGACGGAGAGCTTGTTTGCCATGAAACCTTTCCTTTTGGGTTGGGTGTTGTTACCAGGTTGAATACTCGGTGCCAGCGTTTGGGCTGTGAGTCGAGGGCGATTACGGACGCAGCGCTTGCCTACTGACCGCGCACGCGGCGGGCGATACGGTCGGAAAGCGACGCCTTGTCGGCGCGGTTCTTACCCCAAAACGCGCAGCCCACCATGCCGGGGCCCACGTGCGAGCCGATGGTGGGACCCACGGAGCCGCGAATGATCGTGACGTCGGCGCAACCCTCCTCCTTGCGGATGGCGGCTTCGAGCCAGTCACCATCCTTTTCGGCATCGGCCGTCATGATGGCGATGGGCATGGTGCGATCGGGCACGTAGTTCTCGCGGAACGACTTGAGGATGGACTTGAGCGCCTTCTTGCGGCCGCGGTTGACGCCGATCAGCGACAGCGAGCCGGCCAGGTCGTAGGAGAGCTCGGGCTTGACGTCGAGCTTTGCCGTGAGCTGCGCCGCCGCGGGAGGAATGCGGCCGCCGGCAGCCAGTGCGTCGAAGCTCTCGAGCGTAAAGTAGCCGTGCACGTAGGTTTTTGCCTCGTTTGCCCAATCGACCAGCTGTTTGGCGGTCAGTCCCGCCGAACGCTGGCGCACGGCCTCGAGCGCCAAGAGCGCGCCGGTCGCACAGGGCAGGGCGTTGTCGACCACGTAGAGCTCAAAGTTGGGATACTCGGCGCGCACGGCATCTGCCGCCTGGCACGCGGAGTTGTAGCTCGACGACAGCGCCGAGGTAAAGCACAGGTAGACCGTGGGCGTACCCTCTTTGGCGCACTCGGTAAAAAACTCGATATAGCGACCGAGCGACACAGCCGAGGTGGACACGCGGGCACCGGCGCGCATGCGGTCGTAGAACTCCTTAGGGCTCATGCTCGACCAGATGTCGTCTGTGCGCTCCTCGCCATCGATAATGAAAGGGAAACCCAGGATATCGACATCGAGGTTCGCGGCGACCTCGGGGCTAAAGTCGCAGCAGGTATCGACGACGATGCGGCAACGGTTCGAATGACCGGCGGATGCGGCCTTGTCCATCAAAGCGACTCCTTACGTAAAAAGGCGGCCACCCGCATGGGATGGCCGCCAACCGTTAACTCATGCAAGTTAACGTATTTTACTCGTCAAGTGTTTCGATGCGGGGCTTGATGATGCCATATCCACCATTCTTACGGTGATACACCACATTGATGAGACCGGTCGTCGCGTTCTCGAACACGTAGAAGTCGTGGCCCAGCAAATCGGTCTGCACCAGCGCCTGCTCCTCGGTCATCGGGGTGACATCGATGACCTTCTCGCGGACGAGCAGGTCGTCGTCCTCCTCGGGCAGCAGCAGGTCGGCCAGATCCTCAACGCGCTCGACCGGCGCGACATCCGCGGCACTGGCACCACCCTGGCGGTTGTCCACGACCTTGGTCTTGAACTTGCGCAGCTGGCGGGTGACCTTATCGGCGGAGAGGTCGATGGCAGCATACATATCTGCGCCGTGCTCGGCAACGCGAATCACCGAACCGCGGGCACGAGCCGTGACCTCGACGATTGCCGGGTTGGGGTTCGAGGGGTTCTTCTCATAACGAAGCACGACGTCGACTGTCATGGGCTCGATGTCGAAAACCTTGAGCGCCTCGCCGATTTTCTCATCCACATGCGCACGCAGAGCATCGGTTACCGTCGTCTTGCGTCCAGAAACCTTGATATCCATACGTGGCTCCAATCTGCCTCGGGGACTTACTGTACTGGCTATGTACCCATTGCCGTGCATTTAATCACGCGAATTCCCAAAGACCCGAATAACGACTGCTTGATACCGCATACCGAAGTCTCGCACTTTTCCGTGGCAAAGTGCGCTATAGGAAGGCGTCGACGGAGTTAATTTTTCTCCTGAAAATTAGCTTTGACCTGCTAGTTTTACCAAAATAGAAAAGCCGGGCTCCCTTATTGGGGAGACCCGGCCATGCGTGTTGAAACCGTGAAGAAGCGCCTTGTTCAGCGTGTGGCAGGCGCCACCCCTACCAATAACTAGCTATTGAGCTTGTTGATGTCATCGTCGGTGATGGTGCCCTCCTGGCTAGACGACGGGCCGTCGCTGTTGTTATCAGAGGCGTCGTCATCGGAGGACTCGGTCTCGTTGGACGTGGAGTCGGATGCCTGCACATTGGCCCCCGAAACGGTCTTGGCGGTAAGGTCATAGGGCATCTGTCCGTACCAGACGCAGTGGACTGCCTCGAGCGTGCCATCGACCGTGATACCATCGAGGGCATCGCTCACGGCACGGCACAGCTCATCATTAGAGCTAAGACCTGCGACGCCAAGCGTGGAGGGCGCCTCGAGCGTACCGACATAGGAGATCTGGCTCATCAGACGCGCGAGGTAGCCACCAGCCGTGGAATCACAGATCACGTAATCGACCTCGCCCGACTCGAGCGCCTCAAAGCACTCATTGATGTTGGAAAAGGTCTTTTGGTTGGCGGTGATGCTTTGCTTGGCGAGCGCCTCCTGCGAGGCCGAGGAGGTCTGAACGCCCAGGGTAGCGGTGTTAAGCGTTTCGGTGGAAACGCTCAGCGACTCGCCGTCACTGCTCTTGCCGAATACGGCGGCGGCATCGTACAGACAGGTGCCAAGCGAGCTGATGTCGCCGCCCGCAGACTTGATGTCGCCAATGAAGATGTCCGCCTTTTTATCGCTGAGCGCGGAATCGGCCGAGGACGCATCGACAAAGGCGACTTTGAGACCCATGCGGCATGCAAGGGCACGAGCGGCATCGACCGCATAGCCCGTGAGGTTTCCGTCGGCATCCTGCATGGCTTGCGGGGCATCGGAAGTATCGAGGGCGACCGTCAGGGTTCCCGGCGTGACCAGGGCATCGTCCGATACCGTGGGGGTAACGGTCTCGCGCTCGATCTGGTCGATCGTGGGCGTCGTGAACGTGGACAGTGGATTGAACGCACATCCACTCAGGCCCAAAACGGCAATGACCACCGCGGTCCCAGCACCTAACCGAGCCGCATGCATCAAGCTGCCCCTCACCATGTCCACTACCCTGCCTTCTGTGTCGTATACGATCCGTGCCCTGCACGGAATATCGGGTTGTTCCCACCAGCTGACCTGGTATTTGACCCCACACTTGCGCACCGGGGCGTTTGCTCGGGAGGCCGCAGCCACCTTCACGACTGGCCCGCTCGCCCGCGAGGCGGTATTGCCCCAAAGAAAGTAGAACGGACGGTGCGGCTTACATCTAGGACGCGCCATGATCGCGCCGCGCGCACGCGGTCGCTTACGTGGATCCCTTTGACCGCGTCTGTCTTGGACTAGGATGGGCATTTCGTCCGTCCGCAACCACAGCCTGGCAGGAACGTAGGGCATTATAGCTAAGTTCAAGCTATAGTTTAAGGTTAGGGACGTTATTCGCATCGCGAGCACAGATTTCGCAGGTCGGGGCGGGCTGCACGCGCTCTGATTGAGCCCGTAGCTCCCCATGGAGAGCCCCGACGCGCTCGTCTTGGGGCGCGTGGCCAAAAAATAGCAAATATGAGTACTGTTATCAAATTAGTGGCAGGAATTTTTGGCTCTGCAAACAGTTTTCACTCTCTATAACGTCAGATTGATGCCAGGGTATTCCACATTTGTTTAATATCTTTCTGATTTACGCCATCTTCTAGTCCCAAAATCCCTGATTTTGCTGTTACCGAATTTGTAGCAGTACTCATATTTGCTATATTTTGGCCAGAGCATGTATTCAACCCCCTGTTTCAGAGCATTGCTAGGCGGGTTTAAGCCCAAAACACGCCCGCAGCGTGTTAAATAGCGCCTCTTGTTTCTTTCTGCAAGCGTCAACACGGTTGCGATATCGCTTACCCATACGTTGGTGGATGCGCCATGCGAGCGCTTCCATCGCTTCCATGTCGCAGAGCATTTCGTTGTTGACCGTCGCGACCTCGATTCCCATAGTAATCAAGCCCGTGTTGCGTTTTTCATCATGGATACGTCCCCTCCGGGAGGAATGGCCCAGCTCACCGTTGTATTCCAGGTCAAACCGGGCTGCTTCCTGATGGGCATCGCAAACCGCATACGGCATCCCCGAGATCGCCTGCGCTCGGTCGTTGAACTCGATCTTGTGGTCGGTCTTAAAGGGACCGCAGGCAAATCCGCCATAGGAAAACGGAAGCGAAAACATGGCAAGCATGATGCATTCCATGGGTGAGCGCAGGTTTTCCGACAGAAAGGGGCACAGCCGCCGCAGCTGCTTGGCCGCGCTCCCCTTGCATGCCGCAAGGTAATCTGCCAGGCGATCGGGCGTCAGCACTGGCTCTACCTCAAAGTAGCCCACATCTGACGGCTGGTCCTTATCCTTTGCAAGCCTGTTCACGGTAGGCGAGCTGTAGGGAGGCAAATACTGCCCGCGATCGCTCAGCGAAATCTTGGAGCACAGCTCCTGGGCCAGGGCAAATGCCTGGATACAGCCGACTTCGCGCGCAACGGCGGCACAGAGGGCCTCGGGAGACAAGCTGTACACCCCCGGCTCCACCTCCAAAATCGAAGCGTCCGGCAGGCCTGTAGAACAAACGGACCAGCTTGCACCAGGCATGCGGCGACGCTGCTTTGCAGACCCCACCAGTAGGCACAGGTCTTCTTGAACCTCGCCACTCACGACCCCGATCCTCACCAAATCGGGAAGATAGATGTCCTCGGCCGAGGGCGACGATGCGCGCAGCACACGGCACTCTTCATCGGGAGCGAGGTCCCTCCAACTGATGTAACCCATTTGTCGGCGCTCGGCGCGCATCATGCGCAGCGCCGAGGCGCCAGTCAGGATTACAGAGGCCGCCAGTTGCTCGCTTGTCGGCTCGATGCGTCGCGCTATCTTCACTGCCACAAAACCACCCCTACCAAACGCGTGCGATAGCGAGGCCATCGACGGCCGCGGCACCGGCACGTTTGAGCTCCGCCGAGGCTGCTGCCATGGTCGCGCCCGTGGTAATGACATCATCGATGAGCAGCAGACGGCGGCCGCGCACATCCTCGACCGTCTCGTACACGCCCCGGGCATGCTCCCGGCGCTCATCGCGGCCGAGCTCTCGCTGGTCACCATGACCGTATTTGACCAGGGCGTCCAGCAACGGGACACCCGAAAGATCGCAAAACGAGCGCGCAATTGCTTCCATATGGTCGAATCCACGCCGCCGAAACGCCGCCGCAGTCGCGGGCACAAACACCACCGCGTCCGCACCGGACAGCACACCGCCGTAGCGATCGGGGGCTGCCGCCTGGGCATGCAAGACGGTGTCGTAGAATAGCTCCGCCAGATACGGTGCCAGACGGCGCTCGCCCGCATCCTTGTACGCCTTGATGATGCGCGGCAGCGGATGTGCGTAGACGGCACACGCCAGACAGCGATCGAGCGCCTCGGCCATTGCCGAAGACGCGCCCTCGACCGAGCACTCGGTGCACAGCAAATCCCCAAACGGAGCGCCGCATCGGATGCAGCTATGGCACGGATCGATGAGCGCGAGCGATGTCAGACAATCCTGGCAAATCAGCGCACCGGAACGCTCGCAGCCGGCGCATCGCGTTGGTGACAACGCCTCAAGCGCCTCGTACGTCGCGCGCTCGGCAAGCGGTAGCAATTCGTCCGCAAGCGGCAAGACGCCAGCACCCTGCAAGCGAGTCAGTACGTTCAAATGTCTCTTCATGACACAACCCTCCCTACGCGAAGGCGAAGGGAGGGTTGTCGGTGTAGAGCCATGATACCCAGAGGTGCTGGGGTCAGGCGGGTTACATCCGCTTACGGACGCTATTCGCCGGCAGGCGGTTGCGGTGCGGACGAGGTGTGGGTCGAGCCTTCACCACCGTCCTGGCGCGGCTTGCGGGAGCGACGGCGACGACGACGCTTTTGACCCTGGTCAGTCGAGCCCTCGCCGCCGCGATCCTCGCGCGGCTCGCGCTCGTCGCGAGCGGCGCCGCGCGAAGCCTTGGCAGCCGCTCCCCCGCCATCCCCGGGACGACGGCGCGTGACCTTGACTTCGCCATCCGAAACCTGATCGGCCACAGAAGGAACCGAGGGCTTCTGCTGCGTGCCCGAGGAATGGCGACGACGCGGACGTGGCGCGCGCTCCTCCTCGCCACGCGGCTTGCCAGCCTTGTCGGCAGGCGCGTCGGAACCCGAGCCACCCTTGGGAGCGGCACCGGCCTCGCGAGCGGCTGCGGCGCGGAAGGCGTCCTCGCGCTCCTCGCTCGACAGGTGACGGCGACGACGGCGCGTGGGGTTCATGCCACCGCCGCGGTTTTGCTGCTGGGGCTGCTGAGCCTCGCGCTCGCGGGAAGCGTTCTTGCCCGCGGTCTCGCCATTGTCGACGGACGCCGCGCGCTTGCGGCGGCGACGGCCATCGGCCGCCCCCTCGGCCTCGGGTGCCTCGGCCTTGCCGCGGCCACGGCCCTCGCTCTGGCCCTGGCCGGCGCGAGCATCGGATTCGGCATCGCGACGACGGCGTTTGGGCATCGACGTCTCGGCCAGACGGTCGGCACTCGACAGGCCATCGCCCACGTCGACGCCGTTCTTGCGATCGAGCTCCATGAGCGCCAGGCGCATCTCGGGCGACTCGATGCGTTCGAGCACATCGCGCGTCACGCAGTCGGGGCGGCAGTTGCAGCCCTGCTCGGCGGCCTTCTTTTTGCAACCCTCCGAGCACGTCATATCGGCCAGGTTGACCTTAAAGACTTTGCCGTTCTCCAGGCGCAGCACCAGCTGCTCACGCGGCGTGTCATATTCCTGGATGCGCGCCTTGCCAAGCGGCGTATCGATAAGCGTCTTCTTTTTGGGCGCGCGGCTCTTAAAGTCCTTGTACGCCTCGAACTCGTAGCGCAGGCAGCACATCAGGCGGCCGCAGACGCCACTAATCTTGGACGAGTTGAGCGGCAGGTCCTGCTCCTTTGCCATGCGGATCGAAACCGGCTCAAACTGTCCGCCAAAGCGCGTGCAGCAGAGCTCCTGGCCGCACTGGGCATAGCCGCCCACCAGGCGGGTCTCGTCGCGCACGCCGATCTGGCGCATGTCGACGCGAATGTGCAGCGTCGAGGACAGGTCCTTGACGAGCTGACGGAAATCGACGCGCTCCTCGGCCGCAAAGTAGAACACAGCCTTCTCGCCGCCAAACAGGTACTCGACGCCGACCGGCTTCATCTCGAGGTCGAGCTCTTTGACCAGACGACGGAAATCGACCATGGCCTCGTCGCCCTGGATGGCCAGGTCGTCGGCAAGCTGCAGGTCGATGTCGCTCGCCACGCGCAGCACGGGCTTGAGCGGCTGGCCGATCTCATCTTGCGGCACCTCGAAGGGATCGGCCGTGACCAGGCCGATCTCGGTTCCGCGCTCGGTGGAGCAAATGGCATAATCGGCCTCGAGGATATCCAGATCCTGCGGATCAAACCACAGGTCGCGCGAGGCGTAGGTAAACTTAACGGGTACGACTAACGGCATTTCAGTGCCTTCCTGATATCGAACAGCATGACCTCGATGGCCAGCTGGGGAGTAACGTTTCTGGCGATGTTGCGCTCGGCGGTCGCGACCGCCTCGAGCGCCCGGGTGGCACCCGCAACATTCGTCGCGGCGGCAAGCCGCCCGATCGTGTCGCGCACGTCTTCGTTCACGACGTCGGCCGCCTCGTCCTGAAGTGTCAGCAGCACGTCGCGCATGAGCGTCCGCGCGCTCGCCAGCGCTTCCATGATACCCGAACGCTCGCGCGCGTTGAGTTCGCGCTTGTTGCGGTCCTCAAGCTGCTTCAATGCTCCACGCGACAGGTAGTCGGCGTTTTGCTCGAGCACCTTTTCCTGTGTGGACTTGACCTCGGCGAGCGGCGCCTTAACGGCGACGATGAGCGACTTGGCGCGGCTGAGCACATCAGCCTCGTCGGCAGCGATGAGCGAATCGATGGCGCGGACCATTTGGCGGCGAGCATCCTGGCGCTCGGCACTCTTAAGGAACTCGATGCCGCGTGTGGGGCTTCCCGCCACGGCGACCGCCATGCGGCAACGCGCGAGATCCTGACCCGTCGCGCGGCTCACGGCCTGCGCGGCCACGGTGGGCGACACCAGCCGAAACGGCACGCACTGACAGCGGCTCACGATGGTGGGCAACATCACGTCTGCCGAGGTGCCCAACAAGATGAACATAACGCCCTCGGGCGGCTCCTCGAGTGTCTTGAGCAGCGCGTTGGCGGTGTTAGCGCGCAGTTGCTCGGCACGATCGATGATGTAGACCTTGGCCTTGGCACGGATGGGCGCCAGCGGCACGTCATCGAGCAGCTCGCGGGTCTGGGCAATGAGGTAGCCTGTGGCGCTCTCGGGCGTGTAATAGTGCACGTCAGGATGCGTATGCCGAGCAACGCGTACGCAGCTGTCGCATGCTCCGCAGCCGTCCTGCTCGCACAGGAAGGCCTGGGCGAGCGCCCATGCGGCATCGAGCTTGCCGGCACCGGGAGCGCCCAAAAACAGGTAGGCGTGCGATGCGCGGCCGCTGGCGACGGCGTTGGTCAAAAAATCGCGAACGCGCTCTTGGGTGTCGAGCTTGGCCAGCAGGCTTGCC
Organism: uncultured Collinsella sp.; assembly: GCA_900540945.1. Taxonomy (GTDB): domain Bacteria; phylum Actinomycetota; class Coriobacteriia; order Coriobacteriales; family Coriobacteriaceae; genus Collinsella. The sequence goes on along the minus strand of UQHQ01000002.1, from coordinate 66,237 downwards.
TGAGCGGGGGCCATGTTACTCGGCCTCCTTGGCAAGCGCGGCGGCGACAGCATCTTGCGAAATGACGAGACCGTACGCGCGAATCTGCTCGACCGTCTTCTCGAAGACTTCCTCGACGGTCGCAGTGGCGTCGATGAGCTTTACGCGGTTTGGCTCCTCGGCAGCAATGGCGCAAAATCCCTGGTAAACACGCTCCTGGAATGTCATGCCTTTTGCCTCCATGCGATCTGCCGCGCCACGGGCTGCCATGCGTAGCGCCGCCTGCTCGGGCGTGATGTGGTAGACGAGCGTGAGCGCCGGGTGTGTTCCCGCGACGGCCAGGTTATTGGCATCGCACACTATCTGGCGATCGAGGCCGTCGGCAAATGCCTGGTAGCAGGTCGTGGAATCGTAGAAGCGGTCGCACAGGACCACCTTGCCGGCCGCGAGGGCGGGAGCTATGACCTCGTGCACCAACTGAGCGCGCGCCGCCTCGTAGAGCAGCAACTCGCAGGTGTCGCCCATCGCCGTATTGGCGGGGTCGAGCAGCAGAGCGCGGATCTTTTCGCTGATGGCGGTGCCGCCCGGCTCGCGCAGGCTCACAACCTGGTAGCCAGCGAGTTCGAGCGCGCGGGCAAGCAGACGCGCCTGCGTGGACTTGCCGGCACCATCGACGCCCTCGAGCGTGATAAAGCTATGTTGAGCGGGCTCAAAAGCCATGAGCGCAGCCCCTTCCTATAAGGCGCGTAAATGCAGATATATCAACCAAGCCATGATACCCCAGGGGCAGGCGCGCCCCAAATCGGGCCTAGTCATTGGGTAGTCATTGGGGACGCTCTTAAATGACTAGGCGACAGCTAGGGACGTTCCTAAAGTGCCGGCAGAAAAGGAACGTCCCTAGCTGCCGACTTTTTTGAGCGCTGGGTATAATCGTCGTATTGATTTGAAATGTGGCGAAAGGAGTGGCAATGTCTCGGTATTGCGCCTCGTGCGGCAAACTTCTTGCAGATGATGCCAAGTTCTGCACCTCATGCGGTGCACCCGTTGAGCAGACAACCGCAAGCAATGGCCAACCCGCGTTTGAGCAGACCGGCTTCCTCGATACGCCGCAAGCTAAGCCGGACGACCCCCTCGCCTATCGCCCCGACCCCGCCGCCAGCCCCGCAGCGGTCGAAACGACGCAGCGCATACCCGTCGCGGACACCCCGCCCCAACAGCAACCGGCATCTACGTACGCGCCTGATTCACCGCAGGCCCCCGCCGCCAAAAAGAGCAGCACCAAGGCGCTTATCGCCGTTATCGTTGTGCTCGTGGCAATTATCATCGCCTTGGTCATCTTTTTTGTGATCAAGCCTTTCGACAACGCCGCCACGCAAACGACTGCCGAGATTACTAAGCTGCACCATGATGTTGACGATGATGACCTCAAGCCTCTCGACGACCCCAATAGCCTTTTTGACGATGACGACGATGATGACGAGGATGGCAGCCAGGCGACCCTCTCCGAGCAAAACCTCTACCGTCGCCTGAGCGAATACTACGACCTGCTCGAAGATCTCGATAACCAGGTCCGTGCCTGCGCAGAGGCGTTCAATGGCGGTTATCTGGAAGAGGACCGTACCGCCCGTCAAAATCTCGCCGACGTCGCCGAGCGCACGGAAGACACCATCGAGCAGTACTACGATATCGTCGAGGACCTGGACGTCCCCACAAGCTCTAAGAACTACAGCTCGTGGAAGGACATCATTGCTCTGTACGACGACCTGGATCACCGCATCGATGCGATCTGCGATGCCTGGGAGATCAGCTTAAAGTACGCAAAGCCCGCGGACCATAAGAACGAGATCGTGGCGCCGCTGTCGCGCGACAACGTGGCGGGCACCAATGACAATAAGTACCGCCTAGACTTTGAGGAGCGCTATCCCGGCGCCAAACCCGTCGAAGTGAACTAACGCCTTGTCGTTTCCGAGCCGGCAGTTAGGGACGTTCCTAAACTGCCGGCAGAAAAAGGAATGTCCCTAACTGCCGGTCAAAAAACGAGCGAGGATCATGGGACCCTCGCTCGTTTTTTGGGCAATGTTTCGACTGCGCCGTTACTTGTCGGCGGCTGCTTTCTTGGCAGTCGACTTCTTCGCGGTCGTCTTCTTGGCGGCAGTGGCTTTCTTAGCCGTCGTCTTCTTCGCAGTCGAGGTCTTCTTCGCCGCGCTCGCCTTGGTCGTGGTCTTGCGGCCGCGGGCGGGCTTCTTCTCCTTGGTCGGGCAGTCCATGTTCACGCAGATGCGCCACGGGCCGCGCGCGGTGTTGACTACCACGATGGGGGCGCCGCACTCGGGGCAGGTCTCGCCCGTCGCCTCGAGCTTGCCACGCGCCGGCAGCGGATAGCTCACGCCGCAGTCGTCATAGTTGGTGCAGCGGATAAAGCGCTTGCCGCTCTTCTCGCTCTTGTGTGCGATCAGGTCGCCATGGCGTCCTGCCTCGGCGCACACCTTGCACTCGCCCACCTTAAGGTCGGGCTCGTAGTTGGTGGGGCATGTGGGGTTCACGCAAATCTCGAAAGCCTTTTGGCGGAACGGCTGGCACTTAATGCGCGGCGCACCGCATTCGGGGCACACAGCAGCCTCGCCCTCGAGCGGGCTCACCTTGACGCCGCTCGGCACCGGATAGGTCACATCGCAGTCGGGCCAGCCCATGCAGCCGATAAAGCTGCCGCGGGTCTTGGCGCTCGTCTTCATAACCAAGTCCTTGCCGCACTTGGGGCAGGCGCCCACGCGCGCATCGGCCGTGACGGCGTCGCTGATAGCATCGCCCAGTTCCTGCGTATGCTTGAGCAGCTCGTCGAGCACACCGGCCAGCAGCGCGCGCGAGTGCGTCACGACATGCTCTTCGGTGTCCTCGCCGCGCTCCACGCGGGTCATGTCGCCGTCGAGCTCGCTGGTCATATCGGGGCTCGTGATGCGCGGGGCAAACTGCGACAGTGCATCGATGATGGCGATGCCCAGCTGGCTCGGCTCCACGGGATCGTTTTTGAGATAGCGCACGGCGTACAGGCGCTCGATGATGCTCGCGCGCGTGGACTTAGTACCCAGGCCGCGCTTCTCCATCTCCTGCACGAGCTTGCCCTGGCTGTAGCGCGCGGGCGGCTCGGTCTGCTTGGCCTCGAGCTTAATGTCGAACACGTCGACCGTGTCGCCCTGCTCCAGCGGCGGCATCTGCTCGTCGCGCTTAAGGCCGTACGGGTACGCCTCGCGGAAGCCCGGGGTCACGAGCACATCGCCCGAAGCCACGAACGGCTCGCCGTTCACATCGAGCTCGAGCTTGGTGTTCTCGATGGTCGCAGGACCCATAAGCGTCGCCAGGAAGCGGCGGGCGATGAGGTCGTAGAGCTTGCGCTGGCCGCCGTCGAGCGTGGACGGATCGCCCTCGCCCGTGGGGTAAATAGGCGGGTGGTCGGTGGTTTCGACTTTGCCGCGCGTGGGCTTCATGGGGCCAGCAAGCACCTTTTTGCACACAGGCGCCAGCGCCGGGTTGATCTTTGCAAGGTCGCTCACCACGGCACCCAAATCGAGCGTCGCAGGGTACACGGTGTTGTCGACACGCGGATAGCTGATGAGACCGGCCATGTAGAGGGACTCGGCGATGCGCATCGTACGCGCAGGCGAGATGCCCTCGGCCGCGGCGGCAGCCTGCAGCGAGGTGGTCGCAAACGGCGTGGGCGGCTGCTGCTTACGCGAGCGCTTGGTCACCGCGGCAACGGTCGCCGTCTTGGCGCCGTCGACGTGATCATACGCCGTCTCGGCAGCATCCTTGTCGGTAAAGCGTGCCGTCTTGTGCGCGATCTTAAAGCGGTCGTCCTCGGCAGCACCCTGAGCGGCACCCATGCCGCGAATCTGCCAATAATCCTCGGGCACAAACGCCATGCGCTCGCGCTCGCGCTCGACCACCAGGGCAAGCGTCGGAGTCTGCACGCGGCCGGCAGAACGCACGTTGCCAAAACCGCCAAACTTGGCGAGCGTTAGGTAGCGCGTGAGCACCGCGCCCCAGATGAGGTCGATGTGCTGACGGCTCTCGCCGGCGTCGGCCAGGTTCTGGTCGAGCGAGACGAGATTATCGAAGGCCTGCGTGATCTCGGCCTTGGTAAACGAAGAATACTGGGCGCGAGCGACCGGCAGGTCGGGCGCAACCTCGCGCACCTTGTTGAGGGCGTCCGAACCGATCAGCTCGCCCTCGCGATCGAAGTCCGTAGCAATGATGACGCTGTCGGACTTCTTGGCAAGGTTCTTGAGCGAGCGAATGAGTTCTTTCTCGGCCGGCAACTTAATGACGGGCGCCCAGGTGAGATAGGGCAGGCTCTCGAGCTTCCAGCCCTTGATGGAGATGCCATCGGCAAGAAACGGCTTGCGCTTGGTGTCGTAGGGCGGACGTGCCAGGCCATCGGGTATGTCGGCCGGCAGCATCTCGCCGTCCTCGGTGACCGAATACCAGCCCAGCTTTTTATCGAACAGCACGCTGTCACAAAAATCGGGCGCAAGGATGTGACCGGCAAGACCGATCGTCACGCACTCCTCGCCCTTCCACTCAAAACGGTAGATGGCGATGTTGTACACCTTGTCCTTTTTGGGTTTGCCCGTGGACAGACGCTCGGCGATCTGACGCGCGGCGTCGTTTTTCTCGGCGATGATGAGCTTCAAAAGAGGCTCCTATCTCGTGTCTCTGCGGCTACGCCCGCCCGTATGGCGGCCGATTTACGCCCTTGCTTGCTCGATCTGCCCGATGAGCCAATCGCACCAGGCATCCATGCCCTCGCCCTTGCGCGCGCTCACGGCAAACCGCGGCGCCTGCGGATTGAGGTCATCGAGTGTCTTAGTATACCTATCCATGTCAAAATCGAAAGCCGGAGCCACGTCGACCTTGTTGAGCAGCTGTGCGCCGGCGTGCTGGAAGATGCCCGGGTACTTGATAGGCTTGTCGTCGCCCTCGGGCACCGAGAGAATCATGATGGACAGGTTCTCGCCCAGGTCAAAGTCGACCGGGCAGACCAAGTTGCCCACGTTTTCGATAAAGATGACATCGATGTTTTGAAGGCCCACCGCCTGGTCGAACGCGTCAACGGCCTCCATGATCATGTTGCCCTCGAGGTGGCACAGGCCGCCCGTGTTGATCTGGATGGCGGGCATGCCGGCTTCCTTCATGGTAATGGCATCGACATCCGAGGCGATATCGCCCTCGATGACGGCGCAGCGCAGGCCGGCCTTGTCGCGCAGGCGCTCGTTGGTGCCCAGAATCGTGGTTGTCTTACCCGAGCCGGGACTCGACAGCACATTGATCACATAGGTGTTTGTCTCATTAAATCGCTGACGTAGCTGATCTGCCAGGCGCTCATTGCGCGACAGAATCGGCGACGCGATATCAATCGTTTTCTCGGCCATACTCAGCACTCCTTACTTCTGCCCCTTTATACCCCGTCCCCAGATGGCTAGCGGGCTAATCGTCGGGGGTTTCGATTTCGATACTCGCGACGTCGAGCTCGCGGCCGTGCAACAGGCGCACGTTGGCGCCGCCACATTGGGGACAGCGGCAATGGAAGCGATCGTGGTCGAAAACCTCGCCGCAATCCAGACACTCGCTTTGTGGATGGACCTCCTCCACGGCAAGCTCGCAGCCTTGCGTGAGCGGATCCTCGTCGCGAAACGTCTCCCACGCAAAGTCGAGCGCCTCGCGCACGACCTCGGTCATATCCCCGATACGCAGCGTTACCAAAACGGCGCGCGAGGCCCCCGCCCCACGCGCCGCGCGAATCACTGTATCGAGTATGCCGTTGACAATGCCAACCTCGTGCATACCGATTTACTCCTCGTCGCCCTCGTCGTCCGAGAACAGGTCCAGACGACTCACGAACAAGCCCTCCTTGCCCTCGCGCGCGGTAATGACCACACGGGCGATGGCAAGCGAAATCTCGTAGAGCGAGAGCAGAGCGCCATACATGAGGCCCAGCGTAACGGGCGAGCCGTCGGGCGTAATCACAGCCGAGCCCACAAGCAGGCCAACGTATACATAACGCCAGGCACCGCGGAAAGCAGCGTAGGACACGATGTGGAAGACGGACAGGTAGAAGATGATGAGCGGCAGCTCAAACGCCACACCAAAGCCGATCATAAAGAGCAGCTCCATGTTGACGTAGTTCTCCAAATCGGGCAGCGCCGTGGCGACGGCTGAGGTTTCGCCGATGAGCCACTCAAAGCCCGCGGGAATGATGATGAAGTAGCAAAAGATTGCGCCCAGGAAGAACAGCACCGTCGAGGCGAGCACCGTGGGCACGACCCACTTGCGCTCGTTGGGGCGAAGCGCCGGCAGGAAAAACGCCAGAATCTGCCAGATAATCATGGGCGTGCACATGACCACGGCCATCTTGATGGCCAGCGAGAAGCGCAAGCCAAAGCCGCCGAGCGTGGTAGTGATGTAGAACTTACCGTCCGGCACAAAGGAGCGGATGGGGTCTTCCAGGATATCGAGTACCACGGGCGTGGCGAAATACAGCACGATAGCGGCGGCAAACACCGACACGACCACGATGGTCAGGCGGCGACGAAGCTCTCCCAGGTGATCGAAGAGCGGCATTCGCGCAGGTCCGATAGGCATTACTCATCGCCTCCCTTCGGGGCGTCGGCGGCAGCGGCGTCGTCCTCGGCCTCGAGTTCGCGAGCGAGCTGGTCGACGACGGCCTTGCGCTTACGGGGACGACGGGCGTAGAGGTCAGCCGTCGTGGGCTCTGCCGGCTCGGGCTCGGGCTCCGGCTCTGCAGCAGGCTCGGGCTCGGCGGCAGCATCAGCAGCAGCGGCAGGCTCTGCACCCTCGGCCTCAGGCTCCTCGGTGGTACCCTCGCTTGCGGCCTTCTCAGCGGCAAGGCGGGCACGGCGCTCGGCAAAGGTCTCCTTCTTTGCGGGCGCAGCCGTCTCGACGGCATCCTCGTCCGCATCGGAATCATCATCGACGGCAGCCTTCTTGGGCTTGACCGGGGCCGACGCGGCCTCGCTTACCGGGTCGATGATCTCGGACTGAACAACGGCCGTCATCTTTTCCTGCGTCTCGCGGAACTGACGGATGGCACGGCCGATCGTACGGCCCATCTGCGGGAGCTTATCCGGGCCAAACAGCAAAAAGCCGAAGACCACGATGATTGCCAGCTCACCCTCTCCAATACCAAACACACATACCTCCAAGGCTCGATGTGAGTCGAGCCCGCACCGCGCCATTCGGCCGGAACTCGTCTATTCATTCGGTCAAGTATAGCGCCCGGACGCCAAAACGTCCGAGCGCATCACAAACATATGCCAAACGGCACGCCCTTTTGGGGGCAAAGATTATGCCGCCGTGATCGAAATCTCCTGGTCGACGCCCAGCAGCTGAACCACGCGCATCACCTGGGGCTGCACATTAGTGCAGCTAAAGCGCTTACCGTGGTCGACCGCGTGGTGCGCGGCGCCCACGAGCACGCCAATGCCCGTCGAATCGATGTAGCTCACCTGGGCAAAATCGAGCTCAACGGCCTCAGTGGGCTGCTCGAGCGCCAGGTCGACAGCATTGCGCAGGCTATCGGCGTTAGAGATATCGATCTCGCCGGTTACCTTAATGGTGTAGATCTCCGGCGTGGGGTTGGTGGAAATACCCAAATCCATGTATACGCTCCTTTACGTATCGAAAGTGCGGATAGTACTGGGCGCGGACTTGCGGGGCCCTAGGCGTTAGGCGCGCTCGGCACGAGCAAGCTCGGCAGCGACAAGCTTAACGGCCAGCACCAGCACGTCGAGCGCGGCCTCCAGGTCCTCGACCGTGGGATAGCTCGGCGCAATACGGATGTTGGTATCGCGCGGATCCTTGCCATAGGGCCAGGTGGCACCGGCCGGCGTGAGCTTGACGCCCAGGTCGGCGCAAAGCGCGGCGACCTTCTGGGCCGAGCCCTCGGGACCATCGAAGCTTACAAAGTAGCCGCCGCGGGGGTGCGTCCAGGTGGCACAGCCCGTATCGCCCAGGCCCTCGGTGAGCTTGCGCTCAACGGCCTCAAAGCGCGGACGCAGGAACTCGGCATGCTTTTTCATGTGCTCCTTGACCGCCTCGATGGTGGGAAGGAAGCGCACGTGGCGCAGCTGGTTGAGCTTGTCGGCGCTGATGAGGCCGGCCTTCAGGCGCTTGGAGAACTCAGCGATGACCGCGGGGCTCGCACCGATGAAGCCGATGCCGGCGCCCGGGAAGGTAATCTTGGACGTCGAGGCAAAAGCCACCACGCGGTCCTCGGTGCCCGCCGCGCGAGCGAGGTCGAAGATATTGGCGAGCTCGTCGGTCTCGTCGTACAGGTCGTGCACGCAGTAGGCGTTGTCCCAGAAGATGCGGAAATCGGGCGCGGCCGTGGGCATCTCGACCAGGCGACGCACGGTGTCCTCGCTAAAGGTGATGCCCGTGGGGTTGGAATACTTGGGCACGCACCAGATACCCTTGATGGAATCGTCGGCGGCAACGAGGCGCTCGATCTCGTCCATGTCGGGGCCATTATCGGTCATCGCGACGGGGACATTCTCGATACCCAGGTCGGCGGTGATGCCAAAGTGACGGTCGTAGCCGGGAACAGGGCACAGGAACTTGACTTTCTTGCCGTCGTGCGCGGCCTCGTAAGCCTCCCAAGGCTCGCTGCCGCACGAACCGCAGCGCCAAAACATGCCGGCGATATCGTGCTCGATCAGAAGGCTCGACGAACCCAGTACGAGCGTCTGCTCGGCAGGGCAACCCAGGAACTCCCCCGCCAGCTTGCGCGCCGAGGGAATGCCCTCAAAGCAACCGTAGTTTGAGCAGTCGACGTTGCCGTCGTGCAGATCGGCATCGGCATTGAGGATATCGAGCATGGGTCGAGAGATGTCCACCTGGGAGGGCGACGGCTTGCCGCGGGCCATGTCGAGCGCCAGGCCCTTGGCCTTGACCTCGGCGACCTCGGCTTTGAGCGCCTCGATGGCGGCATCGAGTTCGGTGGTTTCCATCTTCTGGTAGATCGTCTGCATGGGTGCGACCTTTCGCGAAGCGGGACGTTGCAGTTCGTCTAAGTATAGACCGCCACAGCCGCAACGGCATGAAGCCGTGATAGATTAAGTTCATCGCAATGATTTACGAATCGCCGCGCATGCCGGCGTGGGGCGCCCAAGGAGGCACTATGGAGTACGGATCGTTTCAGGCCGAGGAATTCGGCGACCTGCAGCGCCTGGTCGACGGGCTGTTTTACGACCGCCACGCCATCGACCGCCTGGATCTCATCGTGCAGGCCGAAATCTTGGACCTGGCGCCCGATCTCATGGAAATCGTCAACCTGCTACCGCCCGGCTATTACGACCGCCAGTCACTTTGCGACCAGCTCAACTCCGCCTTGGCCGCCCACGGCTGGGGCGCCGTCTACGGAACGGTGGAATAAGCCTAGTCATTTAAGAACGTCCCCATTGACTAAAACGCCGCTTGTGATGGTGTCCACAGGCGGCGTTTTCAAACTTGTATATGCTTTTACTTGTCTTTGGGCGCGGGGTGTTTGCAGACCACGCTCATGTAGATCATACCGAGCACGGCGGCGGTGACCGAACCGGCAAGGATGGCGGCCTTGGCAGCCAGAACCTCAAACTGGGCCGTCGGGAAGGCAAGACCGCTGATGAGAATCGACATGGTAAAGCCGATGCCGCCCAGAATGCCCACACCGGCAATCATGTGCCAGTTGACATTGTGCGGCAGCTCGCAGACCTTGAGCTTGACCAAGGCGAACGTCATGCCAAAGATGCCGATCGGCTTGCCCAGCAGCATGCCAAAGTACACGCCGAGCGTCACCGGGTCGGTGAGCAGCGTGCTCATGTCCACGCCCACTAGGCGAACCTGTGCGTTCACGAACGCAAAGATCGGAAGAATCACAAAGTTGACCGGCGTGGAGATCAGACGCTCCATGCGGATGAGCGGCGGGGTGACGCGGTGCATGACGCGCTCGACCTTAGTGGTCGAAACGGTAAAGTCATGCTGGCCCAGGATGTGTGCCTCGTCATCGTAGCGGTCATCGAGCAACGGCAGGCACTCGCCCAACCAATCGGTAAGGCTATCGAGCTTGACGCCGCACTTGGCCGGGATGGTAAAAGCCAAGATGACGCCGGCAAGCGTGGCGTGTACGCCGCTCTTGAACATGCAGAACCACAACAGCAAACCCAGTACCGAATACGGGGCAAGGCGGTAATGCTGCGTCTTGTTGAGCCACACGAGCGCGCAGGTCACAAGCGCGGCGGCGCCCAACCAAAACGGATTGGGGCTCTGACCGTAGAAGATGGCGATGGCGGCGATAGAGATGAGGTCGTCGGCGATGGCGAGCGTCGAGAAGAACACGCGCACGCCGTTGGGCACGCGATTGCCCAAAAGCGACAGCACGCCCAGTGCGAAGGCAATATCGGTTGCCATGGGGATGGCCCAACCGTTGTGAGCGCCGGCATGGTTAAAGATCAGGTAGATGCAGGCGGGAACGACGACGCCACCCACGGCCGCCAGCATGGGAAGCATGGCCTGACGCGGATTCTTGAGCTCGCCGACCGTCATCTCGTACTTAAGCTCAATACCCACCAACAAAAAGAAAATCGCCATGAGAAAGTCGTTGACGAAAAGCTCAACGGTGAGACCGGCCGTAAGGTTGCCCAGACCCACATACAGCGGGGTCTCCAAAAAGTGATGGATGGCCTCGTAGGCATCGGTATTGGCGCAAATGACGGCGGCGATGGCGGCGAAGACCATGACGGCGGCGGAAATCGTGCCGTTCTCGGCGATGCGCTCCCAGATGTCGTGACGCTCAAAACGCTTGCGCTCACGGACGTTGAACAGCTGCTCGGGTGCTGCCATGGGCGGCTCCTTTCACGGGAAGGCTCCCGTCTTAAAAAAGCACGGCCCGCCCAAGTGGCGGCGCCGCGCTCTAACGTATTACGCTTGCATCTAGCCTACCCTGCACGACAAGCACGCAGGCGTGGCCGAAAAGCGGAACCACAGGTTGAACATTATTTGCCCAACGGCACGGGCACGCCTGTCCAAGAGACGACGCGGCGCCATGCACAAAAAACGACCGGAGCGCGGGGCGTCCGCGATCCGGTCGTGGCGTTTAGTGAACTAAACCTAGCAGGCGGCCATGATGGGGGCAGCGACCTGCTTCTTACGGGAGAGGACGCCCGGCATCCAGACGCCGTCGTGCTCGTCGGCAATGCCCAGGCCCTTCTGAGCGGCCTCGGTCTCGCCCTCGAGCAGGACCTGCGAGCCCTCCTCCATGATGTCGGTGATGCACAGGACAATGCCGTCAGCGCCCTTCTCGGCAGCGTAGGCGCGCATGGCCTCGCGAATCTCGTCGATCATGCCGAGTGCGCGGGTCTTGTCGACAGTCTCGTACTGGCCGATGAGCAGCTTCTTGCCGGCGGGCTCGAACATCTTGATGTCGTTGCCGACCATCTCGGCAGCGGTAAAGGAGCCGGACGGACGGGTGAGGAAGACCTCCATGCCAAACTTGACCGGGTCGACGCCCACCTGCTCGCCGAGCTTGGCGGCGACGGCGCGGTCGACATCGGTGGTGGTGGGGCTCTTGAGCATGAGCGTGTCGGTCATCATGGCCGAGAGCAGCAGCTTAGCCTGGACGTCGGAAAGCTCAACGCCGAGCACGCCGGCGAGCTTGGTGACGATGGTGCAGCTGGAGCCCCAGGGCAGGCAGATGTAGTGCAGCGGGCCGGCGGTCTCGAAGTCGCCGATGCGGTGATGATCGACAACGCCAAAGACAGTGGCGTCCTTAAGGCCGGCGACGGACTGGGCAGACTCGTTGTGGTCGGTGAGGACGACGAGCTGACCGGCCTCGACGGACTCGATCACGCGGGGCTCGGCGATGCCGGCGTCGGCGAGCAGCTTGGCGGACTCGGCCGGAAGCTGACCAAGGGCGCAGGCCTCGTAGGTGTTGCCGGCATACTCAACCTGGTTGAGCAGCTGGGACAGGACGACGGCGCTCATGATGGCGTCGTTATCGGGGTTCTGGTGACCAAAGACAAGAACGTTTGCCATGGATATCCTCCACTTGATATGTGTACTTGGACGTAGCTATGGTAGCACGCCGATGCCGAGCCTTCGCAGACGGAAGGGTCACGGCATATTTTGGGGCAGGCATGGGGGCCAAGACTGTCCCTTTTGCACCGTGTTGGTGCAAAGTAACCTGACCCCCTTGCACCAGCTATTTACCGGCGGCGCGCAGGGCTACGTAGGCGGCACCGATGATGCCGGCGTCGTTTCCGAGCGAAGCGACCTTAATGGGCGTCTCGCGCGAGGCAGAGAGCGCGTACTGCTTAAAGTGCTCGCGAACCTTGTCGAGATAAACATCGGCCGAAGCGGACGCGCCGCCACCGATCAGGAACATCTCGGGGTCGACCACGTTGGCGATAAGCGCCAGGGCGCGGCCAAGGTAGTCGGCCATGGTGTCGGCTGCGGCCAGCGCGAGCTCGTCGCCCTCGCGGCAGGCCTGGAACACGTCCTTGGAATCGGAGGGGCCGGTGAGCTCAATGGGCTCGACGCCCGCCTTCTTGCACTCGGCAAGGTAGTTGCTCACCACGCCGGTGGCGCTGGAATACTGCTCCAGATGGCCATGGCCGCCACAGCCGCAGGTGCGCTCCTCGGCCGGGTTCAGGCACATGTGGCCAATCTCGCCGCCGGCGCCCACAACGCCCGATACCACGTCGCCGTTAACGATAACGCCGCCGCCCACGCCGGTACCGATGGTGACCATCACCACGTTCTGCACGCCCTTGGCAGAACCGAGCCAGGCCTCGCCCATGGCAGCGGCGTTGGCATCGTTCTCATACTTAACGACCGCATCGGGGCAGTGCTTCTGAATGGCGACCCTCAGCTCGGGCAGGTTAATGGCAATGTTGGCCTTGACCTTGGCATCGCCCGACGCCGGGATGGGACACGGAACGGCCAGGCCAATGCCCGCCACAAAGGCACGCGGAATCTGTGCCTTGGCGACCACCTGGTCGATAGCCTCGGTCACCGCGGCAAAGCCCGCGGCGTCAACGATAGGAGGCGTGGGCACGCTGGCCTTGGCAAGCAGGTTGCCGTCCTCGTCGAACAGGCCCTCCTTAACCGAAGTGCCGCCGACGTCGATGCCGATGTAGTACTGCTTAGGTTCCATGGGAGCCCACCTTTCTCGTTTAAACATTGCCTGTATGGTACCGCTCTCAAGGCAAAAACCTACCAAAAAGGGACAGGTTTGTTTTGGCAGGTTTTATCTGGGGTAACGCAATTGGCTGCCCAACAGGCCGCGCAAGACCATCCCCAAAAATAAAGGCGCCGGGAGGCGGAGGCTCCCGGCGCCCGTCAAAGGGACTATGTTGTCTGTTGGACCGCACGGTCCGTCGCGGCGATAACGCCGACTAGGCCTGAAGTGTCTGCAGCTGCTTGTGAACCTCGATGAGCTCCGTCGCCATGACGCGCATGGTCTCGGTGCCGGCCATCTGGTCCTCGGCATGCAGCAAAATCAACGGGGCCTCGCCGTTACGTTCGCCGTTGGCCTCCTTCTTCAGAAGCCCCATGTGAACATCGTGGCCACCGTTATAGGCCTCGTCGCCCTGCTTGATAAGCTCCTCGGCGGCGTCAAAATCGCCCTCCTTGGCCTTTTGCACGGCATTGATGTACATGCTCTTGGCGGTACCGACGTAGCTGATGATCTCAAAGCAGGTCATCTGCAGTTCGTTCATATCCTCCATGCAGAGCACCTAGCCCATCACGCTGACGCAGTGGTCGATGATGCCGGCAGCGTTCATGCGGCCGTAGTCGACCATGTTGATGACCTCGACCGGAAAACGACCGGCGGCCTCCTTCTCAAAATCGCCCTTGGTGTAGCCGATCTGCGGACCAAGCAGCAACATGTCGCACTCGTCCAGGTGATCGTGGGCCTCGTTCATGGGACGAGCCTCGACCTCAATATCCAGACCACGGTTTGCAACCTCGGCCTGCATCTTCTGGACCAGCAGGCTCGTGGACATACCGGCATTGCAGCAGAGCATGATCTTCTTCATGGTTTCCTCCTTATAACTGCGCGGCGCGCAGACGACAACTGGTTTTATTCCTTGCGGCTATTGTGCCCACCCCCCTGCATCTTTACACAAGGGAGAGAGCTGCGGGCACCGGCGCCGCGTACCGGCGCCCGCAAAGGTGAAAGGGACGAACGTTAGGCGTTCTACTCGGCGAGAGCCTCCTGCTTGGCGATTGCCTTCTCGGAAATCTTCATAAAGGGCAGGTAGACGGCCATGCCAATGACAATCTCGATAGCCTGCCACACGCCAGCGCGCCAGTCAAAGCCCGTAGCGAGCAGGGCATTGATGACGGGAGGCATGGTCCAGGGCACCTGGGCGATGCAGGGGCTGATGATGCCTGCGCAGGTAAGGCCATAGGTGATGCCGATGAACAGGTCGGGAAGGAGGACAAACGGGATCATGAGCGGCAGGTTGTACACGATGGGGTAACCGTAGATAACCGGCTCGTTGATGTTGAACAGACCAGGCAGGATAGCCATCTTGGAAACGGTCTCGGAAGCCTTGTTTTTGGAGAACAGGAGCGTGTCGAGCAGGAGCATGAGGGTGCAGCCCGAGCCGCCGATGAGGGCGAAGCTGTTAACGATCTGCATGTTCATGTAGTGATCGGGCTGGATGGTGCCACCGGCGGCAAAGGTAGCCATGTTGTCGACGATGAGCATGGTCAGGATCGGCTCGACGGTAGCGCCAGAGATGGTGGACTGGTGAATACCGACGCAGAACAGCAGGTTAGCAAGGGTGTAGATGAGGATAACAGCCCACGGACCAGCGTTCATGATGCTCTTGAGCGGGTTGGAGATGCACGTGGAGATGATGGTGCACAGATCGGTGCCGGCGCACACGGCGAGCAGGGCTGCGGCAAGAGCGAAGACCGCGAGGTTAAGCAGCATCGGAATCATGACGTTGAAGGAGTTGGAGACCGCGGGAGGCACGCCCTCGCCCAGCTTAACCTTGAGCTTCTCGACGCCAGAAATCTTGATGAAGAGCGAGACGGAAAGCAGGGCGATGATAATAGCCGAGAACAGACCGTTGGTGCCGGTGTTGGCAGTCGAAAGGGCGCCCGTGACCTCGGCGGAGGTGATCTTGTCGGTGAGCAGTGGGCTCGTGGCGGCAAGCGTGGCGGTGATCTGCTGCGGCATCATGATGACGAAGGCAGAGATAGCGACGACCATGCAAGCAAGCGGATTATCGAAGCGCTTGTTCTTAGCGAGGCTGTAGCCAATCAATCCGGCCAAGATAATGGCAGAGACGTTGAGGGTGCCCAGCGTAATCGCCGAACCCCACGTCTGAAGGTTGGCAAGGCCCGCCGCATCGAGCGGGAACAGAGGGAACACGACGTTGTTAATAAGAACCGCGATACCCGCAAGGATATAGAGCGGCGTGATGGTCGCGAAGGCGTCACGCAGGGAACGCAGGTGAACCTGGTTTCCCACCTTCGCAGAGACCTCGGCAAACTTGTCGAGGAAGCTCTTTCCGTTGTCACTGGCCATGATTGCTCCTAACTTTCAAATCCGGCCTTTCCTATGCGCACGGTGGTCTGTCGCCCTCTGCCACCAGATGTGCCATGTGTTGCGCGCGGCGGCGCGCGGTCTGGACGTTCGTCCGGTCGCTAATCAACCACGTGGGTCGTGGCGACCTGTTTGAGCCAGGCCGCCGACTTCTTAAGACGGCGCTTATAGCCATCCATCAGATCGACCTCGACAAAGCCATAGCGATTCTTAAAGGCATTGGCCCAAGACCAGTTATCGATGACGGCCCAATAATGGTATCCGCGGCACTTGGCGCCCTCGTCGATGGCCTTGGCCACCCACTCCAGGTGCTGACGTACAAAGTCGACGCGGTAGTCATCCTGGATGGTTCCTTCGGCGTCACGGTTCTTGTATTCGTCCATGATGCCGATGCCGTTCTCGGAAACGAACCACTCAAGATCGGGGTAGTTCTTAGCGCAGTCCATGCCAAAGTCGTAGAGGCCCTGCGGGTAGATCTCCCAGCCGCGGCTCTCGTTCATAACGGCGTCGGGCCATACGTACTCGTCGGCAAAGTGCGGCAGGCCGTACTGGTCGACCTTGCTCGCCGGCGCCTGAACACGCGTGGGGTGGTAGTAGTTGCAGCCTAGCCAGTCGACAACACCCTGCTTGAGGATCTCTTGGTCGCCGGCGCGGAACGGGAGCTTAACGCCGCCCTCGGCCAGGCTGTCGAGCACGTCGGCAGGAAGCTCGCCCTTGGTGATGAGGTCGAGCCACCAGCGGTTGTTGATGCCGCTGGTCATGCGCACGGCCTCGAGGTCCGCCTCGCTGGGGTTCTCCTTGGTGTAGACCGGGGTAAAGCAGTTGATCATGCCGATCTTGGCATCGGCGCGAATAGCGCCCTCGTCATAGGCGCGACGATAGTTGGCCACGGCCAGCGCGTGCGCCAGCGAGATGTGATACTGCACGGTGCGGGCGCGGTTGAAGTCGTGGAGCTGCGGGAACCACACGCCCTCCTGATAGCGCTGCTCGGGCTCGACGATGGGCTCGTTAAAGGTGAACCAGTACTTAATCTCCTGGCCAAACTCGTGGAAGGCGACGTCGGCGTAATGTGCGTAAGCCTCGACAACCTCACGGCTCTCCCAGCCGCCACGGTTAAAGAGGTAGGTGGGCATGTCAAAGTGGTACAAGTTGACAAACGGCTCCAAGCCGGCTTCGCGAGAGGCGCGGAACAACTCGTGATACCACGCGGCACCTTCCTCGTTGAGGTTGCCGTCGGCATCGAGCAGACGGCTCCACTGGATGGAAGTGCGATAGGTATCCAGACCCAAGTCCTTCAAAATGCGAAGGTCTTCCTGGTACTTGGCCATAAAGTCATTGCCGGCGTAAGAGCCAACGCAGTTGTAGAACGAGCCCAGATCCTGGATGGACCAGGTGTCCCACAGGTTCTCGAGCTTGCCGCCCTGGTTCCACTGACCCTCAGTCTGCGGGCCGGACATAGCAGCGCCAAAGAAGAAGTCGTTGGGCAGCTGATACTGTGCCATCAAAGTCCTCGCTTTCGTGTTCTAGAGCTTCCGGTTGGAGACGGGTTTGCTTTGGCAGGTTATCCGGCGCGGGCGCGCACCGGTCATACCGATATCCAACCCGCCAAAACAAAACCGTCCCCAAACGGTCGATCCTGTTCTGCGGAAAGATTCCGTTCGTTGCTTAAACTATAGCGCTCTAATTCTAAAAGTAACGCGTCTTTTTCTTTTTTCTTTCTCGAGCTTCTTAGATAAAGGTTATATGGGTGCCTTGTTAAGGGTTATACTTACTTGCGTATTGATATATGTCGGAAAGGAGGTTCAATGATTCCCAAATACGAGGCAATAGCTGCAGATATTCGTCGAAGCATCGAGGATGGCACTCTTAAACCGGGCGACAAGCTTCCCACCGTCGTTGAGTTCTGCGAGCTCTATAGCGTTTCCAAAATCACCGTCAAACGAGCTATCGAGCAAATCACCGAGGAAGGTCTTATTACCAGCCGACGCGGATCGGGTACCTACGTTAAGGACACGGCGGGACTTCCCGGTCAGGCGTTTTTCCAGGGCAAAAACGACCGTGCCCAGGGCTTTTCGTATGAGCACCGCGGGGAGAAGGTGACCTCGGTGGTCTACGATTTCTCGATTGTTAATCCACCAGCGGACATCGCAGCCCAGCTGGGAATTGCCGAGGATGACTTTGCCTATCACATCGTGCGCGTGCGTCAGGCCGATGAGAAGCCCATCGTTATCGAGTACACCTACATGCCCCTCGAGCTGATTCCAGGCCTTAAAAAGAAGGACCTGTACGGATCGGTCTACCACTTCATCCGCGAGCAATGTGGGCTGAAGATTTCGAGCTTCCACCGTACCATTCGCGCCGTGGCAGCAACCGAGGAAGAAGCCGAGCGCTTGGACACCAAGCCTGGCTCTCCCCTGCTCGAGCTCACCCAGATTGGCTTTTTGGACAGCGGCGCCGCCTTTGAGTATTCGGTCTCGCGCAACGTTGGCGACCGCTTTGAGTTGCACAACGTAACGTTGGCATAGGTTTTTGTAGTCATCCGGGCGCTCGCTTTGAGCTGTTTTGTGCAGCGCCCGCGCAACACAATGGGGGTATGAACATGTCCGATTTGATTAAGCTGACGCCGATCTTCCACGAGAAGATCTGGGGCGGTCGCCAGCTCGAAACCGTATTTGGCTACGACATTCCCGATGGCCCCATCGGTGAGTGCTGGGCCATCTCGGCCCACCCCAACGGCGACTGCCAGATTGCGGAGGGCCCGTATGCCGGCCACACGCTGTCGTGGCTGTGGGCCGAGCATCGCGAGCTCTTTGGCAACTGCGAGGGCAAGGAGTTCCCGCTGCTCATTAAGATTCTGGACGCCAAGGACGACCTTTCGATCCAGATTCATCCCAACGACGAGTACGCTGCCGAGCACGAGAACGGTAGCCTGGGCAAAACCGAGTGTTGGTATGTGCTGGACTGCGAGCCCGACGCCACGATCATCGTCGGCCAGCGTGCCAAGGACCGCGCCGAGGCCGCACAAATGATCGAGGAAGGACGTTGGGACGACATGCTCAACGTGTTGCCGATTCACAAGGGCGACTTTTTCCAGATTGATTCCGGTACCGTGCACGCCATCAAGACCGGCACGCTCATTTTGGAGACGCAGCAGTCGAGCGACGTGACGTATCGTCTGTACGACTACGACCGTCCCGGCACTGACGGCAACCTGCGCCCGCTGCACATTGAGCAGAGCCTCGACTGCATCGACTTTGATGCTCAGGCTCCGACCGACGGCACGGTGACCGCGCCCGAGGTGGACGGCGTGACCGAGCTCGAGTCCAACCCCTGCTACACCGTCGATCGCGTGCGCGTCAACGGCAGCAAGACCCTCGACCAGCGCTGGCCCTTCATGTGCCTGTCGGTCATCGACGGCGAAGGCACCGTCTGCGGCGACCCCGTCCACAAGGGAAGCCACCTGCTGGCCCCGAGCACCGTCAGCTCCATCGACCTCGAAGGCAAGATGGAACTGATCATCAGCCACCTGTAGGTCGCACCAACAACCCAAACGCAACAAGGGGCTCTCCCGTCCATGTGCGGGAGAGCCCCTTGCCATATCTATTTATCAGCCCACCCGGCTCTCCAGATCAAAAAGCGAACGAGCAGAGCAACGTTCGCAAGCACCGTTACCCAAGGACCTGGGCGGGCGTATAGGGCAACATCGATCGCGAGTTCCGCACGCAAAGGAGAGCACTTAATGTGCTCTCCGTCTTGCGCAGGACTGCCCGAGCAGGCGATGTTGCCCTATACGCCCGCCCAGGTCCGCCAGGATCACGACAGCTTGACGATCGGCGCGAAGCCCTTCATCAGCTTTTTGGTCTGACCGGTCTTTTCGAATTGAACCTCGATCATGTCTCCGGCGACCGAGATCACGGTACCCGTGCCAAAGGTCTTGTGGCTCACGGTATCGCCTGCGGCAAAGTCCTGCGATGCGCTGGCGCGATCAACCTTGCGCTCCACCGTCGGGGACACCTTGGACGAGGGCTTTTTGGCTCGCGGTGCGCCCGAGCCAAAGGTCGAGGCAACACGGCCAGCGTCGGGCGAGACCCCACGATGGCGCTCGGTCCCGTAGCTGCTGCCACCAAAGAAATCGTCAAAGCTCGATCCGCCGCGCGAACCGGAACCGCCAGTCGAGCGCGTATGCGAACCAAATACCTTGCCGCCGTACATATCCGAACCCATGCCCGAGCCAAAGGTGCCGTGACGGTCGCCGCGCTTCTCCCAACCCGTGCCTTCAAAACCGGCAGAACCGATACCGCTAAACTCGATATCCTCAAACGGAATCTCGTTGAGGAAGCGCGAGCGCGGGTTGGCAGAGGTCGAGCCGTAGGTGCGACGCGTGGCCGCATAGGTCAGGAACAGGCGCTTACGGGCACGCGTGATGGCGACGTAGGCCAGGCGACGCTCCTCCTCGAGCTTACCCGGGTCATCGCTGCCGCCAAAGTCGTGCACGTGCGGGAAGATGCCCTCCTCCATGCCGGCCACGAACACCGCCGGGAACTCCAGGCCCTTGGCGGAGTGGATGGTCATCATGGTAATGGCATGCGTCTCGCCGGCCAGGGAATCCAAGTCGGAGCGCAGGGCCAGCCACTCCATGAGTGCCGGTAGCGCCTTACAGGTGAGCGGACCATAGGTGCGCTCAATCTCGTCGGCATGCACGGCACCCGCCGGCATCCCCGTCGGCGCGGCATACGCGTTGCCCGCGATGGCGGCGGCCAGGGCATCCTGCGGCGAGAGCGCCGGGGCGGCTAGGCTATCGAGCGGATTGGAACCTGCGGCATCGCGCGCGCCGACGAGCGCCTCAAACGAGGATGCCGGGGCAGATGGCCCCGGTTCGGGCGCAGGCGCGCTCACCACAACGGGCTCGGACTCAGGCTCGGCAGGCACGTCGGCAACGCCGGCTGCGCGCAGCTCTTCCAAGCTCTCGAGCGTACCCTCGATATCCTCGTGCGTCTCCTCAAATTCGGCGGCGACGCCCAGGAATTCCTGAATGTTCTCGGCGCGGCTCTCGGACTCCATGGTGCCCTCGGCGCGAAACGCCTGCAGCAAGCCCGTCTTATCGACGATCATCTCGACAACGTCCTTGAGCTCGCCGTCCATGCGGCGGCCCTCGCGCACCAGCGACACAAAGCTCGACAGGCCGTTGCGCACCTTGGCACTAAACATGCCCGTCTCGGCGCACGCGATCTCGCAAGCCTGGAAGAACGAGCAACGGTTGTCGCGCGCCAGCTGCTCGATCTTTTGGATCGAGGTGGAGCCGATGCCGCGGCGCGGCGTGTTGATGACGCGCTTGACGCTCATCTCGTCGGCCGGGTTCACGATCATCTTAAGGTAGGCCATGACGTCGCGGATCTCGGCACGGTCGAAGAATCGCGTGCCGCCCACGATCTTGTAGGGCACGCCCGCGCGCAGAAACATATCTTCGAGAATACGCGACTGGGCGTTGGTGCGGTAGAACACGGCGATGTCGTCGTAACTCGTGCCCTTGGCATGCAGCTTTTCGATCTCGCCGGCAATCCAGCGACCCTCGTCGCGCTCATCGCTTGCCTGGAAGGCCTGGATCTTCTCGCCGTCGCCCTCGGCCGTAAACAGGCGCTTGTCCTTGCGCTGCGAGTTGTGACGTACCACGGCGTTGGCGGCGTTCAGGATATGACCCGTAGAGCGGTAGTTCTGCTCCAGCTTGACGGTCTTGCAGTCTTTAAAGTCCTTCTCAAAGTCCAGGATATTGGTGATGTCGGCGCCACGCCAGCTATAAATGGACTGATCGTCGTCGCCCACGACCATGAGGTTTTGGTACTTGGCGGCCAGCAGGTTGGCGATCTCGTACTGGACGTGGTTGGTGTCCTGATACTCGTCGACGCTAATGTAGCGGAAGCGCTCCTGATACTTGTCGAGCACCTCGGGGCGGGTGCGCAGCAGCTCGAGCGTGCGCACGAGCAGGTCGTCGAAGTCCATCGCGTTGGCGGCGCGCAGGCGGCGCTCCAGCTCCAGGTAGACTTGCGCGGCCTTTTTGTCATTGGGGCTGTCGGCGGATTTGAGCATGTCCTCGGGGCCGATCATGGCGTTTTTGGCCGAGCTAATCTTGCTGCGGATCATGTTGATGGGGAACTGCTTTTGCTCGATGCCGAGCGCCTGCATAATGTCGCGCACCATGCGCTTTGAGTCATCGTCATCGTAGATGGTGAACTGACCGGTGTAGCCCAACAGGTCGGCGTCCTCGCGCAGCATGCGCACGCACATGGCATGGAAGGTGCACACCCACATGCCACGGGTGCCGCTGGGAATGAGTGCCGCCAGACGCTCGCGCATCTCTGCCGCGGCCTTGTTGGTAAACGTGATGGCAAGAACCTGCCAAGGTTTAACACCCAGGTCGCCGAGCATATGTGCGATGCGGAAGGTCAAGACGCGGGTCTTGCCCGAGCCGGCGCCGGCGAGCACCAGCAACGGGCCCTCGGTGGACAGGACAGCCTCGCGCTGGGCGGGATTGAGGCTGTCAATGTCGACGAGCGGCTTGGCGGGCTTGGGCGCCGGCGCGGGAGCGTCGTAAATGTCGAGCGGGACGAGCTCGGGCTCCGGCGCAGCAGGAGCGGTGTATGCATCGAGCGGCACGGGTTCCGGCGCGGGCGGCACGGATACCGCGGCGTTCTTTTCCCAGGGCAAGGGCTGGGTCATGGGCGACTCCTCATCTGACGGACGGCGCGCCTGCGGGCGGCGCCATAGTTTGAGCCGTACCAGTATACCGAGCCGCGCGGACACCGACGCAAATCACACCACGACTCCGTGCGTCACCGTCAGGCCGCCCCAGCGAATTTGGCGCAATGGGGTCAGGTTGGTCTGCACCAATCAATTGACAATCACGAAACCGCCGATGTCATGGCAGCAGCAGCGAGCGGTGGCCAGGGCGAACAAATTGGCATGAAAAGGGGCGGCATAGACCTTCTGGTCATGCCGCCCCCTTTGAATGACAAGTTGTCGCCCCGGCCGCCGCGCAGCGTCGACCAAGTTACAGGCCGAGCATAGGCTCCAGGACAAAGAAGTACGCGAGCACCACGATGCCCAGGATGATGCGGTAGACGCCGAAGCACTTAAAGTCGTGACGGCGCACGAAGCCCATAAGCCACTTGATGGCAATGAGCGACACCACAAAGGCGACGACGCAGCCCACGCCCAGGATGGCGATTTCGTTGGTGCCGAACGTGCCGCCCTTAATAAAGTACTTGACCAGCTTGAGCGCGCTCGCGCCAAACATAACGGGAATAGCCAGGAAGAACGTGAACTTAGACGCCACCGAGCGCGTGCAGCCCAGCAGCAGGCCGCCGATGATCGTGGAGCCGGAGCGCGATGTGCCCGGAATCAGCGAAAGCACCTGGAAGCAACCGATACCCAGCGCGGTCTTCCAGCTCAGATCCTCGAGCGTAGTGATGGAGCCAAAGTCCAGGTTATCGTCATCGTCTGAAGCGGCAGCCGCAGCGGGAGTGGCAAAATGCGCACCAGCGGGGCGTCCGCCCGCCACCACGGCACGCGAACCAAACGAACCGGCAAGAGCGGCCTGGTCGCGCTTGTTCGCGCGCCAGTTCTCGATCACGATAAACAGCACGCCGTACACAATGAGCGCCAGCGCCACGACGGGAGCATTGTAGAAATGCTCCTCCATCCAGTCGTTAAGCGGCAGACCGATCGCCGCGGCGGGAATGCAGCCGAGCACAATCTTGCCCCACAGCACCCAGGTGTCGCGACGACCCTCCTTGCCTTTGCTGGGAGAAAACGGGTTGAGGTCGTAAAAGAACAGGACGCAGACGGCCAAAATGGCGCCAAGCTGAATCACGACCAGGAACATATTCCAGAACGTCTCGCTCACGTTCATCTTGACGAACTCGTCCACCAAGATCATGTGACCGGTCGACGAAACAGGCAGCCATTCGGTGATGCCCTCGACCAGGCCCATGAAGGCAGATTTTAGAAGCTCAATGATATCCAAAGGGACCCCCTCGTTAGACACCCGCCGATATTGTTCTGCGGACGGTTGCGGGCGATGTCCCATTATCAACCGTTCGGCCGCGACCGCGCCCACCCTTACCAAAAAACTCGCCCGTTCACAGAATTGCGAGCGGTCAAACCCAAATCCTTGGGTATAACTGCAACAAGATAAAGTGTCCGGCGGCCACGCATCCGCGCCCGCCCGATGCACGAGCCCCACGCCCGTGCGATAGACCAAGGAGGAAACCATGAACGAGGGCTACACCAAGGTATTTGTTTCACTCGACGGTACTGAGCAGCAGGATTTTGTGCTCGCACGCGCCATCAAGGTCGCCGCGAACAACGGCGCCAAGCTGATTATCGGCCACGTTATCGATTCCACGGCACTCGAGAGCGCCGGTTCCTATCCGGTCGATCTGGTCAACGGCCTAGAGGAGGCATTTAAGAACTCCATCGCCAAGCAGCTCGAAGAGGCCAAGGCCAATCCCGACATTCCCGAGGTCGAGGTCATGATTCGCGCCGGCCGCATTCGCGAGACGCTCAAAGACGAGATGCTCGACGTGGTCAAGCCCGACCTGGTGCTCTGCGGCGCTCGTGGCCTGTCCTCGATCAAGTATGCACTCCTGGGTTCAATTTCGACGTTCCTGCT
The DNA here is from genome assembly GCA_900540945.1 of uncultured Collinsella sp. Taxonomy (GTDB): domain Bacteria; phylum Actinomycetota; class Coriobacteriia; order Coriobacteriales; family Coriobacteriaceae; genus Collinsella. The sequence continues at coordinate 41,977 of UQHQ01000002.1, read as the reverse complement.
GCGCAACACCGACTGCGACATCTTGGTCGTGAAGTAGCAAACGTACGCCTAACGCATCGCGGAGCGCAAGCCCACGTGCCCAAGTCTTCCAAGAGCGGGACCACCATTACGGTGGCCCCGCTTTGCTTTAGGCTGAGAATTGCTCCAGAACCCTCATTCTCTCAACGGAATCCGTCTGAATTTTCAGAGCGACCCGACCCAAATCTCCGGTTGCAGAGGCAAGTTCTGCAAGCTGGGCAGACACCTCTTCAGCCACTTCCGCCGCGATGTTCTTGATCATCTTGAGTGGCAGATGCAAATCTTGAGACATGAATTCGAAATCTTCAGGAGTCACCCCATCGATCACCCGGTGATCCCCAATATCAATCCCAAGATTATGGTCGTATCCCATTATCGTCGTGCAAACAATATCGTATGCAGGGGCCAACCTCTTTTCCCGCCAACTCGGACTATAAAGAAACGAATGGTTCTTGAGATGCGAGTCGCAATTCCCCAACGCATAATCGACCATTACCTGACGAGCGAACATTTGAGTATCAGCAATTACGTTAGACGATTGCTCTCTTATCAATCGGCCGCAAAGAGCCATATAGCAGCTATCGGGACGTGTCTCGTATTTCATATACGAAGGCCAGCCAACCGCTTGGCAAAAATCCTCCTGATGCAGCCTCAGAGGCACATCGAATCCGCTCATCGACGGCGGCTCATTGCTCCAGATTCTGTCATAACGCTCGGAAAAGAACGCACCAGGAATCGTATCCGAAGCTTCTGAACGGGCAATTTCAAGCCCAGCAGCAGACGCTGCCGTCATGCAAATTAATTCGTTGAACGGCAAATCCGGATGTTTAGTTGAAGCAATCTTGACTATGTGAGTCGAGGGGGCAGAGCCGAGCGGCAGCATCCAATCCCCCGACCCGGCCTTTTTTGCATCTTTACCGCGCGGTAAAAACCAACCGGTTTTAGACTGAGCGCCCGCCAACGACAGCCTCGAATCCTGCATATCATTTGCAATCTCAAACACTTCCGCCTTAGAAAGTGCCTCAAAATCCTCGTCTTGCAGAGGACGATAGCCCGGATCGTAGCTCGATTTCTCATCGCCGAGAAACCTCAAGGCACCAACGCACTCATCGCCCAAACGCTCGAGCATCGATAAATAGTCTGACTGGGGGATTTGAAAACGCATCGACAGCTCATGCCGAACCGGGCCCTCGGGAAGCATGCCCGAAAAGAAGGCCGAAAACTCATTGCTGGCATATGGCTCATGTCGCAAGGGAAGAGAAGCTGAGAGTGCGGCAGCATCGTCGCGTTCAAGATATCCCTCATCATATGCAAACGTCTCGTTTACGGGGTCGGCCCTCTCAAATTCTCCGACCAGCTCAAACGTTCCCCGATACTCACGATAAACCTTTAATGCCATGAGCCGTCGCCCCTCTCCCTCAGGATCAAATCGACCCCCAAGCTGTTAGCGATTTGAAGGGTTTGGCGAAGATTGGCACCCGCCTTTCCACGCTCAAGCTCGCTCACAAAGCGCAAACTGCACTGGTTGAAATCAGCCACATCGCGTTGGGTATAACCGAGCTTCTTCCGGCGCTCACGCAAATATGCACCGAGTTCAGCTGGGTCAAAAATCGTTCGCTCATTCCAGTCTTGCATGCTAATCCCCTATGATTATCCCAAACGGGATAATCATAGCACATCATGATGGAATTATCCCGTTTGGGATAATTGTCTTAACGTGAATGACGCTCCGGGACGTTACACCGCGACGACTACTCAAAGTATTGAAACTTGTTGGTCGAGAAGGCAAACGTGACGACAAAGCCTTTGCCGGGCTCGGATGCCGCGGTGACGTCGATGCCCATCTTGGAGCAGAGGCGCGCCACCAGGTAGAGGCCGATGCCCGTTGCGCGCTTGGTGGTGCGGCCGTTGTCGCCGGTAAAGCCCTTCTCGAACACGCGCGGCAGGTCGGCCGCGCTCACGCCGCAGCCGTTGTCCGCGACAGTGAGCTCGATGCGTTCGCTCGCCAGGCCCTCGTCCAGCAACGCGCCCGAAAACACGATCTTCGCGCCGTCCTCGCGCGCATATTTAATACTGTTCTGAATAAGCTGGCCCAGAATAAACTCGAGCCACTTCTCGTCGGTAAAGACCTCAAAGTCGAGGTTCCCGCACACCGGCGCCACGTGCGCCGCGATGAGCTCACGCGCGTTGGCTTTAATCGCGCCCGTCACCAAGGTCTTGAGACCCCAGCGGCGAATCAGGTAGTCGCGCTCCACGACTTCCGAGCGCGCGTAGTACAGCGCCTGGTCGATATAGCGCTCCACGCGAGCCAGCTCGCGGCCCAGGTCATCCACACGCGACAGGTCGTCTTCGCTGCCATCAAGGTTTTCCAAAATCAGGTGAGCCGCCGCCAGAGGCAGCTTAGCCTCGTGGACCCAGCTCTCGATATAGTCGCGATAGTCATCGGTCTGACGCCGGCCTTCGGCAACCTCGTCGCAGGCGGCTTTGCCCACCCGGCGCAAGACCTCGTACTCGAGCTCGCCCTCGGCATAGGTCGGGCATTGCACCATCTCCTGCACCCATGCGGGACTCTCGAGCTCCTCTGCCGCACGCTCCAGCTGGCGCAGAAAACGACGACGGCGCGCGTACTCGATCACGATGCCGAGCATACCAAAGATAAAGGACACGCCGACCGCCACGACCACGATAGATGTCGAAGCACCAGCGACCGTCAGCACAAAGCAGCTCAGCAGCACGCCGCACGCCCACACGGCGACGGGAAGCAGCGCGTCTTTAAAGAACTTGGCAAACGACATAGCCGTCCCCTAGACCGAATAGCCCTGGCCGCGGTGCGTCGTCAAATACCCCTTGATGCCGATTTTTTCGAGCGTGGTGCGCAGGCGGTTGATGTTGACGGTGAGCGTGTTGTCGTCCACGAAGGCATCGGAGTCCCACAGGTCCTGCATGATGGCCGAGCGCGAAACGATCTTGCCCGCGCGGCTCAGAAGCAGCGAGAGGATACGCAGTTCGTTTTTGGTGAGCTCGGTGCTGGTACCGGTTTGCGTATTGGTGACCATGGAGCGGGCGAGGTCGAGCTCCAGCCCCTTGTGGACAAGTGTGCTGCGCTCGCCTGCCGCCGCGGTGCGACGCAGCAGGGCATTGATGCGGGCCACGAGCACGCGCGCGCTGTAGGGCTTGGGAACAAAGTCATCTGCGCCGAGCGTCATGGCCATGACCTCGTCGATCTCGGTCGTGCGCGACGAGAGAACGATGATGGGGACCTCGGATTCGCGACGGACCTCATGGCAGATGTGCTGGCCGTCTTTGACGGGGAGCGTGAGGTCGAGCAGCACCAGGTCGGGCGCGGCGGCGAGAATATCGCGCGAGACGTGCTCAAACGATTCGCGGGCCTCGACCTCAAAACCGGCACGGGCAAGGATATCGGCAAGCTCGCGACGAATGGGCTCGTCGTCCTCAACGATATAGATTAGCGCCATGGATTCCGCTCCCCCTCTTGGTTGTCTTGCCACCATTATGGCTGCGAAACTGCAGGTGCGCGCCACGCACGTCGCCAAGGTGACAGAACTGTTCGCGAACGGGGGCGTTTTGTCCGCCTTACGCTCGCGACGGGAACGGAGACTAAAATGATTCTTTAATCCCCGTCCCAGAAAAATCATTTAGCGGCGGGCGCGGAGCTTTTCGTAGCCTTCGGCGAAGAAGGCGACCGTTGCGGCGTCGGCCTCGGCGGCGTCACCGTCGGTGGCGGGAACCACGCCGTGCTCGTCGCTCACCAGAAACAGCGCACCCTTGAGCTGCGCGGGAATGTCTACGCGCGTGACCGGGATGCCCTTGGTCTGGGCCAGCTGCTCGATGAGCGTCGCCGTGCCGCACAGGCACTCGTCCGCTGGCGCCACAAAGGCCAGCTCGCCGTTATCGACGGCGGCGAGCAGCTCGGGCGCCACGCCGGTTTCGTCGGCCTCGGAGCGGGCCTCGGCGGAGCGGGCACGCAGCGCCTTGGCCGACGTATCGGCGAGCGGCTCGTACTCCCCCACCGTCATGGCGGCGTTGCCGTTAATGTCGATCACCAGCATGAGCACGCCGTCGCGTGCGGTGTAATCGCCCTCGGCAAGCGACCACTCAACGTGCTGCTTGGCCCAGCTGAGCATGTTATGGGTGAGTGGCTCGCCCTGCACCAGGCGCTCAGACAGCGCGCGGATGTGACGGTTGAGCATGGGTACCTTTTTGTTGGACATGCGCCAACGGCAGACAAGCGCGGGCTTGTCGAGCGTAAACTTCTCGACCGCCTCCTGATTGGCGCAAAAGTCCTCGTACGCACGCTGATCCTCGGCATTGCCAAACAGCTCGGCATCATCCACAACGGCCATATCCAACCTTTCTCAAAAACATACACCGCACCGTTATACCCAAAAAAGCCGCCCGCACCAACCGGCACGGACGGCAATAGATAGCTTTAGTTCGGGGCGAGCCAATACCGATGGTGGAGCATAAGCCAGCGAGCCGGACCCAAGTGCCTCAGGTCGCCGCGAAAGAGGAGCGACGCGTACTTCTGTACGCGAGCGACGGTTTGAGCGGCGAGATGAGGTGCTTGGGGCCGGCGCAGCGTCGAGCAGTTACGCGGTTTGGTAAAACCGCGTAACGATATTAGTGACGGAAGTGACGGGCCCCCGTAAACACCATCGCAATGCCGTGCTCGTTGCAGGCCTGGATGCTCTCGTCATCGCGCTTGGAGCCGCCGGGCTGGATGATGCAGGTCACGCCGTGCGCGGCAAGCACGTCAACATTGTCGCGGAACGGGAAGAATGCGTCGCTTGCGCAGGCAAAGCCGCCCTTCTCCATGCCCTCGCGCTCGCAGAAGTCCTCGGCGCGCTCGCAGGCAAGCAGTGCGGAGTCAACGCGGTTAGGCTGACCCGGGCCCATGCCAATGCCGGCCTTACCCTTGGAGACCAGGATGGCGTTGGACTTGACGCCCTTGCAGACCTTCCAGGCAAACTCGAGCTCGGCCATCTCGGCGTCGGTGGGCTTGCGGTCGGTGGGGAACGTAAAGGTCGCAGGATCCTCGGTCACGTGGTCGACCTCCTGCACCAGCATGCCGCCGTCGACGGAGCGCAGCTCCACCTGGGCGCCGTGGTCCACGCCGCCGGTGGCCAGCACGCGCAAGTTGGGGCGCTTGGCCATGCGCTCGAGCGCCTCGGCAGTGTAGCTCGGAGCGATGATAACCTCGACGAACTGCTTGTTCTGATCGGCAAAGTGCTCAACCAGCTCATAGGGAACCTCGCGGTTGCAGGCGATGATGCCGCCGAAGGCGCTCTTGGGATCGCAGGCGAAGGCGCGGTCGTAGGCGGCCGTGATGTCCTCGGCCACGGCGGAGCCGCAGGGGTTCTGATGCTTGAGGATCACGCAGGCCGGCTCGTCGAACTCGCGGACCAGGTTCCAAGCGGCGTCGGCATCCAGATAGTTGTTGTAGCTGAGCGGCTTGCCCTGGATCTGCTCGGAGCCCACGAGCGGGAACTGCGAGCTCGCGGTATTCTCGCAGCCCTCGGCAAAGCGATAGACCGTGGCCTTTTGCTGCGGGTTCTCGCCATAGCGCAGGTCGTCGACCTTCTCCAGCGAGATCTCGAGCTTGGCAGAGGTGTCCGCCACGTCGCTTGCCTGGGCGGCAAGCCAACGGGAGATAGCCGTGTCGTAGGCGGCGGTGGTCTGGTAGACCTTCACCTGCAGGCGACGACGGGTGGAAAGCGTGGTGCAGCCACCGGTCTCGCGCATCTCGGCCAGGACGGCATCATAGTCGGCCGGGTCGGAGATGACGGTAACGCTCGCGGCGTTCTTGGCGGCAGAGCGCAGCATGGAGGGGCCACCGATGTCGATGTGCTCGATGGCGTCCGCGAAGGTGACCTCGGGGTTGGCGACGGTCTTCTCGAACTCGTACAGGTTGACGACGACCAGGTCGATCAGCTTAATGCCGTGCTGAGCAGCCTCCTGCATGTGCTGCTCGGAATCGCGGCGGGCCAGCAGCGCGCCGTGAACCTTGGGGTGCAGGGTCTTAACGCGGCCGTCCATCATCTCGGGATAGCCCGTGAACTCCTCGATGGGGGTTACGGGGACGCCCGCGTCCTCGATGGCACGAGCCGTGCCGCCCGTAGAGATGATCTCGACGCCAAAGTCATCGACCAGCGTCCGTGCGAAATCGACGACGCCCGTCTTATCGGTAACCGAGATCAACGCGCGTGCGATCTTCACATCAGATCCCATGCAGTCCTCCTGTCTGGTACGCCGCCGTGCTCTGTGAGCCGGTGATACGTCGATCTGCAGCGCTCGCGCAGCGGCATTGAAAATACTGATTCAATGTAGCGCATCGAGCGCATCGATGCACCCCGCAACGGGCGCATATGCAGAAAAAGTTTGCGAGCGGAGGGGATGGGCACGGCACCGGGCACGGTGAGTTCATGGAACACAGGGGCACCATAATTAGATGCCAATAGCGTGGTAGAACTGTGCTCGATATGCATCCGCAAAAGAAAGAGGCACCATGGTCTCGCGGGTTCTCTACCGACCGTTTGATACCGAAGACTTCGACGCCATCGCGTTGATTCTGCAGCAGCTTTGGCATAACAATTCGGATAACGATGAGTACAACCGCCTCGAGGCCGCGTGCGACCTCGCCTATTGCCTTTCGTCTTCGACGTTTTCGCAGGTTGCCGTAATCGACGGTCAGGCGCGCGGCATTGCGCTCGCGCGTGCGGGACAGAGCTCCGGCGCCACCGTTAAGGAACATTGGCTGGATACCGAACGCGCACTGCTATCGCAAATGCGCGAGCTGGAGCCCGATGCCTGCGCCGAGTATCTCTCGTTTGTGCGCGCAACCATCCGAACCAACAACCGCCTGCTCGAAAGCAGCCCGTTACCACACGACAACGAGGTCACGCTGCTTGCCGTAGATCGCGACGTCCATGGCCTGGGCGTTGGCTCGGTGTTGCTCGACGCCGCAGTCTCGTACCTGTCCTCGCGCGGGGCGACGAGGGCGCACCTGTACACCGACTCCAACTGCTCGTGGAAGTTCTACGAACTGCACGGCTTTAAGCGCACGGCCACGCACCGCGCCAACCGCGAAGAGCGCCGTCACGACATGCCGCGCGAAAGCTTCCTCTACGAACTCGACCTAACAGCCTAGGCCCAGCAGCCATACCTAGTCATTTAGGAACGTCCCCAGTGACTAGTCGTTGGGGACAGTCTTCGTAGGTAGCGCATAAAAAGGGATGGGCTTTCCCCGACGGCTGTCGAGAAAAGCCCATCCCATAATTTACGACCGCTAGAACGTTCCGCCGCCGCCTCCGCCGACGCCGCCGCCTCCGCCGCCCGAGAAGCCGCCACCGCCGCCGCCGCTCGAGCTATCGGAACTCGAAGCCAGCTCACGGATGCTCTCGTGATACACGTCATCGAACGAATCGAGCGGCGACTCGGTACCGTAATGATGGTAGTACCACCAGTAGCAGGGGTAATTGTCGTAGAAACCGTCGGCCTCGCGCACCTCGGGCGGCACGGCCTCGGCAAGCTGACGCAGGACTTCCTTCGATACGCCCAGCGCCGCACCCATCACCAGAAGTTTATTCCACAGTACCAAATCGCCCGGAACGGCTTCCTTTAGGCGCGTGAAATCCTCAAGCCAATGCTTGAGCGCCTTGCAGCGAGCCGCCACCTCGGCGCCCTCCGGCGTAAAGCGGCGGAACGTAAGGCCCACGCCAATACCCACCAGCACAATCGGCACCGAGATAACCGCGGCGACAATGTTCGCCTGCGCGCCGTCGGTAAAGAAGATGGATCCCGCGGGAATACAGGCGATCAGAATACCAAGAACCAGGCAAAACACCATTGCGACAATGCCGTCCGAGGCAATGTACTCGCTATCGGCCAGCTTGCCCTTAACGGTGTTCTGATAGTCCTCGAGCTTGTCGCCCACGGGTGTAGCGTGCTGCTTGACGTAGTGCTGCAGCTCGTCGAACGTGCGCGAGCGATCGCCGTTCTCGTCGGGCTTAGCACCGGCAAAGAAGACCTTGAGCACCATGTGGTCAATGCCCTTGGCCGACTTCCAGCCCGCATCACTCACCGTCACGCGATACGTCTGCTCTTCTTTTTCACGCCCCAACAGACCCTTCTTAGCCTTAGTCACGGTCGCCTGCTCCAGCTTAATCACACGGTCGTCGGTGAGCTTCATGAGCGTGGCGATATATGCCTGATCGGGCACCTCGTTCCAGCTCATGAGGGCCGAAAGCACAGCGGGATGGTCGGCCGAAGGCACATCGCGGAAATATTCGTCCTGGAAAAGCGGCTTGGGCTTGCGGCGGCGCAGCTTGAGCACAACGATTGTGCCGGTAAAGGCCACCGCCGCGACAACACTTAGTACGGCAAGTACATTGGCAATCATGCGAGCGTGAGCGCGGCGGGCGTTAGCCTCGTCGGCCCATGCCTTCTCCTCGCTCAGGATTGTCGGCATGCGCTCCTCGCTCGAAGCGGAAAGCCAAGGCACCCAATCGCTGGGGAAGGTGATGCGCGCCTCGGCGAATTCGCCCTGATGCACGCAGGGAATGGTATAGGTGACCATGGGTTCATCCGCATCGAGCGATACGTCGCCCGTCAGCGGGCCGTGGCCCCATGCGCGGAAGTTATCGCCCTTGACGGCCGCCGTCCCGGCGGCGGCATTTGCGAAGCACACTTCCATCTCGACATCATCGGAATCCGCAGACCAGCCGTCGCCCACAAACTTCCAGTAGAGCTCGGCGGTATCGGACCAGTTCATAACCGCACCGGTCATGGTGTAACTCACGTAATAGATCGCGCTGTCGCCGCTCTCGTGGGGGCTGAACACCTTGATTCTTACGCCGCTGTCGGACTGCTCAACCGTATAGACGCCGTTGTCGCCTTTGTTTGCGCTGTCGACCTTGTTAAACGCGGTGTCGTCTTCCTCGACGCTCAGCACATTGACGCCCGCCGCGCCGCCCTGCTGGTTAGAGCCTGTATTGATCTCCCAAAACACGCCGTTGATGTCGTCATCGAAATCAAACTGGCGTCCCTCGACAACGGTCAGCGAGCCGTCGGCCTCGACCGTGGCACCGATATAGGTTTGGGTCATGGAGTAGCCGTCGGCACGTGCAACGGCGGGCAACAGCAGCAGTGCGCACGCGACGAGCGCGCAAATGGAAACAAATCGCGCAAACGGGCGGCGCTGCCGGCTGACTTTGGCGGCGAGGGTGTTCATAGGCACATCCTTTGTCTGTAAAACCAACAGCGCCATTGTCCCACGTTTGCGGGTACGCATGACGAATATCTGGGCCAACGGAACGTCAAATGGGACAAAAGTCCCACCCGAGTCTGGCACTTAGGGACGTTCCTAATGATCTATTGGGGACGGAGGAAAACGGATCATTGGGTTGAACCGACGGACTGCAACAAATTTGTCGTTTGGGACGCTCTTTGGCCGAGTCCTGCGCCAGCAATAGATACCACTTCACAGCTCCGTCACAGGTGTAGCGGCTTTGTGTGGGCGCGGCATACGCTGATTGAGCCGCCAGTCGAGGGGCATAAAACAATTGAGCGAAAACGGTTTGCCCCTTTGCCGTTCGCTCGAGGATCATGTCCCCCTTTTCCGCGGAAACCCCGGCAGTTGCGAAGAGCTGCCGGGGTTTCTGTCGTTTGTGAGGCCGAGTCGGCGTACGGCGATCGAGACGTTGGGCCGCAGACCCACCGTGCGCAATGCGCAGCGCCGCCAACTTGCGAGCCACGGAAACGCCTTCCCTACCGTGCCCCGCGCTATACTCGTCCGCATGGATATCAAAACACGCAACATAGTAACGCCCGCCGCGGATACACCAACGTCGCAACCCGCCTCCGTTCCCGCACCTGTCGTGGGCCGTTTTGCCCCGTCGCCCTCGGGCCGCATGCACCTGGGCAACGTGTTCAGTTGCCTGTGCTCGTGGCTTTCGGCCCGCAGCCAGGGCGGCAACATCGTGCTGCGCATCGAGGACCTGGACGATCGCTGCAAGCGCCCCGAGCTTGCCGCTCAGCTGATTGACGATCTGGCCTGGCTAGGGCTTCAGTGGGACGAAGGCCCCTACTACCAGCACGATCGCCTCGACCTGTACGAGAGCGCCTTGCACCAGCTGCAAGACGCCGGCCTCACCTATCCCTGCTTTTGCACGCGCGCCGAGCTCCACGCCGCCAGCGCGCCGCACGCCAGCGACGGCACGCCCATCTACCGCGGCGCCTGCCGAGGCCTTTCGGCCGAAGAGGTCGCCCGCCGCAGTGCCCTGCGCGCCCCGGCCACGCGCCTACGCGTGCCCGACATCGACGACCTCGCAGGCGACGTGATCGAATTCGTGGACCGCACGTACGGGGCCCAATGCGAGGCACTCGCCACCGAGTGCGGCGATTTTTTGGTGCGCCGCAGCGACGGCGTTTTTGCCTATCAGCTAGCCGTGGTGGTCGACGACGCTGCCATGGGCGTCACCGAGGTCGTGCGCGGATGCGACCTGCTGGGCTCCACGCCGCGCCAAATCTACCTGCAGCATCTGCTGGGACTTCCCACGCCGCACTACGCACATATTCCGCTGCTCATGTCACCGGATGGCCGCCGCCTTTCCAAGCGCGACCGCGATCTGGACCTGGGCGAGCTCCGCGCCCGCTTTGGCACGCCCGAGGCGCTGCTGGGCTGGCTCGCCGGGCAAACGGGCATCGCGCCGGACGCCACGCCACGCTCTGCCGAGCAGCTGGTCGAGCACTTTAGCTGGGACGTTATCCGCGCACACCGGGAGAACATCGTTATGGATGGAAGGACAGGCATGCAACAGACGACAGCCTGCCCTGACGAGCACCTCGATAGCGACATTGCCAAAGTATCAACAACCCAGCTTTCGCCAGAGGGGTTCGATGAGTTCTGCGAAATACTTGACTCTCCCACGCCTGAAGCTGCGAAAACGTTGCTCGAGCGCAAGCCGGCTTGGGAGTAAATCCCTTAACAAATCGGTTTTGGTTCGCCACGAAGCTCATGCGTCCGCGCCCCTACGCAACATCCCAGGGTTGGAGTTCGTCGCCCAGGTGAACGATGCAGTCGTAGAGTACGGTGTGACGCTCGGCCGGGTTGGCATCCCGATGGAAATGCCCGTAGTACCAGCGCTTGTAGTCCATGCGATCTTCCAGCTCATCGAAAAATGCCGTAAGCCGATCAACGGCGGGGTAATTCCAGCCGGGTGCCGGATAAAGCGTGGGCGAAAGCATGCGCGTCGAGCAGGTGTGGGTGACCACGTAGTCGACCTTCCAACCCACGCTGTCGAGCTTTGCCCGCGCCTCCTCAAAGTTGCGCTCGTCCGGCAGCTCCTGCGGCCACCAGCTGGAATAGGGAATGCGGTATTCCTTATCCACACTCGTGGCGCCGCCCATGGTAAAAATCGTTGAGCCGTCGAGCTCAAAAACCTCGCCGCGCGTCAGGCGCCGTATGGGAGAGGTATCCGACAGGCGCTGCGTCAGCCCACCGTGCCACAACTCCATGGGACGCTCCGCCCAGTGATCGAAACGCTCGTGGTTGCCGTCGACGAGCAGCACGGTATAGGGGCGCGACTCCAGCCAAGCGATGTCGGCACATTCTTCGGCAGAGAAATCCCACGGAAAGCCAAAGTCGCCGGCGACGATGAGATAGTCGTCGCTCGTCAGGCTATCCCCAAGCTCCCAATCGCGCAGCTTTTGCATGTCGAGGCCGCCGTGAATATCGCCCGTCACATAGACCGTCATCGGATTACCACTTCCCTCTTATATGTTTCGAGATCGTGCTCAATCTGCTCGTCACCCGTGGCGTTGACCCACCACGGCCATTTAACGCAACACACCGGCTCGTCTACCTGTGCAAACCGCGACCTGAGCTCTTCTAGGCTCACGGGGGCGTAGCTGTTAGCATCCACGCCCACGTCATAGCGCAGCAGCCCCTGCCTGAGGTTGAACTTGTTGTACGCGCCGCCGCAACTGTGGATATGCCCGTGCAAATGACAGCTGCCGTGCGACATGCCCTGCCAGTCAGCCATAGGATAGTGGCTCAGCACGATTTTTTGGCGGTCGATCTTGAGCACGCAAATGGGCGGCTCAACGATAAAAGCATCCGCTACCGCAGACTGCGTCCAGTCTTTATCGTGATTGCCGGGCAGCAGATGAACGCGCTTGCATGTAATGCTTTTGCGCAGCTCATAGGCGTCTTGGACCGTCATCTTAAAGCTGAAGTCGCCCAAGATGTAGAGCTCGTCATCCGCAGCAACCTTGCTGTTAATGTTGGCGACCATGGCGTCGTTCATCTGCGCAACAGCCGACCAAGGCCTATCGCTAAGCCGTAGCATGTTCTCGTGTCCAAAATGAGTATCGCTGGTAAACCAGATCACGGGGACCTCCTGTTGCTGCGGGGCATCCATCCCTTAGGGCTTACCCTTCATTTTTCCATCCAAACGGGTCAAGCACCCAAAAAATCAGATCGAGCACGCCGCCGGTTATCATGGCGCCGGCAAGGGCCATGCAAACGTGCAGAGAGCTGACACTTCGGAGCACGTCGAACGGCCCCAGAACAGCCAGCAGCGCGACCGCTGCGCCGGCAAGGCACAACGCGAGGCACGGCCCCGCGTCCTTGACGCATTTCTTTGCGAGATGCTTGGTGTTGTCACTCATCAAAATCGAACTCCTTAGAGGGTCGTTGTTCAGGTACATGCCGCCGCGGCAGAGCAGGGCGGCAGGGCAAGTGTCACATGTCGTGCGGACACGTGTGCAAGCTCATGCCAAACTGCCAACCCCAATCGTCATACATCTAAAATACGAACGATCGATCTGTTATCCTGGCGCCAACATAGTCTTTCGAAAGGTTTGCCGGGATGACTACGCAGCGACAGATTGATATTGAATTCGACTCGCTTACACGCGAGAACGATTCACCCAAGCTCATCGCCAACTCGAAGGCGACAGGCGGAACACTACTATCCGTTATCAAGGAGCAGCTCTCAGCCTGCGGCTCTTTTGACTTTTGCGTAGCGTTTGTTGCAGACGGCGGCCTTCAAATCCTGGTCGAGACGTTCCAGGAGCTCAAGCAGCGTGGCATTAAGGGCAGGCTGCTCACGTCCACCTATCTCAACTTCAACTCACCCGATGTCTTTCGCAAGCTCCTGGAATACGACAACATGGAAGTTCGCGTATTCCAGGGTAATTTGCATGCCAAGGGATACATTTTTGATAAGGGCGAAACCAGCACGGTCATCGTCGGCAGCTCGAACATGACGCAGACCGCCCTCACCTGTAATAAAGAATGGAACGTGCTGTACCAGACTGTCGAGAACAGCCGCCTACTCGGCGAACTGAGGGGCGAGTTCAATTCGTTGTGGAACGACACCTCAACCGTTTTGCTTTCCCAAGACTGGATTGAGAACTATGCCGCATATCGATCGGCACGTCCGTCAAAGCCCAAATCGAAACCGACGTTCCAGGCGGCCGTTAGCCCAACCACGAACGACCTCGAAGAAATCAAGCCCAATAAAATGCAGCAGCGCGCCCTTGAGGCGCTCGGTGTAATCCACCGCAAGGGCGAGACCCGCGCCCTGTTGGTCTCGGCAACCGGCACCGGCAAGACCTTCCTTTCGGCGTTCGACGTGCTCGCAACTAAACCCCGGCGCGTCCTCTTTCTTGCGCACCGCCGGCGCATTATCGACGCCTCCCGTGCAAGCTACGAACGCCTCTTAGGTAGTAACTATACGTTCGACACCTATCAAACTGGCAAGAATATAAGCAATGCTACCTGCGTGTTTGCCATGTGTTCTTCGGTCGCCAAACATCTGAGCGATTTCCGTCCCGATGAGTTCGACTACATCGTCATCGACGAGGCCCACCGCACGGGATCCCAGGGTTACCAATCCATCATGTCGCACTTTACGCCTCGGTTTTATCTGGGCATGACCGCTACACCCAATCGCACCGACGGCTATGACGTCTTTGCCCTTTTCAATCACGTCATCGCGTTCCAGATCACGCTGCAGGACGCTTTGGCCGAGGAGATGCTAGCCCCCTTCCATTATTTTGGCATTCACGATCTGGAGATTGACGATGAGACAATCGAAGATACCGCCCTGTTCGGGCGCTTGACGTCCGATGAGCGCGTGCGTCACATCACCGAGAAAATCGAAGAGTATAGCGTCACCAAAAGCAACCGCAGGGGCTTAATTTTCTGCAATCGAAACGCCGAGGCCGAAGAACTGTCGCGCAAATTCAACGCTCTCGGATATCGAACGGCTGCAATTAGCGGTCAAGATTCCGATGAGGTCCGCGATGCCGCGATCAGCCGACTTGAAGCCGGCGAGCTCGAGTACATTTTCTCGGTCGATATCATGAACGAAGGCGTCGACATCCCCTCGCTCAATCAGATCATCATGCTTCGACGCACCGACTCCGCAATCATCTTTATTCAACAGCTCGGACGAGGTTTGCGCCTGAATGATGGCAAGGAATACGCACTGGTGCTCGACTTTATTGGCAACTACCAGAGCAACTTCTTGGTGCCCATCGCGCTTTCGGGTGACAAGACGTATAACAAAGACCGCCTGCGCCGTCTTGTCCAAGAGGGCGATTCGGCGATCCCCGGATGCTCGACCGTGAGCTTCGATCGTATTTCCGAGGCACGCATTTACAAGGCCATCGACGGCGGCGATTTCACCTCCGTCAGATTTTTGAAAAACGAATATCTCGACTTGCGCCAAAAACTCGGCAAGATTCCCTCGCTGCTCGAATTTGATCGCAACGGCTCCATCGATCCGCTGCTCATCTTCAAGAATAGTCGCCTGGGGTCCTACCACGCATTTCTTTCCAAATACGAGCCGGACTATACGGTTCAATTTACCTCTGATCAGACCAAGATTCTCAAATTTATTTCTCAAAAACTTGCCGCGGGCAAGCGATTCGAAGACCTCTATTTGCTTCAAACGCTCGTCGAAGCCGGACACGAGGGCTACTGGCATATGCGCGAGGCTGCGCTTAGGAACTACCGCGCACAGCTTAAGGACAGCGCCGTTAGGTCGGCAATCGCAGTCCTTAAGGGCGACTTTGCCACTCCTAAGGATTTCGTTTCCCTGCTTATTGACGATGGAACCGGACCTCGTCTGACCGAAGCGTTCGCGACCGCCCTGCGCAACGCAGAGTTCAAACGTCAGATTCTCGAGGTGCTGGATTTTGGTATTGAGCGCAACCGACTCGACTATGCCGAGACGTACGAAAACACAAATTTCGTTCTCAACGCCAAGTACACGTACGAGGAGGTTTGCCGTCTGATGAACTGGCAAAAGAACATCAACGGCCAAAACCTTGGCGGATACTTCTACGATGAGAAGACCAATACATTCCCCGTGTTTATTAACTATGACAAGGCTCCCGACATTAGTGAGTCAATTCAGTATGAAGACCGCTTTGTTTCGCCGAGCAAGCTCATCGCAATCTCGAAGGGCAACCGCACGCTCAACTCCCCCGAGATTTTGCGACTGCAGGCATGGCCGGGAAACGGCCTGAAGACGTATTTGTTTATGCGAAAGAACAAGGACGATAAGGGCGGTAAGGAGTTCTATTTCTTAGGCGAAATGCATCCGACCGGCGAGTTCGAAGCTATTAAAACTAAGAGCGGCGACAACGCCGTCGAAATCGAATATGAGCTCAATGCACCCGTGAGGCAAGACATTTACGAGTTTATGCTCAGCGATTTGAGCGAAGCCGAGTAACAAATAGGAGCGGGTCGCCATGTGACGCCCGCCCCTTTCTTACTTAAGCCCGAGTTTCTTTTCGAGCTCCCTAACGACTTTAACGTCTGCCGGAAGCCAATCGACATCCCACAGGTTATTGGTATCAAGCCATTTCATATCCTCGTGAGCGTGCTCTTTGAACTCCCCCGAAAGAATGGTAGCTAGATAGCACTGCATCGACAGGTGAAACGTCGCGTAATCATGCTCGACCGTGCAAAGATAGTCGAGGTTACCGATCGTGACCTCGAGCTCTTCTTGAATCTCGCGCACAATTGCCTGCTCGCCGGTCTCGCCCGGCTCGAGCTTGCCGCCCGGAAATTCCCAGCCGTCTTTAAACTCGCCATAGCCGCGCTGGCAGCTCAGGATTTTCCCGTCCTTCTGAATAATCGCTGCTGCAACATTGATTGATTTCATAACTAGCCATCACCTCTCCAGTTGAGCTCAACCAGTATAGGCGATCGGCCGCCCGCCATGTTCCAGTCGCCTGAAAACCGCCTGCTCGACCAACCCTTGACGCCGACTTGCTACCGGCTCACCATCCCTCGCTATCGAGGTCTAATACTTTTCCGCGAAGTGAACGTCTGTTTTAGGACCCCTGAAGCATCCACATTTTTCGTCGTCAAGATCGCAGGATTCCAGTATCGAAACCGCAGGAAACGATGTCCTTAAAGTGTCGATGCTTCGGGGGTCCGTTTTAGCTCGTTCACTTCTCGGAAAAGTATTAGACCTCTTCGGCAGCAGCCCAAAAGGTGAGTCGTTTCTCCCCCGCGCAACCCAATAGACACATTCCGCTCCTCCCTCACACCACCCAAAAACTCATCCAACATTAATCTTGGCTCAAGAATCGCTTAATCTATAACCTGCACTATAGAGTTCGACCGAGGGCGGGGCGGCACCGCGCAACGCAGGCCGCCGAACGCAACGCTCGCGCCCGGGTAGATCGCCCGGCGTCGCGCCCATCGAACGAAAGGATAGGTCATGGACGACCTCGAAAAAGTTGAAACCATCCGCACCAAGTGCAACGTGAGCTACACCGATGCCAAGGCCGCGCTCGACGCCGCCGACGGCAACGTTCTGGATGCCATCATTTGGCTTGAGTCGCAGGGCAAGACCCAGACCACGTCGGCACACGCCGCCACCGAGTCCGCACCAGTCGATGAGCCCTCGGCCGAGATGGTCGCCGCGCAGGCCGCCTACGAAAAGTCGAGCGAAAAGACCGACTTCTCCAAGAAGATGGACAGCGTGTGGGAGTACCTCAAAAAGCTCTTCCGCCTGAGCCTGGATACCAAGTTTATCGCCACGCGCCGCGATGCGATCATCCTCAACATCCCCATCCTGATCCCCATCGTCGCGCTGTTTGCTTGGGGCGCCACGATATGGCTGATGCTGATTGGCCTGTTCTTTGGCATGCGCTACCGCATCGACAGCGACGGCGACGTGCCCGGCAGCATCAACAACCTTATGAATCACGCCGCCGATGCCGCGGACGACATCAAACAAAATCTGAACGACGACAAGTAATCGCAGACGGGGGCACGCATGGCACGGATCCTGATCGTAGAGGACGAGGAGAAAATCGCCCGCTTTGTGACGCTCGAGCTGGAGCACGAGGGCTACCAGGTGGAGCACGCCGCCGACGGCCGCACCGCCGTGGACCTGGCACTGGAGCGCGACTACGATCTGATTCTGCTCGATGTGCTGTTGCCGCAGCTCAACGGCATGGAGGTCCTGCGGCGTGTCCGCAAGCACAAGGACGTGCCGGTGATCATGGTCACCGCGCGCGATGCCGTGATGGATAAGGTTGCCGGGCTCGATGCCGGCGCCGACGACTACCTGACCAAGCCGTTTGCGATCGAGGAGCTGTTCGCACGGATCCGCGTGGCGCTGAAGCGCTCGGAGGCCGTGAGGGCGGCTTCGGGCGTTGGTGGCGCCGGTGCCAGGGCTGGCGTAGCGAGCGGCACGGCCGCCGGTATCGCCACAATGTCCCCGGCAACCGACACGGTCCAGACCGCTGCCACGCCCTCCCCCGCCGCGCTCACCGTTGACTCGGTCGCGCTCGATCCCGACCGCCGCGAGGTTATGGTCGGTGGCTCACCCATCGTGCTGACCGCCCGCGAGTTCGACGTCCTCGCCCTGCTTATGGCACATGCCGAAACCGTACTCACGCGTGAGCGCATCGCGCACGAGGCGCTGGGCTACGAATACGTGGGCGACACCAACAACGTCGACGTACACATCGCGCACCTGCGCGCCAAGATTGAAGACGCCGGCGGTACCCGCATCATCCAAACCGTGCGCGGGGTGGGCTATGTCTGCCGTGCGTAACGCCGAGGCCAAGCGCGTCACCTCCATCGCCCGCGCCATCAACTGGGGCTATATGTGGCGCCGCCTGATGAGCTACGTCTGGCTCGATCTGCTGCTGGTGGTGATTGCGGCGGCGATTCTCGTCTATGGATACAACCAGACGCTGCCCGACGGCGCGTTTACCGCAGGATGGATCCCCGGCGCCGCCGTTCACGGCATGTCGTTGACGCCCGCGCGCGGCTGGGACCTAACAACGCTCACCTATACCGTCGAGCTTGCGCGTACCGCCAAGACCTTCCCCCTCGCGCAGGACCTCGTCGCGCTATGGCCTCTCTACCTTGTCGTTGTGAGTTGGCAGGTCATCAGCGTGCTCAACATGCTCGGCGGTGCCCGCCGCGTACGCCGCACCATGGCACCGCTCAACGACCTGGCCTTGCGCGTAGACGAACTCGGCCGCATGCAGCTCTCCAGCGGCAAGATGGAAACGCTGGAGCAGGCCATCGAGCGCGCAAGCGTCGACTCGCCGAGCGTCACCACCGGCGACGCCGACCTGGCAAGCATCGAGGTCGCACTCAACCGCCTGCTGCGCCAGATGCAAGAGGCCAAGCTACAGCAGATGCGTTTTGTCAACGATGCAAGCCACGAGCTGCGCACGCCCATCGCGGTGATTCAGGGCTACGTAAACATGCTCGACCGCTGGGGCAAAGACGACCCGGACGTGCTGGCGGAATCCATCGCATCCCTCAAGGCCGAAAGCGAGCACATGCAAGAGCTCGTGGAACAGCTGCTGTTTTTGGCACGCGGCGATGCCGGGCGCACGGTCCTGCGGCGCGCGAATACCAACCTGGCCGCACTGGTCGGCGAGGTGTGCGAGGAATCGCAGATGATCGATACCGAGCACGCGTATCGGCTGGCCTTTGACGCTGCGCTTGTCAGCGACCCGCGCTGCGACGCGCCCGTCGACGTGGCGCTCGTGAAGCAGGCTCTGCGCGTAATCGTGCAGAATGCCGCCAAGTATTCGGACGCGGGCACGCCCATCACGTTTGGCGTAGCGCCGGATGCGGGCGCGGGCACGATCGACATAAGCGTTGAGGACGAGGGCATCGGCATGAACCAGGAATCCGCAGCTCACGCGTTTGAACGGTTCTACCGCGCCGACAACGCACGCGATGCCGGCGCTCAGGGCTCGGGTCTGGGGCTTGCCATTGCCAAGTGGATCGTCGATAGCCATGGCGGTGTCATTGGCGTGACCTCGGTCGAGGGTGTCGGCAGCCGCTTTACGATTCGCCTGCCGCGGTAGGAGCGTCTCTCACGAATCGAAGGTGAATGTTTTTCCGCGAAGTGAACGACCTATTTTGGACCCCCGATGCATTCGCACTTTTTGGCGCCAAAACCGCAGGAAATACCTGACAAAACCGCAGGAAACGGCGCCTCCAAAGTGTCGATGCTTCAGGGGTTCGATTTC
Organism: uncultured Collinsella sp.; assembly: GCA_900540945.1. Taxonomy (GTDB): domain Bacteria; phylum Actinomycetota; class Coriobacteriia; order Coriobacteriales; family Coriobacteriaceae; genus Collinsella. The sequence goes on along the minus strand of UQHQ01000002.1, from coordinate 22,402 downwards.
ACTTGTTCACTTCGCGGAAAGTCATTCACCTTCAATTTACGGCAGTCCGTCAGTCACCCTCTCGGCATTAAAAATGGGGCAAGGCCACGCGACCTTGCCCCATTTTTCGTTAGCTATAGCAGCTTGTGCGCTACTCGCGGCACAGGTGCACGGCGAAGCCGGCAAACTCGCGCTTAAAGTACACGAGCTTGGTGCCGCCGTCGGGCAGCAGCACGCGCGACTCCTCGTTGACCTCGAGCCCGCGCTCGGCAAACCACTTCTCGGCCGCATCAATGTCGTTGACGGCAAAGCCAATGTGGCCCTTGGCGCCACGACCGTTCTGCTTCATGACCTCGACCAGCGAATCATTGAAGTACGAAACCGGGGTCTCGATGACGGGCAGGCCCATCATCGTCGAGAACAGTTCCGCGATCTCCAAGGCGTCTGCCGGGTCGGCGGCGTTAATGCCCACATGGGCAACGCGCATACCAAAGAGCTCTACCGGATTGGCGTTCTGTTCACTCATGCAGTCAGCGCCTACTGTGCCATGACGTCGAGAACGGCCTTCTCGGCAGCGACGCGGTTCATGCCGGTCATGAAGGGCACGCCGCTCACGTACGGGCAGGTGAGGCCCTCGGGGGCAACGGTGGTGGCAATCAGCAGGTCGGCGCCCTCGTCGCAGTAATCCTTGGCCTCGGAGATGGCGCACTGCGCGATCTCGTACTTGTCGGCGTAACCGTTGGCGTCGAGCAGGGTAGCGACCTTCTGGGCAACGAGCGTGGAAGTAGCAGCGCCAGCGCCGCAAGCCAAAACGATCTTCTTCATAGGTAATGTCTCCCTTCGTGGTTTACTTTAGGTAAGTGTACCGCAGCGAGCGATGGCACTCAGCCTCGATGAGCTTTTATGCCAGTTTGCTTGCGCGCTGCGTATAATACATCTAGTACGTGTTGTCATACCGCTCGCTTTATGAGCGACTAAGGACCCCAATATGCCCGATTCCCGCACCCTCTGGACCGCCGTCGTCATCATCTGTATCGCCGTGTCGGTGTTCTTTAGCGTCAAAAAACGCACCACGTTTAAGCGCCTGCAGCAGCTTATGGCTGCCAAGCAGTGGGACGAGTTCGATCGCTTGCTCGATGGCAAACTCACCAGCATGCTGTACCCGCGCTATAACCGCGACTACCTGCGCCTGAACTCCTATCTGCTGCGCGAGGACCACAAGCGCGCCGACGAGATGTTCAATTTGCTGCTGGGACTCAACCTGCCCAAGATGCAGCGTGTCGACCTGGTGATCAAGGCCTTTAACTACTACGTTGGCCAGGAGGACCGCAAAAAGTCCAAGGAGCTGTTGCACGAGATCGAGGGCTTTGAGGGCGGTCAGGCCGAGGCGGTCGCACACGAATGCCAACTGATGTATGACACGATGATCCTCAAGCGCCATAACGACATCCCCGAGCTGGAGCGCATGCTCAAGGAGGCCAGCGACGACAAGGTCAAGAGCTGCCGCCTGGAATACCTGCTGGCCCTGCAGTACAAGAACAAGGGCGACGAAGCCAAGTTCCAGGAGTTCCTGGAGAAGTCGGGCCAACACTCGATGGCCGTCAACGCGTAACGGACGGCTTGTGCTAGACTTCTAGTCTCACGGGGGCGTGGCGGAATTGGCATACGCAGGAGACTTAAAATCTCTCGCCGCAAGGATTGTGGGTTCGAGTCCCACCGCCCCTACCATGTGATTGCTTACGAGCCCGTGTCCCGTTGGGATGCGGGCTCGTTTCTTTTGGACGCCGGCGGGACTCGAACCCGCGAGGGGGCGAGCACCAGGCGGACGCGCAGCGTCCGCAGCGAGCCGACGAGGGCGCCGGCAGGCGGTCGAAGCCGGTGCGGATTTGCGCAGCAAATACGCGGACGTCCCACCGCCCCTACCACGTATTGTTTACGAGCCCGTGTCCCCCAGGGATGCGGGCTCGTTTCTTTTGGACGCCGGTGGGGCTCTAAGCTGCGGTGGAATAGATCCTGTTTATACCGTTTACCAGCTTATTTAGGAACTATTTCACCGCAACTCAGAGGAAGACGGTTAAAGAGCGCTCAGGCTGGGGACCCAGGCGATGGTGGGGGTCGCACCGTCGAGAACCTCGTTGATGGTGGCGACCATGCCGGCGAGTAGGCTGTTCTCGCTTACAGTGAGCGTCTTGTAGCCGCCGGCTCGCATGAGCTCGTGGATCACCACGGCGCCCGCCAAGATCACGCCCGCGCGTTTGGGCTGTACACCCGGTAGAGCGGCGATGCCGTCCGCATCCAACACAGACATGCGCTCGATAGCGGCCGAAACCTGATCCAGCGAAAGCTCGCGCAGGTGCACAAAGCTCGAATTGTACGGTTCCAGCTTATGAACGAGCGCCACGAGCGTGGTGACGGTGCCGCCCACGGCGACCAGGCGTTCGGCGCGCTCAAAGTCGCTGGGCAGGCCTTCAAAATAGGCGGCGAACTGCTCACCTGCCCACGCGGCAGCGGCAGCAAGCTCGCCGTCCGCAGGCGGCAGCGCCGAGAAGAACCGCTCCGTCACGCGGCGACAACCGATGTCCAGCGAACGCGTGCCCTCCAGCGCAAAGACCCCACGCTCCGGCGCATAGACGCCCGTCGCGAGCTCCGTGGATCCGCCGCCCGAATCGGCAACAATGATGCGCTCGCCAGCAAAGTCGTGCGCCACGCCAAAAAACGTCAGGCGTGCCTCGACCTCGCCCGGAATCACCTGTGGCTCAAGCCCCAGATCGCGCAGGCCGTCCAGCAGCAGCGCGGCATTGGACGCATCGCGCGCGGCGCTCGTGCATGTGGTGCAGATGCACGCGGCCCCAAAGGCACGCGCCTCGTCCACAAACATGCGGCATGCGGCGAGCACGCGCTCAACGGCCGCCTCGCAAAAGCGGCCCGTCGCGTCCACGCCCTCGCCCAAGTCGGTGATCTCGGTATGCTTGGACGATTCCACGATCGCCCCGGCCTCGACCTGCGCTAACACCAGTCGCGACGACACTGTTCCCAGGTCGATCGCGGCTACCTTATAGCGTTTGCAATCTGCCATTGCAGGCTCCCCTCCGGGCGCTATTTGCCGTTGGACACGACCGTCTGGCCCTCGACACCGTTAAACCCAAACAGCATGTCGAGCGCCTGGATGTACCACGGCGCGTCCTTACCGACTTCTTCGATTTCCTTGGCAACTTCGCTGGCCTTCTTGGCGTTCGACGACTTCTTGCTCGAGGACGAATCCGAATCGTCGTCCAGGCCCTGCACTTCAATCCTCTTCTCGCCAGGCATCACCAGGCCCAAGTCCTCGGATGCCGCGTCCTTGATACCCTCCTCCGAGAGCAGTTTGTCGACGCTTTTCTGCAAGTCGTCGTTGTACTGCTGGCGAATCTCGACCTGCTTGGCCAAGATATCGCTCGAACGCTTTGCCACGTACAGATCGCGCACGGGGAAATACAGGCTCACGAGCACCAGGGCAACGACAATGCCGATGAATAGCCCTCGCTGAGGACCGTGGGTAAAGTCGTAAATTGCCTTGACCACTGCGTTGTCGTTGGCGTAGTGCATGAAGTCCGAGCCCGAAAGACGGCTTGAGGGACGGCGCGGCTTGTCGGACGTCTGGGTCGAAGGGCGCGACGCATGCGCGGAACGCGATGGGCGCACCGGACTATCCGAGGAACTATTTGGCTGAACATTGGGATGCGAAGTCGCCGGCGAGCTATACCTGGAGCGATCAGCACCAGCATAACCAGACCCGCCAAGCTGCGCGGTACGCGCACGACGAGACGACGGCTCACGCGAACCGGCGGAATAGTACCTGTTGTCGTAAATCTGATCCATGTGCGCCTTGTGCGGTTGAGGTTTGTTTGCGCTAAGTCCCTTAGTTATAGCACGAGCACCCGCACCGCCTTCGCCAGCCTTTGCTCGACATAAAAAAGGCGCTGAGCCACACGGCCCAGCGCCCAATGGCGACCATCAGAAGTGGAGCGGAGCCGAGTCAACCCCGCCCCCACGGGCACCACTTGTTTAGCGGATGTTGTAGAACGCAGACTTGCCGGCGTAGCGCGCGCTGCCCTCGAGCTCGTCCTCGATACGGATGAGCTGGTTGTACTTGGCGATACGGTCGCTACGGCACGGGGCACCCGACTTAATCTGGCCGGCATTGACGCCCACGACCAGGTCGGCGATCGTGGAATCCTCGGTCTCGCCGGAGCGGTGACTCACGATGCAGGCGTAGCCGGCCTCCTTGGCGGTCTCGATGGCCTCGAGCGACTCGGTGAGCGTACCGATCTGGTTGACCTTGACCAGAATCGCGTTGGCAGCGCCCAGTTCGATGCCCTTCTTGAGACGCTCGGTGTTGGTAACGAACAGGTCGTCGCCCACCAGCTGCACCTTGTTGCCGATGCGACGGGTCAGCTCGACCCAGCCATCCCAGTCCTCCTCGGCCATGCCGTCCTCGATGGAGATAATGGGGTAGGTGTCGACGAGCTTCTCCCAGTAATCGACCATCTGGGCGCTCGTGTACTCAACACCCTCGCCCTTGAGCTCGTACATACCGGTCTCGGCGTTGTAGAACTCAGTCGAGGCCGGATCCATGGCGTACATGAAGTCGACGCCGGGCTTAAAGCCAGCCTTCTCGACGGCCTTGGTAATGTACTCGAACGGCTCGGCATTGGTCTTGAGGTTGGGCGCGAAGCCGCCCTCGTCGCCCACGCCGCCGCCAAGGCCGGCCTCGTGCAGCACGCCCTTGAGGGTGTGGTAGACCTCGGCGCACCAGCGCAGGCCCTCGGCAAAGCTCGGAGCACCCACGGGCATGATCATGAACTCCTGGAAGTCAACGTTGTTGTCGGCATGCATGCCACCGTTGAGGATGTTCATCATGGGCGTGGGCAGCAGGTGAGCGTTGACGCCGCCCAGGTACTGGTACAGCGAAAGACCCGCCGACTCTGCCGCAGCGCGGGCAACGGCCAGCGACACGCCCAAGATGGCGTTAGCGCCGAGCTTGGTCTTGTTGGGCGTACCGTCGGCGGCGATCAGCGCGGCATCGACGGCACGCTGGTCGAAGGCATCGAGGCCCACGACGGCATCGGCGCACTCGTTGTTGACGTGCTCGACGGCCTGCGAGACGCCCTTGCCCAGATAGCGACCTTTGTCGCCGTCGCGCAACTCGCATGCCTCAAAGGCGCCGGTCGAAGCGCCCGAAGGCACCATCGCGCGACCGAAGCTGCCGTCCTCGAGCACGACCTCGACCTCTACGGTGGGGTTGCCGCGGCTGTCGAGCACCTCGCGACCGTAGACATCCAAAATGTCACTCATGTTGTCTCCCTCTCACTTGGAAACGGTTGATGCAAGCGACTGGCCGACTGTGCACCATTGGTGCGCCTCCGTAAGTTAGCCATGTCGCACTTTTTGCATTATGCCCTAAGTTAGCCGAGGGATACATATGAATTGGAGAAATCATTCTTTGGGGCGCTTGTTTTTGCACCGAGCATTCATCTCTAGAGGTCGCCCCCCCATTAAATTCTTCTATCGGCATACCGTCTTTACCTGGCTTGCGAATGAAAGAGCCAATAATGTGCTTTTACATCGTTCAAAGTTCTGGATATCGTGCAATTCTAAGGGTCTGAAGTTCTGGATATCGTGCATAATCAGGTTATAAAAGTTCTGGATATCGTGTACGAGGTAGCCATGCTTAAACGAAAAGCCTATGACAAACTACTAAAATGGAAGCATGAAAGCGCTGGTAAAACAGCACTTCTTATTGAAGGAGCCCGCCGCGTCGGCAAGAGCACGCTTGCCCGCACGTTTGGAGAAACCGAATACAAGTCCTGCCTTGTCATTGATTTCTTTCAAGCACCTGCCGAAGTTAAGCAATATTTTGAGGACTATCGCACTGACTTCGACTCGCTCTTCCTCTATCTCTCGGTTTTCTATAACGTCAAACTCTATGAACACGAGACGCTTATCGTCTTTGACGAGGTCCAGATGTACCCGCAAGCACGCGGACTCATCAAGTATCTCGTTGCAGACGGACGTTACGACTACATCGAAACTGGATCCCTGCTCAGCATCAAGCAGAACATTAAAGATATCATCATCCCATCCGAGGAAGAGTCTCTGGAACTTGAGCCCCTCGACTTTGAGGAGTTTCTTTGGGGCATGGACGAAAAGGGGCTGGCCGATCTCATTCGCATGAGTTTTAACAAGATGAAGCCGCTCCCCGATGCCCTACATCGCAGAGCGCTCTCCCTTATGCGCGAATACATGCTCGTAGGCGGCATGCCTGAGCCGGTATCCATCTATGTTGAACAGCGCGCTTTTGCGCCCGTCGACGCTTCGAAGCGCCGAATCGTCCAGCTCTATCGCAACGATATCTCTCGTTTTGCAACCGGTTACGAATTCAAAGTCGTCTCCGTACTCGATGGCATCCCGGGTCAGCTCTCTAGGCACGAAAAACGATTCAAGCTTTCCTCACTTGATAAAAACGCACGCATGCGCACCTACGAAGAAGCCTTCTTTTGGCTGGCAGACGCGCGAATTGCCAATATCTGCTATGCCGCAAGCGAACCGAGCGTGGGCCTTTCACTCAGCATGGAGCAAACGGCCCTCAAGTGCTACATGGCGGACACCGGCCTGCTTGTAACGCTTGCCTTCTCTGACAACAACGATACCGATGAAGACGTTTACAGGGCCGTGCTTCGCGGCGACATCGGATTGAACGAAGGAATGCTTACCGAAAACTACGTTGCCCAATCTCTAAAGGCCAATGGATACAGACTCTTCTTTTATTCCCAAAGCGGAAAGAAGGAGGGGGAGGAGCGCATGGAAATCGACTTCCTCGTTACCCGACCCTATGTCAATGCCGCCGGAAAGCCGCGCATCAGCCCCATCGAAGTTAAGTCGCCACGCAGATACGGAACCATCTCCCTCGACCGATTCCGCGCGCGCTTTAACAAGAAGATTGGGATGGCTTACGTGTTGCACCCTAAACAACTCGAGTGGGATGCCGAAGCACAGCTGGCACATCTTCCGTTGTATATGGCTTTTTGCTTGTAGAGACCTCTCTACGAATGGATGCCGTGAGAGACGCAGGCCTCACTCGCTTGCTTTTGCTTGGTCCCACAGGTCGTTGAGTTGAGCGGTTGAGCAGGCGGCGAGGTCATCGCCCGCCTCGTGCACGGCGGCCTCCATCGCAGCCCAGCGACGGCGGAACTTTGCCGTGCTGGCGCGAAGGGCGCTCTCGGCGTCGATTCCTTCTTTGCGCGCAACGTTGACTAGGGCAAAGAGCAGGTCGCCAAACTCCATCTCGCGCTCGGGCGAGCCGGGCTCCTCGGCCTCAAACTCGGCACGCTCCTCAGCTACCTCGTCCCACACATCCTGGACCGTCTCCCACTCAAAGCCCACGGCAGCCGCCTTGCGCGACACCTTCTGCGCCTGCATCAGCGCCGGCAGATGCGTGGGCACGCCGTCGAGCAGACCCTCGGGCGCAGCTTCGCCCGCTGCCACGGCCTTGTCCTTGGCAACCTTCTCGGCAAGCTTGACCTCATCCCAAATCTTGAGCACCTCGTCGGAGCTCTCGGCGTCCGCATCGCCAAACACGTGTGGGTGGCGGCGGATGAGCTTGGCGTCGATATCGCGCGCCACGTCGGCCAGCGTAAACTCGCCGGCGTCCGCCGCAATCTGCGCATGCAGTACTACCTGCATGAGCACGTCGCCGAGCTCCTCGCGCAGATGCGTGGCATCATCGGCCTCGATGCAATCGAGCGCCTCGTAGGCTTCCTCGATCATGTTCTTGCCGATGCTCTGATGCGTCTGCTCACGATCCCACGGGCAGCCATCGGGCTGACGCAGACGCCAGATAGTCTGCACCAGATGCTGCAGCTCGGCCGACGCGTCGACCAGCGTGGACAGGTCGCGCGAACCCTCGGCATTTTGCTGAGCCATGTGCTGCGCCATAGTTATTCCTCCTCCAGGACCACGTGACGGAACACGCCGCCCTCGTAGATGCCGTAGCTATGCGTACCGTCCTTGGGAATGCTCACGCTGCCGGGATTGAAGAGCCACAGGCCCGGGTGCGCGGCGCTCTCCTCGTTGACCTTGATGTGCGTATGGCCGTAGACGAGCGCGGAGCCCTCGGGCAGCGCGGGCGCGTGGTCGACGCTGTTGTGCATGCCGGCGCCAAAGACGTGGCCGTGCGTCAGGAACAGCTCACGGCCGGTCTCGTCAAACAGCGTGGCGTAGTCGGCCATGACCGGGAAATCGAGCACCATCTGGTCGACCTCGGCGTCACAGTTGCCGCGCACCGCGATGATGCGGTCGGCCAGGGCATTGAGCAGCGGAATCACACGCTTGGGAGCGTAATCGCGCGGCGGGTCGTTACGCGGACCGTGATAGAGCAGGTCGCCCAGCAGGACGATGCGGTCGGGCTGCTCGGACTCGATGGCGGCGACCAGGCGCTCGGTCCAGTATGCCGAGCCGTGGATGTCGGAGGCGATGAGGTATTTCATGGTGGTCCTTTCGGGTGGGGTTGATGGAGCTGGGCGTGGCGTGCCGCCAGCCGCGTTACTCAAATCGCAGTGCCGCGCTCTGGGCCGCCTGCATCACGCGTTGGAGCGGCACATTGTGCTCGCGGGCAAGGCGGGCGCAGTCTTCGTACTCGGGCGCCGCGCGCTCGCTGCCGTCGGGCAAAGTCGCCACCTTGACGGACACCTCGCCCCATGGCGTTGTTACGCGCTCAAAGCGGCGTGGTAGGCAAACGCGCTCCATAACCTGGCGGCGGATGCCATTGGTCGTGGTTTCCAAAAAGACAATCGTCTGCAGGCGCTCGATATCCTCGTGGGTACAGATTACCTGCAACTGCCAGCCGGGACGGCCCTTTTTGCAGTAAAGCGGCAACCAATGCACTTCGCGGGCGCCGGCCTTGCGCAGGCAATCGGCAGCGTAGGCAAGCACCTCAGGCGACGCGTCATCGATGTCGCACTCCAGTTTGACGATAGTTTCGGGCGCATCGGTCTCGCGAGACAGCGGGGATGTGGTATCGCATGGCATACGGTCCGGCTCCTTTCCGCACGGGCTCGTTTTGTTCATCCAAACGCTAACACATCGCGGGCGGCGTGGGGGTGTCGTCATGGGATGGGCGGGACTTTTGCCCGTCTCGGACGTCGGCGTGCGCCGCCTGCCCTTTCCGGTCGGTTTCGACTTGCAGCGTTCCCGGCGCGTCAGGGGTCGCGCCATTACAATGGAGCGGATTCGCCAAATGCAAAGGAGTCGCCATGCCCGCCTGCCCGCTGGTCGATTGCCATACCCACACCTCGTTCTCGGACGGACACGCCTCGTTTGAGGACAACGTTCGCGCCGCTGCTGCGGCCGGTTGCCGTGCCATGGTCTCGACCGATCACCTTACCCTGCCTGCCAGCATGGATTCCAATTGCGAGGCACAGGTTGTCGAGGGCGACCTGCCGGCGCATCGCCTGGCCTTTGAGGACGCCCGCAAGCTCGCCGCGCAGATCGCGCCGGAGCTCGAGCTTATCTATGGCTTTGAGTGCGATTGGTATGAAGGCTGCGAGCCTTTGGTTGAGCGCTGGTCCCAGGGCGCCGTCGTACGCCTGGGCAGTGTGCATTGGATTGGCAACCCCGGCGATATCATGGCCGGTACCCCGGGTACGGCGGGGACAGAGGACGTCGTTCGTCCCGATGCGCCCGATTCGTGCTGCGGTTGGATCGACGATGACACCAACCTGCACGTTTGGGAAAACCTGGGCGTGCGCGGCGTGTGGGAGCGCTACGTCGACGACTGGTGTTGCGCCTGCGAAAGCCCGCTCAACTTTGACGTGATGGCCCACCCCGACCTGGTCATGCGCTTTTCGAAGGAGGGCTTTGCGCCCGATTTTGACCCCGCGCCGTTCTGGGGGCAGATGGCAGAATGCGCACACGACACGAATCGGCGCGTTGAGGTCTCGACTGCCGCGTCGCGCAAGGGGCTCGACGACTACTACCCCGCGACCGGCCTCTTGCGCTGCTTTGCCCATGCCGAGGTGCCCATTACCTTTGGCTCGGACGCACACCGCGCCTGCGACATCTGCTGGAACATCCGCGAGGCCCAGGCCCACGCCTACGACTGTAGCTATCGAACCTTCGACATCCCCCACCTCACCGGAGAATGGGAGCCCACGCCCCTCGCCTAAGACTAGTCGTTGGGGACACTCTTCACAAATGACCCCTTGGGGACGGAGGAAAACAGGTCGTTTTGCTCACCACCGACGCCCGTGCAACACCGCCCGCCAAAAAGAACGCCCGTTTACTACGATGAACCGCAAACCTCCGACCATCGGCTTAATGCGGAAAATAAAACCGCAGGTAGAAGCGTTGACGATTTGCTCAAAACCGACATGTGGTCAGCAGATCCAGTTTCATCGTAGTAATTGGGCATGTTATTTGGCAGCGTCGGCAAAGACTGTCCCAAACGACTAGTCGTTTAAGAACGTCCCCAATGACTACCCAATGACTAGTGGCGGCGGGCGTTGAGTTCGCCGGCCAGCTCGTCGAGGGTGATGCCGTAGCGCTCGAGCGTCACGAGCAGGTGGTAGACCAGGTCGCCGGCCTCGTAGCGGATGTGATCGTGATCGTTATCCTTGCAGGCCATGATCACCTCGCTCGCCTCCTCGGCAAGCTTCTTGAGCAGCTCGTCCTCGACGTCGGTCAACAGACGAGCGGTGTAGCTCTCCTGCGGCGATGCGTCGCGACGGCCGTGAATCACCTCGGCGAGCCCCGTCAGCGTCTCACCGATATTTCCATCCTGAACGTTTGCGGTGCGCACACCCATAGTTCAATCCTTTCTGGTTGGCCAAGCGCCTAGTCGAGCGCCCGTCCTACGCGAGTTTCTTAAAGAAGCAGGTACGGTTGCCGGTGTGGCAGGCCGGACCCGGCGAGTCAACCTTGACCAGCAGCGTATCGCTATCGCAGTCGGCCCAGAGCTCCTTGACCGCTTGCATATTGCCGCTCGTCGCGCCCTTGTTCCAGAGCTCCTGGCGGCTACGGCTCCAAAACCACGTGGTGCCGGTCTTGAGCGTCAACCCCACCGACTCCTCGTTCATCCAGGCAACCATAAGCACCTCGCCGGTGTCATACTGCTGAACCACGCAAGGAATCAGCCCACGGGCGTCGTACGTAAGCTTTGAAGGATCAGTTAGTTCTTCCATTTCTCTCCCCAATTAAAACCCCACAGGTCGGCGAGGGTTGTCCAGGTGCCCGAGATTCCGAGCGACAAGCCCGACGACGCGTACTTTGGTACGCGAGGAGGGTTGGAGCCGGAAGGTCGGGTGCCTGGACAGCCCGCAGCACTAAAAGTCCAATCTCACTGGAATACCTTGAGAGGCCATATACTCTTTGACTTCGCGAATGCTGAAGGTTCCAAAGTGAAAGACGCTCGCCGCCAGCACGGCATCGGCTTCGCCCTCGATCACGCCCTCGGCAAAATGCTCGAGCGTGCCCACGCCTCCGCTCGCAATCACCGGGATCGGCACCGCGCGCGCCACGGCACGGGTGAGTGCCAGGTCAAAGCCGGCCTTGGTGCCGTCGCGATCCATGCTGGTGAGCAAGATCTCGCCGGCGCCGCGACGAGCCGCTTCCTCGGCCCACGCCACCGCGTCGATACCCGTGGCGTTGCGGCCTCCTGCGGTAAAGACCTCCCACTTGTCGGTACCGGATGCGCCGGGCAAACCGACGCGCTTGGCATCGATCGCCACGACCACGGCCTGGCTGCCAAACGCCGCGGCAGCTTGGCTGATCAGCGATGGGTCGCGCACTGCGGCAGAGTTGAGCGATACCTTGTCGGCACCGGCAGCCACCATGGTCCGCATGCCCGCCAGGTCGCGAAAGCCGCCGCCCACGGTGTAGGGAATGGCCAGCTCCTCGGCCGCGTGCGCCGCCATCTCGATGGTCGTCGCACGGTTGTCGCTCGTCGCGGTAATGTCCAAAAATACGACCTCGTCCGCACCCTCGCGGTCGTAGGCGCGCGCCAGCTCCACCGGATCGCCCGCGTCGCGCAAGCTCACAAAGTTGACGCCCTTGACCACGCGGCCGTCCTTGACGTCCAGACAGGGAATCACGCGCTTGGTAAGCATGGGCTACTCCTCCCCTCGGGCGGCAGCCAGCGCCTGGGCCAGCGTAAAATTGCCCTCGTAGAGCGCACGGCCGGTAATGGCGCCCTCGATGGCATCCTCGCCCACCGCGGCAAGCGCGCGGATATCGTCGAGCGTCGAGATACCACCCGAAGCCACGACAGGAAAACCCGCGACCTCGGCCACGTGGCGATACGTCGCCACATCGATACCCGTCTGCATGCCATCGCGCGCGATGTCGGTGTACACCAGATGTTTAAAGCCCAGCTCGGTGAGCTGCGCCGCGGCATCGTCGAGCGCCACGCCCGCGCCGTCGCGCCAGCCATTCACCTTGACCTGGCCGTCGCGCGCGGCGATGTCTGCCACCAGCAACTCGCCAAAGCCTTGGGCCGCCACTTCGGCAAAACCCGGCTCGGTCACCAGCACGGTGCCCAGCGCGATACGGCATGCGCCGTAGCCGGCCAGCTCGTCGATGCGTGCGAGCGAGCGGACGCCGCCGCCCACGTCCGCGGACAGACCGTCGACGCCGCAGATGGCCTTGATCGCCGCCGAGTTGGCAGCGCAGGTGTCCTCGTCCTCGCCAAAGGCAGCGGACAGGTCGACGACGTGCACCCAGCTTGCGCCCTGCTCGGCAAACGAGCGAGCGACGGCCACGGGGTCGTCGGAATATACCTTGCAGCGGCTGCGGTCGCCGCGCTCCAGGCGCACGACCTTGCCGCCGATCAGATCGATTGCGGGAAACAGGATCATCGGCCGACCTCCTCGACGATGCTGACGAAATTCTTAAGGATGCGCTGACCCAGCGCGGAGGATTTCTCGGGATGGAACTGGCAGCCCCACACGTTGCCGTGGCGCACGATGCACGGGAAACTCCGCGTATAGTGCGTGCGCGCCAGCACATCGGCGGCATCGGCATCGTCGGCCACCGCATAGCTGTGGGTGAAATACATGTTGGCACCCTCGGCAAAACCGGCAAGCAGTGGATCGGCCGCACCGGCGGGCGTCATGTGCACCTGGTCCCAGCCCACGTGCGGCACCTTAAGGCGACTCGACTCCAAGCGCGTGCACGAGCCGCGCATAATGCCCAGCCCATCGACCCAGGGACTGCCAGCCTGCTCGGGGGCGTTACCGCCGGCAATCGCGCCCTCGTCCGCAGGCACGCCCTCGTTGCCGCGCTCAAAAAATAGCTGAAGGCCCAGGCAGATGCCGAGCAGCGGAGTTCCGGCGGCAACGGCGTCGAGCACAGCCGCCTCCTCACCGCTCTGGCGCATAAAGGCGATCGCGTCATAGAACGCGCCCACGCCCGGGATGACCAGGCCGTCGGCGTTGCAGATCTGCTCCGGATCGTCCGACGTGCAGGCAGCGGCACCGGCGCGCACAAGCCCGCGCACGACGCTCGACAAGTTACCCTTGTGGTAGTCGACCACCACGATCTTCGGTTCGCCCACGCGACCCTCCCTTTCCCCATTCAAAACCTGTCCCTTTTTGGCAGGCTACAGTGAGCCCTTGGTGCTGGGGATGCCCTGCACGCGGGGATCGAGCTCGCAGGCGTGGCGCATCGTGCGGCCCACGGCCTTAAAGGCGGCCTCGATAATGTGGTGCGAGTTGCCGCCCGCCAGCTCGCGCACGTGCAGCGTGAGCTTGGCATCGCGCGCAAAGGCATAGAAGAACTCGACGGCCAGCTCGGTATCGAAGCTGCCCACGCGCTCGGTCGGCACGGGCAGCTCGCAATAGGCCTGGCCGCGGCCCGAAATGTCCACGGCGGCCATCACGAGCGTCTCGTCCATGGCGATCGCCGCGTCGGCAAAGCGCGTAATACCCGCCTTGTCGCCCAGCGCCTGGCAAAACGCCTCGCCCAGCACAATGCCCGTGTCCTCGACGGTGTGGTGTGCGTCGACCTCCACATCGCCTACCGCATGCACCGTCAAATCGAACAGGCCATGGCGGCCAAAGGCATTGAGCACGTGGTCGAAAAACGGCACACCGGTCGAGATATCGCACACGCCGCATCCGTCCAGGTCGAGCTTTACGACAATATCGGTCTCGCCCGTCCTGCGGGTCACCTCGGCATAACGGCCCATCTACATCTCCTCCTTCACCAGCGCGGCAAATGCGGCCAGCACCTCGTCGTTTTCCTGCGGCGTGCCCACGGTAACGCGCAGACAGTCCACAAGCCCCGGCGCGTAGCTAAAGTCGCGCACCAAAATCGAGTACTCGTCGCGCAAACGCTCGCGCACGCGCGTAGCATGCGGCGTGCGCACGAGCACAAAGTTCGCCGCGCTCGACCATGCCTCCACGGGCAGGCCCTCGGCAGCCATCGCACGCAGGGCGCACAGTTCGCGCCCGCGCTCGGATGCGACCTGCGTCACCACGGGCGTGTAGGCATCACGGGCACGCACGCAGGCAAGCGCTGCCGCCTGGCTCAGCACGTTGACCGAATAGATCTGGCGAATCGCCGCGAACACGTCGATGACCTCGGGCGCCGCGATCACGTAACCCAGATGCGTACCGGCAGCACCAAACGCTTTGGACAACGTATGCAGAATCACCAGGTTGGGATGCTCGGCGATAAGCCCCTGCGCCGTGGTGGCCGCGCCAAACGAATCGTCGGCAAACTCAACGTAGGCCTCGTCGACCATTACCATGCCGGGGCACGCATCGCACAGCGCCGCGACAAAGTCGAGCGGCGCCACATCACCCGTGGGGTTATTGGGCGAGGTCACGATTGCCAGGTTGCACTCGGGCGCCGCCGCAAGCACGGCTGCCTGGTCGAGCTCAAAGGTCGCCGGGTCGCGCCACACGTCGCGTACCTCGGTCTGGCAGAGCGACGCAAAGAACGCGTACTCGCTAAAGCACGGCGGGCAGTTGAGCAGGGTCCGTCCCGCGCCGCCAAACGCCAACAGGTAGTTATAGAGCAGCTCGTCGCCGCCGTTGCCCACGCAGATGTTCTCGCGCGTCACGCCATGCCAGGCAGCAAGCTCGTCGCGCAGGTCGTTAGACATGGGATCGGGATAGCGGTTGAGCGGCGTGGCAGCCAGGGCGGCGTCGACCGCCTCGCGCACGCCGGCCGGCACGGGATAGGTGTTCTCGTTGGCCGAAAGGTTGATGCGCGTGGGCATAAAGTTGGGATCGTAGGGCTCAATGCCGGCCAAGTAGGACTGGACGAGCTCCTTCATGCGGGGCGTCAGCTCGGCCATATTAGGCCTCCTCGACGACCGCGTCAGCACCATTCGCGCTTGCAGCCGCCAGGTCCACGCCCTCGGCAACCGTCGCCACGGCGTCGCCCGGCCAGGCGACCTTGGTCAGGTCGGCCGCGGCGAGCGACTCGGCGCTCACGGCATCCTCGCCCTGCTCCAGCACACGGCGACGCAGTGCGGCAGAAAGCGCGTGTGCCCACAGGCCCTCGGCCTCGGCCAAACGCTGCGTAGCGGGAGCGTCCGAGAGCAGGCCCTCGGGCGTATAGCAAATGACACTTGAGCGCTTGACGAACTCCTCCACCGAAAGCGGGTTGGAGAACATGGCCGTGCCGCCGGTCGGCAGCGTGTGGTTGGGACCGGCAACGTAATCGCCGAGCGGCTCGGAGCTCCAGGCGCCCACAAAAATGGCGCCGGCGTTGCGAATGCCGCCGAGCAGCCCCATCGCATCCTTGCAGTGCAGCTCCAGGTGCTCGGGCGCAACGGTGTTCACGGCCTCGACGGCGGCGGCCATGTCGGCGGCCACCACGATAGTGCCCTCGTTATCGAGCGAGGCGCGCGTGATCTCGGCACGCGGCGACTGCGCCACCAGGATGTCAATGCCGGCCTCGACCTCGCGCGCAAACTGCTCGTCGCAAGTCACCAGATAGCAGGCTGCCAGCGGATCGTGCTCGGCCTGGGCCATCAGGTCGGCCGCGACCACCATAGGCTTGGCCGTGGCATCGGCCAGCACGCAGACCTCGGAGGGGCCGGCGACCATGTCGATACCCACGTCGCCCGAGACAATCTGCTTGGCGGCGGCGACAAAAGCGTTGCCCGGACCGGTGATTTTGTCGACGCGCGGAATGGTCTCAGTACCGTATGCCAGCGCGGCCACGGCCTGAGCGCCGCCCACCATGTAGATCTCGTCCACGCCGCCGAGCTTTGCCGCGGCGAGCGTATAGGGGCTAATCAGGCCATTCTTTTGCGGCGGGGTCACCATGACCACGCGCTTAACGCCGGCAACCTTGGCGGGGATGGCGTTCATGAGCACAGTTGAGGGATACTGCGCGCGGCCGCCCGGCACGTAGATGCCGGCAGCGGCAAGCGGGGTCACCTTAACGCCGAGCATCGTGCCGTCCGGACGCGTGGTAAACCAACTCTGCTCGACCTCGCGCTGGTGGAACTCGCGAATCTGGCGTGCGGCCTTCTCGAGCGCGGCGACAAAGGCCGGATCGAGGCCTTCGAGCGCGGCATCGATCTGCTCCTGCGGTAGGCGAAAACTCTGCAGCTCAACACCGTCAAAACGCTGACAGTAATCGCGCACCGCGGCATCGCCGTTGGCGCGCACGTTGGCCACGATATCGCGGGCAGCGTCGACGATGTTTTGCGGCAGCACGCCCTTGCGGCTGAGCTGGTTGGCAACGAGACGCTCACCGGGAGCAAGCTTGATGGTCTTCATATCGGTATCCCCTATCGGTCGAGGTTGCGTTTGAAAAACGAGGTGCCGGGCAGCGGCGCCAATCGGTCCGCAGCCCGGATATGGGGGTGCCCGTGCGTGCTCGCGCTATTGTGCCGAGCCCGCGACGGGCTCAAAATGCTTGTCCTTAACAGCAGCTGCCAAGCGATCGGCCAAGTTGCGAACGCGCGGATCCAAGCGCGCGGCACCTGGGTTGACGAAGAAGCGGGCCGTGCAGTCCATAATGCGGCCGGTGATGACCAGGTCGTTGTCGCGCAACGTGGCACCCGTGGCGGTAATGTCCACGATGCGGTCGGTCATGCCGACGATGGGGCCCAGCTCAATATTGCCGTGCAGCGAAACGATGTCGGCATTCACGCCGCGCTCGGCATACCAGGCGCTCGCGATGCGCGGGTATTTGGTGGCCACGCGAAGCGACCCGCGACGGACGTAGTTGCGCTCGGCCTGACCGGCGCGCCATGCGGGCTCCGCCTCAATGAAAGTGCACAGGCCGTAGCCCAGATCGACCAGCTGCAGTAGGTTGAGGTCTGCCTCGATAAGCGAGTCCCAGCCGCAGATGCCGCAGTCGGCGCCGCCGCAGCCCACAAAGGCGGGCGCGTCGCTGGGGCGCACGATGACAAACTCGATATCGCCGACCATGCCCTCGCCGGCACGTGTGTCGCGGCCGCGCACAATCAGGTGACGGCCGGGGTCGCGCAGCTCAGAGACGTCCAGGCCCGCGGCCTCGAGCACGTCGAGCGTATCAGCCTTAAGCGAGCCCTTGGGCACGGCGATGCGCAGCGGACCCTCGGCGCCACGGCCCGCGGCGTGATCACCATCGGAAGCGGCGTCCTCGGCCGAGGTACGCGCGGCCTCCAGGCGCTCGAGCGAAAAGGCGAAGCCCGCCGCCGGTACCTCGATGCCGTCGCCAAATGCACCGGTAAAGATGGAGTCGTAGCGTCCACCCGAGCCGACCGGATCGGGCAAGCCGCCGGCATAGGCCTTAAAGACCAGGCCCGTGTAGTAATCGAAAGAGTTCATGATGGAGAAGTCGAACGACAGCACCTGGGCATCCCCGGGAGCCAGACCATCGACCAGGGCACGCAGTTCGCGCGTCAGCGGCGCGGCGATACCGGCAGCCCCCAGCAGCGCGTCGACGCGGTCGAGCACCTCGGCACCACCGTGCAGGCGCGGCAGCTCGCTAATGGCGACCTTAACGGCCTCGGACTCGACGCTTTTCGCCACGCGGGCATCGAGGCCCACGAAGTCGTTGGCGTGCACACAACGCAATGCCTCGGCAGCCAGTTCGCGATCCTCACAGGCCGCGAGCAGTTCCTTAAACGGACGCACGCTGCCCGCGATAATGCGCGCACCGGGAAGTGCCAGCTTGCGCACGGCCTCGGCGACCAGTGAGACAATCTCGACATCGCCCGCGGTGTCGCCCGCGCCGATGAGCTCAAAACCCAGTTGCGTAAACTGACGCGAGCCGCCGGCATTGCGCTGACACTCGCGAACCACCGGCGCCTCATAGCGCAGGCGCAGCGGCAGATCGGCCGCGCGCATGCGAGTCGAAACCAGGCGAACGATCGGCAGCGTGTTGTCGGGACGGACCACCAGCAGACGGCCATCATCGTCAAAGAGCTTGAACGGCGTGTCCGCAATGCGGCCGCCCTCCTCGAGCGAACCCTTGTCCTCGAGCAGCGGCGTCTCGACCGGAAGGTAATGATGCTCCCTGAAGCAGCCCTTCACCGTGCACGCAATCTCCTCGCGCGCCTGAGCCTCCTCGGGCAATATGTCCCGGAATCCCCACGGTGTGGCCGTCATCTGGTGAGCCTCCTCATGCTGCGTTTCATATAGAACAGAAGACCGGCATAGCTCCGCCGGTTTTCTGGGTACTTTAGCATACTAGAGTGCTTGCGGGGAGAATCGTCCTCCTCGGCTCACAGCGTATTCATTTGGAAACATAGGGGAAAGCGCGTCCCGCCCGCCAGCCAAAAACTGGGATGCGGTTTCCGGTTGAAGTCCTCAGCGGAAAGTGTGTCCCATTCTGAGCGCCTGTTCTGGGATGTGCTTTCCGCCAGAAGCCTCAAGCGGAAAGCACATCCCGTTTCTCAAAAAGCGTCAAACGCCAACTCGGCGCCCTGTCCCACTTAGGCGCCAATTGCGCGTCGGTACTCCGCCATAACCTGAGCGTCGGCTGCCGCGGGATTGGCGAAATAGCGCCAATCATAGGTCTCGGCCGAAACAACTCCGCGATAGCCGCGCGCCACCAGCCTATCCAGGTCGGCGCGCATATCGCGGTCGCCGTCACCCCAAGCAAGATGCGTCGTGCCGTCTGCCGCAACATCGACAAAATGCACGTGGGCGACATCATCGCCAAGCAGATCGAAATAATCGTCGATGGTATCCCCTGCCACCGCCATAGCGCCCAAATCCAGACACGCCTTAAGTGCCGGATGATCAACTGCCTCGATCATGCGCTTCGTGTCGGCCGCCGAGTTCACGATCATCGACTCAACCGGCTGTAGGGCCTCGAGCACCAGTCGCACGCCGCGCTCTCCCGCATGCTCGGCAATCGCACGCAGCATCGAGGCGCTGCGACCCCACGCGTCCTCGATCGGCTCGTTCAAAAATGCCCAGCCGCTCGAGACCATGACCTGCTCGGCTCCAAGTTCCGCCGCGATATCTACAACGTTCTTAAAGTACGCGAGCGTGCGGGCACGCGCCTCATTCCCGCGCGCCGCGATATTCCACGGCTTGGGGTTGTTCTGTTCGGGACAAAGCCCCACAATCCGAACCCCATACCGCTGCGACAGCTCCCGTACCCGCTCGAGCGAATCGTATCCATGGCAATCGACATACAGATGCATCGCCCCGGTCCAAAGCTCGCAACACGTGTAGCCCGAGGCCGCTGCCGAAGAAAAGAATTCTTCAAGGTCAAAATAACGATGGCTGATATTCATGACGGCAAGCAGGGGGTAGCTCATAATTACTCTCCAACCTAAACGAGGCCCCGTTCCATATAGGAGCGGGGCCCAATTACATAAACGTTATTTGCTCTTAGTAGTCGAACTGGTGATAGTAGCGGCGATAGTTAAGGTTGTGCTTGGTGACCGTCTCGTAGTAAGCGGCAAGGCGATCGGTGATCAGCGAGGAGAGGATCCACGGAGACACGATGACGCGGAACTCATCGTCAAGGCCGGGGATCGCGAACTCGGCGGTGTCGATGATGTTGATGTCGGTGTCGCCGGTCACGCCGCGGTTGAGGAAGGCGCGGACGCGCTCGTCGAGCTTGCGGTTCTCGTCCTCGCCCATGAACAGGAAGACCGGGACGCCGGGCTCCACGAGCTCGAGGGTGCCGTGGAAGAAGTCGGCCGAGGTGATGTAGCGGGTGCGCTTCCACTGCATCTCCTCGAGGATGCACATCGAGAACAGGATCGTCTCGCCCCACAGGGCGCCGGAGCCGATGAACATGGTGTAGGGGGCCAGGGCGTACTTCTTGGCGAGCTCCTCGGCGCGCGGCTCGAAGCTCTTGCGGATGTCGACCAGGTGGGTCCAAACATCCTTGGTCTGCTCAATAAACTTGTCGAACTTGGGGAAGCAGCCGCGGCGGTTGAGCAGGCGCAGGCCGAAGCAGTCGGCGAGGTAGTAGCCCATCTCGCAGCCGCCGTTACCGTGATCGGAAGCCATCTTGACGCAGTTCTCGGCGCCGACAGCCTGGCCGATGGGGCCCTCGGGCTTGGTCATGGCGTAGACGCGAATGCCCTTTTCCTTCATCTTCTTGACGGCCTCGAGGACCTCGGGGGTGGTGCCGGACTCGGAGGCGGTGAGCACGACGGACTTCTCGGTCATGCGCTTGTGGCCCATGGCGTTCCACTCGGCGGCGTGGATCAGGTAGACCTCGAGGTCGCGGTCGCCGAACTTGTTCATGAGGTACTCGAGCTGCATGAGCTCGTCCCAGGTGCCGCCGACGCCCATCAGGAACACGGCGTCGTAGCCCTCGTCGGCGACCTTGTCGGCGAGCTCGATCATCTTCTTGCCGGTCTCATAGACGTTCTTGCCGTCCTCGAGATAGCCCTCCTGGCTAAAGTGCATGATCTCGATCTTCTCGGTTTCCTTCATGGCTTTTCCTTTCTGTCCTGCACGCGAATCTATACATCGCGTTTCTTTTCGATACCAATTATAGACATACACCCAACGTGTTTTTAATACCACTTTTCAATCTGTTCCAATCCTCGGTGAACGGTCGAAATTCTCTGGTGAGTGGTATTAAATTAGAATTTGATGTATAGCTAACGCCCCCGGCGTCTCCCTTGTGTGACAAAGAACAGCGTTCCTACCAGCGCAATAATGGTCGATGCTCCAAACAGTACCGTCTGGACGCCCAAAGCCTCCGCCAAAAACGGAGCCGCCAGCAGCGGCACCACGCCGGCGCTCATCAGGCCAAAACGCACAAAGCCGGTAATGCGCCCCAGGTATTTGATGTCGGCGCGCTCCTGAATCAAGATCATCTGCAGCGGCTCCAGGAACCCCCAGGCCAGACCGTTAATCGCCTGACCGATAATCGCGACCCCCAGCATATCGGTGCCCACGTACACCATGGACCCAATGCCCACGGCCATGAGCGCGCCGAGCAGCAATCGCAGGTTGACATGGCGAGCAGAAAGCTTGGTCAGGATGAACGCGCCCACCGAGGAAGTGAGGCCCACGACCGAGGACAGCCAGCCCAGCCAGACGATATCCACGTTGAGCACATCGCGGTAGAACAACGACTCCAGCGAATCGAACGCGCCAAACGCAAAGAAACCCAAAAAGCCCGAGATAAAGATGAGGCGCAGATCGTGGTCGCGAAACGTGAGTCGCGCACCCTCGGCCATACCGCCCAGAATACCGCCCTTCAGCTTCTCCCCTTTTGCGGGAGCAACACACTCGTGACAGCCCAAGGAGAGCACGGCCGCCACACCCATCATGCCCGCCATGAGCAGATAGACCGATTGCGTGGCAAAACAGCTCACGATGGCACCACCGAGCAGCGGGCCAGCGGTATAGGCGATATTGCTGTAGAACACCATGAGGCCGTTCACGCGGGTACGACCCTCGGTGGTCGACTCCAGGTATCCCGGAAACGCATGCGTGCAGGTGTTGATAAAGCCGCCCGCAAGTCCCAAGACGCACGCGGCAAACACAAGCCCGGGGACAGACAACGGCGCTAACCCCACGCCAAGCGATAGCACTGCCGTAATCACGCACGTCACAAACGACGTCCGGCGCGGTCCAAAGCGATCGATGACCGAGCCCGACACCATATTGCCCACCGACGTCATAAGATTGCGCGCGAGCGTAATGGCGGCAACCAAAAAGGCCGTGCCGGCCAGATCATACGTGGCCGCACCGATAAGCCCCAAAAAGTAGACCGCGTTGTTGGCGCACCACTGCAGGGACTCAATAAGAATCAGCCTGACCTCTGCCGGCGTCAGGCGCATTGCTTCGCGACCCTTCGCGAACATACGAACTCCTTCTATACAAAAAGGGGATGGAGAGCATAGGCCTGCTCCATCCCCTTTCCAGGTTGCAACGAAAATCTATGCAGCCGGGCCCTTACGCCAGCACGCCGAAGAACGCGCCGATGATGCCCACGACCATGGTGGCCACGA
>UQHQ01000001.1 GCA_900540945.1 uncultured Collinsella sp. | reverse complement strand
CGTGGTCTTTACAGAGCCCCCATGGCAAAAGGGCGGCCCGCCGCCGATGCGACGGAAGGGAGCGAAGGCCTGAAGGGCCGTGTCGAGTGCCGAAAGAATGAGCGCAACCTGAATGATGTCGGTGCTCTGCTGGCTATTAAAGCCGTAAACGCCGGCCATGATGACCGCCGGGGTAATGATGCCGGCAAACGATGCCAATACGTGCTGAAGGGCACACGGGATCATTTCCTTAACGGGCGGCATGCCTTCGCGAGTGAACAGGGCTTCAGTGCCGTTCGTAACCGTCTCCTGGGCCATTTGACCACCAATCCTAGAAGAAGTTGTTTTCGCATCTAATGTTCTATTGTGACGCAGTGCGGGGCTGAGGTTGTGCCTTCGTTGCATATCGTATTTAAGAATTTTCTCATTCTCAATAATAATTTTTTGTTATCAGACTATTCTTCAGCTGAGATAATGCATTTCTGCAGTTCAGAAAAGTGTCTGGTCAAAATAACATCTAACTTTTCTTTTGGTCGACCGTTTACCGCCAAAATCCTACCTCTTGTCTGTATTACGCGATGTACCTGCGAATATGCGAGTCAATAGACACCGTGTTACCATGAGAAAAAATTGTTATGAACATTTCCGATTTCACCCAAAGGAGTTGCCCGTGAACGAGACCGTACGCTGCTTTTTGCCGATGGTCGATTTCCTGGAGCAGATACTTGGCAAAAACAGCGAGATCGTCCTGCATGATTTCTCGAATCCCGACCACACCATCGTCGATATTCGCAACGGTATCGTGAGCGGCCGCAAGATTGGCGGGCCCGCTACCGATCTGGCACTCAAGATCATGCACGACCCCAAGTATCGCGACCTGCCGTTTATTACGAGCTACGAGGGGCGCAGCGCCGGCGGCAAGACGCTGGAATCAGCAACGTACTTTATCCGCGAGAACGGCGAGATTGTCGGTATGCTGTGCGTCAACACCGATCTTTCGGCCGTGCGCAACATCAACGCCATGGCCCAGCAGCTTATGGCCTACTTCGACGCCGCGCCGGTCCGCACGGAGCCCTCCCCCATCGAGGTCGAAAGCCTTTCGGAGTCCACACAGGAGCTCATCGACCGCAGTATTTCCGAGTTGCTGAGCGCGCGCGGGCAGGATGTCGCCTCGCTCGGCCAAGCCGATCGCGTGGACGTTATTCGTCACCTTAACGGCAACGGCGTATTTATGCTCAAGGGCGCCGTTGCCTGTGCTGCCGCCGCACTTGGAATCTCTGAGCCCAGCGTCTACCGCTATCTGCAAAAGGTCCGCAAGGAGGGCTAACCCACTGATCCCTTGGGGACGGAGGAAAACGGATCATTTTTGCCCGAGAGGCTGCTGAAAACTTTGTCCTGCTTAGGCTGCGGGCATCGCCCATCGCGACGGCGCCACTATACTTTTGAATATCTGAGCATTTTGAAAGGCAGGATATGACCGCAACCGCCAGTCGAACCACCAACCGCAGACCCGAGCTCTTGGCCCCCGCCGGAGGCCCCGAGCCCTTTGCCGCCGCACTCGCTGCCGGGGCAGACGCCATCTACTGTGGCATGGGCAGTTTCAACGCCCGCCGCAAGGCAACCAACTTTACCGATGAGGCCTTTGAGCAGGCCTGCCGCGCCGCGCACCTGGCCGGCTCGCGCGTTTACGTCACGGTCAACATCGTCATCAAGCAGTCCGAGATGGGCGATGCGCTGCAACTCATCCACCGCTGCTCCACGCTGGGCGCCGATGCCTTCATTATCCAGGACTGGGGCCTGTTCTTTGAGGTCAAGCGCACCATGCCCGGCATCGAGACACACATCTCGACCCAGGCGAACATCCATGACGACCGCGGAACCATCTGGTGCCGTGAGCAGGGCGCCGACCGCGTGACCCTCTCGCGCGAGCTCTCCATCGACGAGATCGCCGCCATCCACGGCGCCGCGCCCGATGTCGACCTCGAGGTCTTTAGCCACGGCGCCATCTGCTTTTGCTACTCGGGCCTGTGCCTTCTCTCGAGCTTTGCCATGGCGGGACGCTCGGCCAACCGCGGCATGTGCGCTCAACCCTGTCGCCTGCCTTACGAGCTGATCGACGAGAACGGCCGCTCGCTCTCCCCTGCCGGTCGCGAGCGCGCGCTATGCCCGCGCGACACCAATACCTCGCAACTCGTTCGCCGTCTGTATGACGCCGGCGCCGCATCGCTCAAGCTCGAGGGCCGCATGAAGGCCCCCGATTATGTGTACTCCATCGTCGACGTGTATCGTCACCAGATTGATGACATGCTGGCCGATGTTTCAACCTCTAAGGATGAGGATGCCGCCCGCCAGCGCCAACTCAAGCGCTGCTTCAACCGCGACTTTACGCACGCCTATCAGGACGGTACCTCGGGTGACGAGATGATGAGCTACGAGCGTTCCAACAACCGCGGCCAGATCGTGGGCACGGTGCTCGGTAGCCGCCTGGCCAACCGCGATGTGCGCGGGCTTAAGCCCGACGACCGCCGTCGTCGCGCTGCCATCGCCCGCATTGAGCTGTTTGAGCCCGTGGGCAAGGGCGACCTGCTGGAGCTTCGCCACGACGATGAGTTCGACCAATTCCTGACCACCATTGCCGCCGATGATGCCGCCGCCGGTGACGTCATCGAGTGCCGCGTGCCCCGCAGCATGCCCGAGGGCTGCCGCGTCCGCGTGATTCGCAGCCAGCGCGCTATCGACGCCGCCGGTGCTGCGCTCAAGCGCGACGTGCTGCGCCGCCGCGCCGTAGACGTTACCGTCGTGGCGCGTCTGGGCGAGCCGTTTACTGTTACGCTCACCTGCTGCGACGACTCCGCGCTCACCGCCACCGCCACCGGCTTTACCGTCGAGGCTGCCAAGACCCGCGCCGTCGAGGCATCCGATCTGGTAAAGCACGTCGGGCGCATGGGCTCCTCTCCCTTTGAGGCCGCGAGCTTTGACGTGGTCCTCGATGAGGGCTGCGGCATGGGTTTCTCCGCCGTACACAAGGTACGTGCCGCCGCCTGCAAGGCGCTGGAAGAGGCCATTCTGGCACCGTACGAGAAGCGCGCCCGCACGCTCGAGCTGCCGGCGATTGTCACCAGTGATTCCCGCCCCGCGCCCGAGCATTACCGCGACGAGCCGCAGATCTGCGCCACCGTCACCTCGCTCGACGCCGCCGAGGCCGCTCGTGCCGAGGGTGCAACGCACATCTACATGACCACCGACGCTCTCGATGCGGCTGAGCTCTCCCCCGCCGATGCGTTTGAGCAGGGCATTGTGCCCGTACTCGACGAGGTCTGTCGCGCCGTCGACCACGAGCGCGTCGACCCGTGGGTTGTTGCCGGCGCCACGGTCGCCGTCGGCAATATCTCCGAGCTTGCCCTGGCCGCACAAGTTGGTGCCACGGCCGAAATTCGATCCTGCCTGCCCGTGCACAACACGCCCTGTATGGAGGTGCTTGCCGAGCGCGGAGCCGGTGCGTTTTGGCTCTCGCCCGAGATCACGCTCGACGAGATCGTCTCGCTCGGCGCCGCCGCGCCCGCGGCTCTGGGCATCACCGTCTTTGGCCGCCCGCGCGTCATGACAAGCGAGCATTGCATTCTGCAGGTCGCCAACGGCTGCATCCACAATTGTGCCAACTGCCGTCTGCGTGCCCGCAAGCTCTCGCTCAAGAATATCGACGGAAAGGTCATGCCCGTCCGCACCGACATCCACGGCCGCTCACGCCTGTACGACGCTTACCCCATCGACCTCACGCCGCAGGTACCGCAGCTACTCGATGCCGGCGTGCGCCGTCTTATGGTTGACGGAACCCTGCTCGAGCCCGATGAGATTGGCCGCGCCGTCGCACGCGTCCGCCGCGCCATTGAGGCAGCGCAGGCAGGTCGCAAGCCCGCTGCCCGCCTGCGCGGGGCGACCTCGGGCTGCATGTTTGTGGGAATTAGCTAACCGAAAGGCTTACACGTGAACGAAGAACCTCAAGTCCTCTACTGCGACGCCTGGCTCATGGCCATCGATAAGCCCGCCGGCATGATCGTCCACGGTGACGGCACCGGCGAGCGCACACTTACCGACTACGCCAGCGACCTGCTGCTGGCCATGGGCGACGGTTTTGCCGCGACTGACATGCAGCCGCTCAACCGCCTGGACCGCAACACCACCGGCGTGGTGCTGTTTTCGCTCGACAAGCAGACGCAGCCCGCTTTTGACCAGATGGTGAACGACCACGCCTTCGAAAAGCACTATCTGGCGCTGGCCGAGGGCAAGATCGACTGGAACGAGAAGCTCATCGACAAGCCCATCGCCCGCGACCGCCACGACAGCCGCAAGATGCGCGTCGGTGCCAGCGGCAAGCCGTCTCAGACGCGCGTCAAGGTGCTCAAGCGCCTTAAGAGCCGCCGAGGCCTGCCCACGCGTTCGTATATCGATGTCGAGCTGCTCACCGGCCGCAAACATCAGATTCGCGTGCACCTGGCCAGCGAGCGCCATCCGCTGGTGGGCGACGACCTGTACGGAACGCCGCGCCCCTGCGGCCTGATGCTCCACGCCCACAGCGTGTCCTTCACGCATCCCGTAACCGGCGAGCACATCCACATCGAAGCCCCCTGCCCCTGGGAGCCCTAAAACCTGCCAAAAAGGGACAGGTTTATTTTGGCAGGTTTTATCTGGGCAAACGTACAAACCACCACGATGGCTCAGCCGCGGCGCCAAAACGTCTCGATCTGTAACAGTTAGAACCCATTTTCCGGTCTATCTGTTACAGATCGAGACATTCGAATCCCCCTCAAGGGAAAATCTCAATCTGTAGCAGTAACCCAGCAAAATCCGTGCCAGATGTTACAGATTGAGACAAAGAGACGGCGCGGTTCGGAAGTATCTCAATCTGTAACACCTAGCCCACTTTTTACGGTCTAGCTGTTACAGACTTAGACAAACCGGCAGACAACGAAAGCGGCAACGCCCGTGATGGACGTTGCCGCTTTTCTCTTGAGAAAACTACTCGGTTTTCGTTACTAACCACCACAATTGGGACAGGCACCTTTGTGGTGGTTTTGGTCTTGTCCCGTCGCTAGACCGTGATGACGTTGTCCATTGCCCGGTACTTGGCGGGGACCTCGCCCGCGGTAATAATCGTTGCGTCGCGGAAGTCCGCGAACTTGACGGGCGCCACCATGCCAAATTTACTGGCGTCCGAGATTACGAAGCGTTTGGCCGTATGGCGCATCGAGATACGCTTTACTTGCGCCTCCTCGATATCGGGCGCCGTGAAGCCCTGCTCGGCAGCAATGCCGTTAGAACCCCAAAAGCCACAGTTGAAGTTGTAGCGGTCTAGGGTTGCCAAGGCGTCGGGGCCAACGAGCGCCTCGGTCTCGGGCTTGAGCTCGCCACCCAACACCACGGTGCGCATGCCACGCAAAGCGAGGTGCTGAGCATGGAGCACAGAATCAGTCACATAGGTGACATCTTCAAGGTGTGGAAGATGCTCGATGAGCTTGAGCGTCGTCGAACCCGAATCGATGTATACAAAGCTCTCGGGCTCCACGAGCGCCGCCGCACGGGCGCAGATGCGCTCCTTGTCATCGTTATGGAGATCACTGCGCTCGCCGATCGTCAGGTCGCGCGTCACGTGCGCGCGCTCCAGACTCGTCGCGCCTCCGTGCACCTTGGCGATACGATGCGCGCGGTCGAGCGTTTGCAAGTCACGCCGAATGGTAGACGCCGTCACGCCCAGGGCCTCGGCAAGCTCCGGCACGGTAACCGAGCCGGCCTGCTGCACCATCGACACGATCGCGTTGAGCCTATCTTCCGCAAGCATCGCTTACTCCTCCTCGGGGTACACGACTCCCCAGTCGGCGCGAAGCTTGGTCATAAGCTCCATAACATCAGAAGCATAATCCAGCAGCTCGCGCTTGGAGTCGTCGCCGGCAACGGCCTTCTCAAGATCGGCCATCTCATAGCAAAGGGCGTAAGCCTCGGTGCCGGCGTGGACCTCCTCGCGGTGGCCGTCCGCAGTCCACACGATGGTCGCGTGATCGGCACGCGGATACTCGTTGACCTCGATATAGCACTTGTCAAAGCTGATGACCGAGCGCTTGGGCTGCTTGGAATGGAGCGTAAGGCTCACAACACCCAGCTGCTGCTCGGCATTACGACAGACGATGCCGCCCGCAACGTCGACACCGGTCTCACAGGTGTTGCCCAGCGAAACGACCTCAGCGGGCTGGCTTGCCATAAACAGGCGCATAACGGAAAGCGCATAGACGCCGATGTCGAGCATAGCGCCGCCGGCGAGGTTGCGGTTATAGAAGCGGTTGGTCAGATCGCCGTACTCCTTATAGCTGCCAAAGTTGAGTTGGGCGAGGTTCATGCGGCCAAACTCGCCGGCATCCATGCGGCGGCGCAGCTCTTGATACAGGGGCATGTGGAGCACCGTAGTGGCGTCCATGAGGACCACGTTATGCTCGTCGGCAATGGCACGTGCCTCGTCGAGCTCGGCGGAGTTGAGGGTGATGGCCTTCTCACAGAGCACGTGCTTGCCAGCTGCCAGAGCGGCGCGAAGATAGGTGATATGCGTGTTATGCGGGGTGGTGATATAGACTGCGTCAATGTTCGGATCGGCATAGAGATCCTCGACCGTGTCATAGACCTTCTCGATGCCATACTGATCAGCAAAAGCTTGAGCCTTTGACAGCGTGCGGTTGGCGACGCCCGCAAGCTTGCGGCCGGCAAGAGCAAGAGACTGGGCCATCTGGTTGGCGATAACGCCGCACCCGATCACAGCCCAACGAAGCTCGGGAGCCGTAAAGATATCATCGGGGAACGGCTTGTCCTGGACCGAAGCGAACGCTGCCTTTGCGGCTGCCGCAGCGTCGAGTGGAGCCTGTTTAGAATCTGCCATGAGCGCCTCCTGCGTCGTGAAAAGTCTTGCATTTCTGCTGCCTCTATATTCGCACGAATGCGCGTGTATATGCGTCTTTCTGCGTATATTACCGCTAAATGGTCAAAGTTCAGCAGCAGACGGTGCATATACAAGCACAGATACGCAATCCTACGCACGCAACCACGCACAGATGCGCATCACCTGATCCCTTGAGGACGGAGGAAAACGGATCATCTTTTACGCGGAAAGCTGTGATGATCCGTTAGGGACGGAAGAAAACGGATCATTTGAGGCGTCGCGCCAACCAGCAGTTGCCCTTTTAACCGTTGCCTCACCGAGTCCGCAACAACGCACAAGCTGACCGACTGTCACGCCAGCCTTTCGTGCGCGTATCATGATTGCACTACGTTGATTCTTATCGAGCGCCTTAATATCGCAGGCATCAAGCGGGGCCGCGAGATGTCGAACAAGCCTCAGGGCATCTTCGTCTGATAGCTTTTCTCGAATTCCATAAGTTATTGAGTCTAACTTCAGGACATCGTAAAGATGCCTTAGGTATGCGCGCTGATCAACACACAGCGAAGACAGTTCTTGAACTCGGCACATATCGCAGAACGCAAATTCATCATGCCCCAATACAAACGCATTCAGGCTCGACCATCGATATCCAAGAATGGAACCACCATACGCCCTAGCGGGGTTTAGATGTACATAATCGATAGCAGTAAGAAAATGGCTGTCATCTAAGACAGGAGTGCTGTAAAAGCGGTCCTGAAACAAATGACCGACACGCTGGTGCCTTGTATTGAAATTAAGCACATATGAGGAGAGAGCCCGCTTCATTGAGAGAGACATGGCATCCTTTGGATCTTCCAATACAAGATGGAGGTGATTGGACATAAAGCACCATGACAAAACCGAGATATCCGACTGGCGAAAACTATTTTTCAGACGAAGAAGCAATGCCATGCGATCGTCGTCATCCTCAAAAATGAGCTGATGAGCATTGCCTCTAGCGGTTACATGATATAGCCCGGTGGATGACTTTTGACGTGGCTGACGGGACATCTTGACTCCTTTCGCTGAACGATTTAACGGCGGGCAGTAGCCAATATGCGAAAGTGCCAAACATGCAAGCCCATGATAGGTATTACCCGTTTGAAAAGAGCCCCATTCCAAATCATGCAAAATGATCCCTTGGGGACGGAGGAAAACGGATCACCGACACCCTTGCGGACGGTAATGATCCGTTTTCCTCCGTCCCCAAGGGATCAAAAAAGGCCCGGGTGCCGTGGGGCATCCGGGCCTTTGCTAGCAACTTGATGTTGCGGGCAGCCTAGAACTTGTGGCCACACTTCTTGCAGACGCGCAGCTTGTTCTTGCCGTCCTTCTCGTGACCGACGCGGGTAACCTTACCGCACTCGGGGCAAACGAGATTGACGTTGGAGGCGTCGATGGGAGCCTCCTGCGAAACGATGCCGCCCTGCTGGTTGGCAGCGTTGGGCTTGACGGCCTTCTTGACGACCGAAACGCCCTCGACAACGACCTTGTTCTCGGCGGGAAGAGCACGCAGGACAACGCCCTGCTTGCCGCGATCCTTACCAGAGAGAACCTGGACCTTATCGCCCTTCTTGATATACATATATCTCCCCTAACTACAGGGTCTCGGGAGCGAGCGAGACGATCTTCATGTACTTCTTGTCACGAAGCTCGCGAGCGACAGGCCCGAAGATACGGGTGCCGACGGGCGAACCATCGTTGTTGATGACAACGCAGGCGTTCTCATCAAAGCGAATGTAGGAGCCATCCTTGCGGCGGATCTCCTTAACGGTGCGAACGACGACGCAACGGACAACGTCCTTCTTCTTGACGTTAGCGCCAGGGGTAGCCTCCTGGACAGCACCGATGAACGTATCGCCGATGCCTGCATAACGACGCTTGGAACCGCCAAGCACCTTGATGCAGCGAATCTTGCGAGCGCCGGAGTTGTCGGCGACGTTCAGCATGGTTTGCATCTGAATCATGGTAGATGTTCCTCCGAACTAAGAACCGAAGAGAGGTGCGCAGCCTTTATGCGGCCCGTGGTATGCAAGCCAGGCATACGCACATCTTCGGAAACGTACAAGTCGTAAGAGCGACTGCTTATTTAGCGCGCTCGACGACCTCGATGAGGCGCCAACGCTTCATCTTGGACATAGGACGGGTCTCCATAACGCGGACGGTATCGCCCACGCCAGCCGTGCACTCCTCGTCGTGAGCGTGCAGCTTCTTGGAGCTGGTCATCATCTTGCCGTACTTGGGGTGACGCTTGCGCTCGGTGATGGTGACAACGATGGTCTTGGCACCGGAGACGGAGGTAACGACACCCGTACGGACCTTACGCGAGTTACGCGAATCAGTCATGTTCTCTCCTTAGGTCCTACTCGGCGACAGCGGACTTCTCCGCTGCGATCTCGCGGGCGCGCTGCTCCGTGAGGACGCGAGCGATGTCCTTCTTCACGGTGTTGACGCGAGCGGTGTTGTCCAGCTGGCTGGTGGCCATCTGGAAACGAAGGTTAAAGAGCTCGGCGCGCATTTCCTTCAGCTTCTCAACGAGCTGAGCGTCCGAGAGCTCACGAATCTCTGCGGGCTTCATTAGTTCTCCTCCTTGGCGGCGGCGGCGTCCTCAGCAGCCCACTTGGCCTCGAGAGCGGCCTCCTCAGCCATCTCCTTCTCGATGCGCTGCTCGGCGTTCTTGGCAGCAACAATCTTGGTCTTGATGGGAAGCTTGTGCTGTGCAAGACGCAGAGCCTCGCGAGCGACCTCCTCGGGCACGCCCTTGACCTCGAACATGATGCGACCGGGCTTGACGACGGCCACCCACTCCTCGGGGTTACCCTTACCAGAACCCATGCGAGTCTCGGCAGGCTTCTTGGTGATGGGCTTATCGGGGAAGATCGTGATGTAGACACGACCGCCACGCTTCATGTAGCGGGTCATGGCAATACGAGCGGCCTCGATCTGACGGTTGGTGATCCAATGGGCCTCGAGAGCCTGGATACCAAACTCGCCGAAATGCAGCTCGGTATTACCCTTGGCCTGGCCCTTCATGGAGCCACGCTGCACCTTGCGGTGAAGAATACGCTTTGGGGCAAGCACTACTGACCCCTCCTCTCGGAGTTACGACGACGAGGACGGGAAGAGCCCTCGAGTGCAGGGTTGGGAACGGGCTGGCCCGGGAGCTTCTCGCCCAGGTAGATCCAGACCTTCACGCCGCAAGCGCCCATGGTGGTGCTGGCGACAGCCGTGCCGTAGTCGATCTTGGCACGGAGGGTGTGCAGAGGCACGCGACCCTCGCGGTACCACTCACGACGGCCCATCTCGGCACCGCCGAGACGACCGGAGCACTGGATACGGATGCCCTTGGCGCCGGCCTTGCGGGCGGACTGGACAGCCTTGCGCATAGCGCGACGGAAGGCAACGCGGCCCTCGAGCTGCTCAGCGATGGACTGAGCAACGAGGTTGGCGTCAAGCTCGGGGCGCTTGATCTCGACAACGTCGACGGAGAGCTGGCCCTTGGAGACGCCAGCAACCTTCTCGAGCTCGGTGCGGAGGGTATCGATCTCGGCACCCTTCTTACCGATGACAACGCCGGGGCGAGCGGTGAGGATGATGACCTTCACCTTGTCGCCAGCGCGCTCGATCTCGACGCGGGAGACGGCTGCGCGGGAAAGACGCTTCTCGAGGTACTTGCGGATCTCGAGATCGTTACCGAGGGTCTTAGCGTAATCCTTCTCTGCGAACCAGCGGGAGCGCCAGTTCTCGGTGATGCCAAGACGGAAGCCGGTGGGGTAGACTTTCTGACCCATACAGCTTTACGCCTCCTTTCGAGGAGCAACGACGACGGTGATGTGGGAAGTACGCTTCAGAATACGAGAAGCGGAACCCTTGGCGCGGGGACGGATGCGCTTAAGCGTCGGACCCTCGTCAACATAGGCAGCGGCGACAACCAGGTTGTCGGCACGCAGACCGTTGTTGTTCTCGGCGTTCGCAACGGCGGAACGGAGAACCTTCTCGACATCCACGGCGACGGCGCGGTCGCAGAAGTGAAGGATGTCGAAGGCCTGAGCGACAGGCTTGCGGCGGATCAGATCGACCACCAGGCGGGCCTTGCTGGGGGAAACACGCACGTACTTAGCGACGGCGCGAACCTCGGTGGCCTCAGTTTCAATAGACTTAGTTGCCATTTACGGTTAACCCCCTATTTGGCCTTGTGGCCACGGAACGTACGAGTCGGCGCGAACTCGCCGAGCTTGTGACCAACCATGGACTCGGTAACATACACGGGCACATGCTTGCGGCCGTCGTGGACGGCGATGGTGTGACCAACCATCTCGGGGAAGATGGTGGACGCGCGGGACCAGGTCTTCACGACGTCCTTCTTGCCAGCCTCGTTCATCGCGGTGATACGCGAGAGAAGGCGAGTCTCCACGAACGGGCCCTTTTTGAGACTTCTGCTCATAAGTGCTTTCTCCTAAAACTCGGTATCCGAAATTACTTCTTACGGCGACGAATGATGTGCTGGTTCGAGACCTTCTTCTTCTTGCGCGTACGAAGGCCCTTCGTCGGCTTACCCCAGGGGGTAACAGAGGGACGACCAGAGGTGTGGTTCTTGCCCTCGCCACCGCCATGCGGGTGGTCGACAGGGTTCATGACGGTACCGCGGACGGTCGGGCGCACGTTCAAGTGACGCTTACGGCCGGCCTTGCCGATGACGATGTTGGCGTGATCGGCGTTGCCGACCTCACCGACGGTGGCGCGGCAGGTAACGAGGATGCGGCGCATCTCGGAGGAAGGCATACGGACGATAGCGTACTTGCCCTCCTTACCCATCAGCTGGCAGGAGTTACCGGCGGAACGGGCGATAGCGGCGCCCTTGCCCGGCTGGAACTCGACGGCGTGGATGAGCGTACCGACGGGGATGTCGGCGAGGGGCAGAGCGTTGCCCGGCTTGATGTCGGCGTCAGAACCGGACATGACGGTCTGACCGACCTCGAGGCCCTTGGGGGCCAGGATGTAGCGCTTCTCACCGTCAGCGTAGTGCAGCAGAGCGATGCGAGCGGAACGGTTCGGATCGTACTCGATCGTGGCAACCTTGGCGGGCACGCCGTCCTTGTTGCGCTTGAAGTCGATCACGCGGTAACGACGCTTCACGCCGCCGCCCTGGTGGCGGGTGGTGATGCGGCCGTTGTTGTTACGACCGGCCTTCTTGGGCAGGGGCTCGAGAAGAGACTTCTCGGGCTTGGTGCAGGTGATCTCGGAGAAATCGGAGATCGTCTGCCAACGCCTACCAGCGGAGGTCGGCTTAAGGTGCTTTACAGCCATTACAATCCCTTTCAATAGGAATCCGTTAGCCATCGCAGACAGGGATTCGAGGTTCTGCCTCGGGTGCGATGACACCGGACGTATACACGGTTCCGGGCGTGTCCATTTTATACGCCCAAAACCTTGAGCTCTCGCCTCCCCTATTTGGGAGGCATGAGCTCACTCAACAGCAGCGAGTCTTAGGCCTGGTTGCCAAAGACCTCGATGGTGTCGCCCTCGGCCAGCGTGACGATGGCCTTCTTCCAAGAACGGGTCTTGCCGGCGACATAGCGCACGCGCTTGGTCTTGGGCTTGACCGTCAGGGTGTTCACGCGAACGACCTTGACGCCGAAGATCTCCTCGACAGCGTCCTTGATCTGATACTTGTTAGCATCCTTGGCGACCTCGAACGTGTACTTGTTCTGCTCCATGCCGGAGAAGGAACGCTCGGACACGATCGGACGGATGATGATCTCGTGGGCGGTCATTTAAGCAAGCACCTCCCCGAAGTGAGCGGCGATGTCGGCGGGCATCAGCACGGCGTTGTTGTTGACGAGATCGTAGGTGTTGGCCTCGTCGGCAGTGATGATGAACGTCTTGGGAATGTTGCGGAACGACAGGTAGGCGTTGACGTCCTCATCGCGAACGATGATGGTCAGACGCTTGCCCTCAAGGCCGAGAGCCTTGAGCATGGCAACGGCAGCCTTGGTGGAAGGCTTCTCGAAGCCGTAGTCGTCGACGAGCACGAGCTCGCCATCGGCCAGCTTGGCGGACAGCGCGGAGCGCATAGCCAGCTTGACCTCCTTGTTGTTCATACGCTTAGCGTAGGAACGGGGCTTGGGGGCGAAGACAACGCCACCGTGACGCCACTGGGCAGCACGGATGGAACCCTGGCGGGCACGGCCGGTGCCCTTCTGACGCCAAGGCTTCTTGCCGCCACCGGAAACCTCAGAGCGGCCCTTAGCGGACTGGGTGCCCTGACGCCAAGAGGCCATCTGGCACTTGACGATGTGGTGCATAACGTGGATGTTCGGCTCGATGCCGTACACCTCAGCGGCGAGCTCGGCCTCGGCGACCTTCTTGCCCTCGCTGTTCTTTACTTCAAACTTTGCCATTTAAGTGTTCTCCTTGGTATGACGCTGGGCTAAATGGGCTGGGCCCTTAGGCCATACGGATGGCGACGAGACCATTCTTGGCACCCGGGACAGCGCCCTTGACCAAGATGAGGTTCTGCTCGGCATCGATGCGGACAACGGAAAGGTTCTTGACGGTAACGCGCTCGTTACCCATGTGACCGGCCATCTTGACGCCCTTGAGGACGCGCGCAGGATAGGCGCACTGACCGATAGAACCGGGGTGACGCTGGAAGTGAGAACCATGCGTCATAGGACCGCGGCGCTGACCCCAGCGCTTGATGCGACCCTGGAAGCCCTTACCCTTGGAGGTACCGATGACATCGACCTTCTCGACATCAACGAAATCAGCGACGGTGACGACCTCGCCGACCTTGTGCTCCTCGCCGTTCTCGACGCGGACCTCACGAAGGAAGCGGACGGGCTCGACGCCAGCCTTGGCGAAGTGACCAGCCATGGGCTTGTTCACGTTCTTGGCCTTGATGTCGCCGAAACCGATCTGGACGGCGTCATAGCCGTCGGTTGCCTGAGTTTTAACCTGCGAGACAGCGCAGGGGCCAGCCTGGATGACCGTGACGGGAACGACGTTGTCGTCCTCGTCCCAAACCTGGGTCATGCCAATCTTGCGGCCGAGAATCATGCTGATCAAGATATGATCCCAACTCTCGCGTGGTCTTGGGACAATGCGTACACCACCGAGCGTACGCCCCTAGAGGACCACTACTTACACGACGTGCTCCCCAACCTTGTATTGCGTCCGGACTACCTGACAACCCTATTAAGCAGGCATTTTGTCCAGCCAGAATACTCCCCTGGTTACACACAGCTGTTTAGTATACACGGGTGCGGGCGTATCCATCGAGATTCATATTTCACTCACATTGTTTACGCAGGTAAAGTGCGTGGCACGTTCCCAGTGTGCGGCGGAGGGGGCGGGCCTGAGACATATTAAGGTTGCTGCTCTACAGTCCTGCTCACGACGGAGAGCACATTTAGTGCTCTCCTGTTCGTGCGGAACTCGCGACAACCTTAATATGTCTCAGGCCCGCCCCCTCCGCCGCACACTGGGAACGCCACGTTGATGTCTGCTTAACTCTGCTCGTTCAGGCTAATGACTTTATTGGGGGTCCACTATTTGCTGGAGGGCGAACTTATATTGCATTGGTTCACCTTCTGCTTGGGGCTTTGCCTCATCAAAATTGAAAATCATAATGGCGCAGTTGGGGAGTTTTGTTGGGAGCTCAAAGCCCTCTGGGGCTGCGGCCTTGATAAATTGGCGGCTGGCGCTGCCGTGGCTTACTGCTAGGAGGGTTTCGATGCCCTCGGCGCCTATGAGATTGGTGAGGGTGTCTACCATGCGCTCCTGCAGGACATGGCTTCCTTCTCCTCCAAAGGGGACCAGATCCTCGCCGGGATCCCAGACGTCGGTGGGCAGGGCGTCGTGGGGACCTTCTTCGAAGGAGCCGTAGCTGCGCTCGATGATACCTTCGCAGGGCTCGACTGCTGCGTCCGGGCCGAAAAGTTCGGTTGCGACGAGCTGAGCCGTGTCCATGGCTCGGCCTAAGGGTGATGAGACCACTTTGTCGGGGACGACGCCGTGGGCCTTGAGCCATGCGGCTGCCGCCCGTGCCTGCTGACGGCCCAAATTGGTGAGCGGTGAATCGCAGCGGCCCTGGACCAGCTTTTTGACGTTGAATTCCGTCTGGCCGTGACGGAGTAGATACAGCTTCTTCATGCTCTCCCCTTCTGCATCAATAGCTTGCGTGGCTCAATCCTATTCGTGGGTATGCCCTACGTAGTCTTCGTCGATCGTAATCTTGGCAATCGACTTGGGGTATTCCGATTCGACCCTCTGGGCCAACGCGTGTTTGAGCTCATCGGCTCCCATGCCCAAATCTGAGGGACGCACGCAGTCAAAGATCACGTTGGTGTGCGTGGGACCCGGAACACAGCGTAGGTCGTGGATCGAGAGGCGGTTATCGATCTCCTGGGCCATGGCGTTAATGCGCAAACGCATGCTCGCCACTTTGGGGTCGTCGGTCACGATGGGATCGTAGTGAAGCGTGACGATCATGCCGTCTTCGACCCTAAACGACTGCTCGATGTTATCGAGCGTGTCATGACTTTCCAGCGGGCTGGCCTCGGCCGCCATCTCGGCGTGAGCGCTTGCGAACTTCCTGCCCGGGCCATAGTCGTGGACCATCAAATCGTGAACGCCCAAAACGCCGGGATAACTCATGATCTTGTCTCGAATGTGCTTGACCAGCTTAGGATCGGGCGCCTGACCCAAAAGCGGGCTCACCGTATCCTGGATGAGTTCAAAACCGCTCCAGCCAATATAGGCGCCAACGGCAAGGCCGACCCATGCGTCAAGATTGATATGCGTCACCTGCGAAACAATTGCGCACGCCAGCACGGCGCCTGTGGCAAGAACATCGTTCTTGGAATCTTGCGCGGTCGCATGCAGCGTATCGGACTCAATACGATCGCCGAGCTTTTGGTTGAGGGCCGCCATCCACAGCTTTACAACCATCGAAAGCGCCAGGACTGCCACCAAGGCAAGCGAGAACTCGACAGGTTCGGGGTGGATGATACGTTCAAACGAAGACTTCACCAGTTCGAGTCCGATCAGCAGCACGAGCGCCGCCACGACCAGACCCGAGAGATACTCGTAGCGGCCATGGCCGTAAGGATGTTCGGGGTCTGCCGGCTTGCTCGCCAGTTTAAAGCCCAGCACGCTCACGATGTTTGAGCTTGCGTCGGATAAGTTGTTCATAGCATCCGCCACAATCGAAACCGATCCCGACAGCACGCCAATTGCACCCTTCGCAGCGCAAAGTGCCACATTGGCGAGAATGCACACCACGCCCGTCAACGTGCCCACGCGCGCACGGTCGCCCTGCGCACGACGAACGATCCACTCGACCATCTATATCTGCCCCCAACAGTTTTACTCATACACCCGTTTGTCGAATAGTTCAGTAGTGTAGACCCTTTACCCCATGGGCACAAAAAAGGCCGCAACCCTTAGGGCTGCGGCCTTGCAAATCGCACTATCGAACAAAAAGCTTAGAGCTTGATGTCGATGTCGACGCCAGCGGGGAGGTCGAGACGCATGAGCGAATCAACGGTGCCCGAGGTGGGGTCGAGGATGTCGATGAGGCGCTTGTGGGTGCGCATCTCGAACTGCTCACGGGAGTCCTTGTTCACGTGCGGCGAGCGGATAACCGTGTACAGGTTGCGCTCGGTGGGCAGGGGGACAGGACCGGAAACGCGAGCGCCGGTCTTCTGAGCGGTCTCGACGATGAGCTTCGCGGACTGATCGACGACCTCGTGATCATAGCCCTTGAGGCGAATGCGGATCTTCTGGGTAGCCAACTTAAACCTCCAAAGAGTGCGAGAGATGCTCTCGCGGATTACGTAACAGGGAGCTCGAACTTAGGCGTTCTTGCTCATGACCTCGTCCACAATGGACTTGGGCGCGGGCTCATAAGAGTCGAACTGCATCGTGTAGGATGCACGGCCCTGGGTCTGGGAGCGAAGGTCGGTAGCGTAACCGAACATCTCGCCCAGCGGCACCTTGGCACGGATGAGCTTGCTGTTCTTGCGATCCTCCATGCCCTCGATCTTGCCGCGGCGACCGGAGAGGTTGCCCATAACGTCGCCCATGTACTGCTCGGGGGTCTCGACCTCGACAGCCATGATCGGCTCGAGCAGCTGCGGATCGGACTTCTTGAGGGCGTCCTTGATAGCCATGGAACCGGCGATCTTGAAGGCGGCCTCGGAGGAGTCGACCTCGTGGTAAGAACCGTCGAACAGGGTGACCTTGACGTCGAGGACCGGGAAGCCGGCGATAACACCGGTGTTCAGGGCCTCCTGGATGCCCTTGTCGATGGACGGGATGTACTCCTTGGGCACGACGCCGCCGACGATAGCGTTGACGAACTCGTAGCCGAAGCCCTCCTCCATCTTCTCGAGCTTGATGACGGCGTGGCCGTACTGACCGCGACCGCCGGACTGACGGACGAACTTGCCCTCAGCCTTCTCGACGTCGTGACCAGCGGTCTCGCGGTAGGCGACCTGGGGCTTACCAACGTTAGCGTCAACCTTGAACTCACGGAGCAGACGGTCAACGATGATCTCGAGGTGCAGCTCGCCCATGCCGGCGATGATGGTCTGGCCGGTCTCGTGGTTGGTGGACACCTGGAAGGTCGGGTCCTCCTCGGCGAGCTTGGTCAGAGCCAGGGACATCTTGTCCTGCTCGGCCTTGGTCTTGGGCTCGATGGCAACGTCGATAACGGGCTTAGCGAACTCGATCTTCTCGAGAACAATCTCCTTGCCCTCTTCGCACAGGGTGTCACCGGTGGTGGAGTTCTTGAAGCCGACGCAAGCGACGATGTCGCCGGCGGCAGCGTCGTCACGGTCAATACGCTCGGCGGCGTTCATCTCGAGGATGCGGCCGAGGCGCTCGCGCTGACCGTTGGA
The DNA here is from genome assembly GCA_900540945.1 of uncultured Collinsella sp. GTDB lineage: Bacteria > Actinomycetota > Coriobacteriia > Coriobacteriales > Coriobacteriaceae > Collinsella. Next base: position 137,945 of record UQHQ01000001.1, on the reverse strand, counting down.
AGCGTTGACCACGTAGGAGCCGGACTCGGCGCGGCCGGAGTAAACACGGACGTAGGTGAGCTTACCGACGAACGGGTCGGTCATGATCTTGAAGACCAGGCCGGAGAAGGGCTCGTCGAAGGAAGGATGACGCTGGATCTCCTCGCCGGTGTCCGGATCGGTACCAGTGACGGCCTCGACGTCAAGCGGGCTGGGCAGGTAGTCAACGACAGCGTCAAGCAGCTCCTGAACGCCCTTGTTCTTGTAGGCGGAACCCACAAAGACGAGGTTGAGCTCGTTGGCCAGAACGCCCTTGCGCAGAGCAGCCTTGAGCTCCTCGACGGTGAAGTCCTCCTCCATGAGGATCTTCTCCATGAGCTCGTCGTCAAAGCTGGCAGCAGCGTCGAGGAGCTCCTCACGCTTGGTGGCAGCGATGTCGGCAAACTCAGCCGGGATCTCGTCCATCGGCTCGGGGTAGGTCATGCCCTTGTCGTCGGCCTTGAAGTCCCAAGCAGTCATGGTGACCAGGTCGATGACGCCCCAGAAGTTGTCCTCGGCGCCCATCGGGACCTGAGCGGCCACGGCGTTAGCGTCGAGACGATCCTTCATGGTCTCGATAGCGTTGAAGAAGTCAGCGCCCACGCGGTCATACTTGTTGATGAAGGCGATGCGGGGGACGTTGAAGGTGGAAGCCTGACGCCAAACGGTCTCAGACTGGGGCTGAACGCCGGCAACGGCGTCGAAGACGGCGACAGCGCCATCGAGGACGCGCAGGCAGCGCTCGACCTCGGCGGTGAAGTCAACGTGGCCCGGGGTGTCGATGATCTGGATGCGGTAGTCCTTACCGTCCTTGTTCCAGAAGCACGTGGTAGCAGCGGAGGTAATGGTTACGCCGCGCTCCTGCTCCTGAACCATCCAGTCCATGGTGGCAGCGCCCTCATGGACCTCACCGATCTTGTGGGTCTTACCGGTGTAGTAAAGAATACGCTCGGTCGTGGTGGTCTTACCGGCATCGATGTGGGCCATGATGCCGATGTTACGGGTATCGGAAAGCTTGTACTTAGGCTTAGCCATGTTAGTTCCTTACCTTAACTTACCAACGATAGTGAGAGAACGCGCGGTTGGCCTCGGCCATCTTGAAGACGTCCTCACGCTTCTTGACGGAAGCGCCCAGGCCGTTGGAAGCGTCGAGGATCTCGTTGGCGAGACGCTCGGCCATGGTCTTCTCCTTGCGAGCGCGGGAGAAGTTGACGATCCAGCGGATACCCAGAGCGGTGGAACGACGGGAGTTGACCTCCATCGGGACCTGATAGGTAGCGCCACCGACACGCTTGGGCTTAACCTCGAGCGTGGGCTTGACGTTGTCCATAGCCTTCTTGAAGGTAGCGAGAGCGTCGCCACCCTCGGACTTCTCGGCAACGATCTCGAAAGCGGTGTAAACGATGCGCTCAGCGGTGGCCTTCTTGCCGTCAAGAAGGACCTTGTTGATGAGCTGAGTCACCAGGCGGTTGTTGTAAACGGCGTCAGGCTGAACCTCACGACGATTAGCTGCTGCACGACGCGGCATGTGAAATCTCCTTAAGTGTCTACCGTGCGGCGCTTAGGCGGCACACGGCGAAAGTATCAAAACGTTATCTGGCTTATTTGGCCTTGGGGCGCTTAGCACCGTACTTGGAACGGGCCTGCATACGGTTCTGGACCGGAGCAGCGTCGTAGGCGCCACGGATGACGTGATAACGGACACCAGGGAGGTCACGGACACGACCGCCGCGGACGAGCACGATGGAGTGCTCCTGCAGGTTGTGGCCCTCACCCGGGATGTAAGCAGTAACTTCGATGCCGTTGACGAGGCGAACACGGGCAACCTTACGAAGAGCCGAGTTCGGCTTCTTGGGGCTCGTGGTGAAGACGCGGGTGCACACGCCGCGCTTCTGGGAGTTGTGCTGCAGAGCAGCGTTCTTGGACTTCTTGGGCACGGAACGACGGCCCTGGCGAACCAGCTGGTTAATAGTAGGCAAAGCGTACTCCTTCTCGAATGATTCCAGCTTTCTGTAAAGTGCAACGGCTTGAATCGAGGGGTCAGCATCCCCCTACGAAACACGCAGTTCGTTAGGATACGTGCCGTTAGCTGTGCCGTCAACAGACCACGCCGCCGGGCGTATCCCAAAATGAGCACATTTCCGCAAAGCCTACACAAAAGGAATCCCCTTCTGTGCGCGTGGGCGGATTCCCGGTCCGGGCGGCACAGGGGTTAAGTTTGCTGCTCTACAGTCCTGGCTCGCACGGAGGCCACATTAAGTGGCCTCCGGCTCGTGCGGAACTCGCGACAAACTTAACCCCTGTGCCGCCCGGCCCGGGAATCCGACGTGCTCGTCGGGGCAACGTTCCCTGCCAAAAAGGGACAGGTTTATTTTGGTCGGTTTTATCTTGGGAAACGTCGCACTCCAGCGATGATCTGCTCTCATCTGTCGCGTGGAAATCGGCGGCGCTTTCGGAAGTATATCGCTCGTTTTAACCGCCAATTTAACTCAAAAGAGGCCGCTTCCCCTAGTAGGAAGCGGCCCCAAATCTTACGAATAGACGATGGTAAAGGGTACTTCTGTTTCGGTCTCTCCTGTTGACGTGCACCTCGTGCCCTCAAGCGTTACTGAGACCACTTGGTCGACATCAATCAACTTCGTTGGCACCCAGATGTTCTCTCCGCTATTGCGCGCATAAGAAAAATATAAGTTGAACACCCCTGCGTCGTCATCTTCGATAATCTGCTCCGATCCATCCTTGTAGGTAACGGTCAACTTTTTCGTGACTGCGTCAATGCCCAAATCATCGATGTGTGTCTGGATAGAAAACGGGCTGATCTCGAGAGGCGAGTCATCGGAGCGGAGTTCCTTTGTATCGACGTACGCTCCAACGCTAAACTCGGGCGTCGATGCCTCGAACGGCTTCGCATCCTCGCCTTCGCCCTCGGTCCACGAGATATTCCAGGTGACCGCATGTTGAAAACCTCGCTCGCGATCCATAGAAGCAAAGTACATCGTGCCATTAATGACAGTATCGCTTGATGTGTCCTTATCAATGGTGCAGCGTGTGTCAGCCCATTCCTCGCCGAAGTTCATGCCGGGCGTGCCGATGCCCTGTTCTTCTTCACCATAGAGAACAAGTTCGCCAGTCTCTGCTGCCGGCTTGTAGTAGTTAACACCATTTGGATTGGATAGCGTAAACGTCACAGCACCGCAGCCGTTTTGGTCGATTGCCATCTCATGAATGTCGAGTGTATAGCCGTTGCCCTCGACGGACAGATTGACCTTCTGTACTGAACCCTCCAGGCTCTGGGGCGCGATGCCGTCACCAAACTCTCTGGTGTAGGTATATTTAGTCCCCGATGAACCACCGTTGGTCCAGGTAATGAAATCCCCGTTGCCGTGGTTTCCCCAAGCTGAGGCAAAATAGCTGGAATTAATAACTGCGTAGGCGACCCCTCCGGTCGCCAACACTCCGACAAGACATCCGATTACGGCAACATAGAGAGGCTTCGCGTGGCCCTTTCGATGAAGCGGCTCACCCGCAGCGGTATTAAGGACGCGATCTGCAAGATTGCTATCGGCTTGGATGGACTCGAAGGCCTGCTTGATTTGATTGGATTTCACGGTCGCCCTCCTCTAGGATGAATTTGAGCTTCGATCGACCACGAGCTAAACGCGTTCGAACGGTCGCGGCTGGTACATGCAACAACTCGGCAATCTCTGAGGTCGAAAAGCCCAGATAGTAATAGAGCACGATGGGAACACGGAATCGCTCCGGAAGTCGCATAACGTCTGACAGGACCGCCTTGGTCTCATCCTGCGCCGCCGAGAGCGAATTGGCCAGGTTCTCAATATCCTCCACACGCCTCCATGGCTTTCGAAAGAGCGATTTGCATTCATTGATCGTGACCCGGATAAGCCATCGACGAAGATGTTCCCAACTTTCAAAGTGTCCATCGCTTTTAAGCAACTTAAGAAAGACGTCTTGGGCAACATCGTCGGCATCGGCACGATCGCGCAGGTACGTCAATGCGATCCGAAACACGACATCCCTGTGATCTTCAACCGCCTGTCTAAAAGCTTGTTCTTCCATAATCACCTCCCGGTGATGCTGATGTTTGTTGCTGAAGCCCTCACCATAGATACGCTCTGGCCGGACGAAATGTTTCAAATTCAAGCAAGAAAAACCTACCAAAATAAACCTGTCCCTTTTTGGCAAAAGGAATCCCCTTCTGTGCGCGGGGGCAGATTCCCGGAACGGGCCGCCCGCTGTTTAAGTTTGCTGCTCTACAGTCCTGCGCAAGACGGAAAGCACATTAAGTGCTTTCCTTTGCGTGCGGAACTCGCGACAAACTTAAACAGCGGGCGGCCCGTTCCGGGAATCCGACGCGCTCGTCGGGGCAACGTTCCTCATCAAAAAAGACCCGCTTCCCTACTGGGAAACGGGTCTTTGGAAGGGCGGTTAACGTACTTGGAAGTTACTCCTCGTCGTTGTCCTTGGCCTCTTCGGCGTCGTCGGTGTCCACGAGCTGGTTGAGCAGCTCGTCGAGGGAAGCCATGTCCTCGTTGATCGCGCCGTTGGCAGGAGCCTTCTTGTCGTCGATCGGGGCGCCCAGGAGCTCCTCGTCGGCGTCGGCGTGATGCGTCGGAGCGGAGGTACCCAGCAGGATGTCGTCCGGACCGTCGGGGCTAAAGACCATCTGCAACAGCTGCGAGAGGTCTTCCTCGTCGGCAACGTCGTCGTTGTTCTCGAGGATGTAGAGCAGGTCGTGGGCCTCCAGGCCGTCACGGAGCTCCTCGATCGCCTTGGCACCGATACCATCAATGCGCAGCAGATCCTCCTCGGACTTGCCGACCAGGTCGCCGACCGTCTCGATGCCGACCTCGCTGAACTTGTTGGTCCAGCGCTGCGACACGCCCAGGTCGTCGAACAGGTACAGGCGAGCCTTCTCGGCGGAGATGGTGTGGCCGTTGCGGGTGAACGAACCGTCAGCACCACCGAACTCGTCGTAGCCGGCCCAGTCGAGCTGCTGCGGGAGCTGCTCGTCCAGGTCCTTGAGCTCCACAGGAGCCCACTCGGGCAGCGACTTGGCGTTGGGCGAAGCCGGGCCGTCGATGTCCACGTAGCCGTCGGCCGTGCGATACGTCAGCTTGGCGTTGGCGTACGGCTTGAGGCCGGTACCAGCCGGGATCTTCTTACCGACGATGACGTTGGACTTAAGGTCGAGCAGGTGGTCGACCTTGCCCTCGATGGCAGCCTCGGTAAGGACGCCGGCGGTACGGATGAACGAAGCGCTCGACAGCCAGGAGTCGATGTTGGACGCGACCTTGAGCGTACCCAGGATGACGGGCTCGGCCACGGGAGCCTGACCGCCCAGACGGGCAACGCGCTCGACCTCGTCAGCGAACTCGTAGCGGTCGACGTACTGACCAAGCAGGTACTTGGAGTCACCGGGGTTGGTGATCTGAACGCGACGCAGCATCTGACGTGCGAGCACCTCGATGTGCTTGTCGTTCAGGTCGACGCCCTGGCTGGTGTAGACGTCCTTGACGCTCTCGACGAAGGTGTGCATCGTCGACTCGATGTCGGTCAGCTTGCGCAGGTTGCGGAAGTTGACGAAGCCCTTGGTGATCTGATCGCCGGCGCGAACCTCGCAGCCGTCCTCGATCTCGGGCATAAAGCGCACCGAAGCGGGGACGCGACGCTCGTCGAGGACACGGGTGTGGTCCTCGGAGTCGGTGAGCGTCAGCACATACTCGGACTTCTCGGGCTTAATCGAGAGGTGGCCGGAGTACGGAGCCAGCTCGGCCTCGCGACCCAGGATCTTCTCGTTGACGTTGCCGACGATATCGAACATACGGCTGACCGTAGGCAGGCCCTGCGTAATATCGTCGACGCCAGCGATGCCGCCGGAGTGAATGGTACGCATCGTAAGCTGCGTACCGGGCTCACCGATGGACTGGGCGGCAATAATGCCGACCGCGGTACCGATGGCGACCGGACGACGGGTGGAAAGATCCCAGCCGTAGCACTTCTGGCACACGCCGTACTTGGAGCGGCAGGTGAGCAGCGCGCGAAGCTTGACCTTCTTGAGGCCCGCATCGACCATCTTCTGGATGTCGGCGACCTTCTCGATGTAGCCGTCCTGCTCAAAGAGCACGGTGCCATCGGGAGCCACGACGTCCTCGATGAAGCAACGGCCGACGAGGTCGGTGTTGAGGTCGGTGGTGCCGGGAATGATGAGGTTGTAGGTGACGCCCTCGTGCGTACCGCAGTCCTCCTCGCGGACGATGACATCCTGGGCCACGTCGACCAGACGACGGGTCAGGTAACCAGAGTCCGAGGTGTGGGATGCGGTATCGACCAGGCCCTTACGGGCGCCGTAGGTCGAAATGAAGTACTCGAGCGGCAGCAGGCCCTCGCGGAAGTTCGCCTTAATGGGAAGGTCGATCGTCTCGCCGGACATGTCTGCCATCAGGCCACGCATGCCGCCGAGCTGACGCAGCTGGGTCTTAGAACCACGAGCGCCGGAGTCGGCCATCATGTAGAGCGGGTTCTCCTCGTCGAACAAGTCGAGCATGAGCGCTGCGACCTTGTCGGTACAAGCGGTCCACTCGTTAACGACTTCGATGTGGCGCTCCGTCTCGTTGATGAAGCCCTCCTCGAAGTACTCGTTGATCTGGTCGACGTTGGCCTGGGCGCGATCGAGCAGCTCCTGCTTCTCGGCAGGGATGAGAGCGTCCCACACCGAGATGGTGAGGCCGGCGCGGGTAGCGTAGTGGAAGCCGGAGTACTTGATGGCGTCGAGGATCGGGCCGACCTTGGCCTCGGGGTAACGATCGCAGCAGTCGGCAACCAGCTTGGCCACGTCGCCCTTGACCATCTTGTAGTTCATGAACTCGTAGTCTTCGGGCAGGCACTGGCGATTGAAGATGATGCGGCCGATAGAGGTCTCGAAGCGCGCGGTCTTGTTACCGGTGACGTCGTAGTCGACGAACTCGTTCTTGCCGTTCTTGACGCGGAAGATACGGGTGCCGTCCTCGTTGATGACGTTGGCATCGGCAGCGGACACGCGGACCTGGATCTTGGCCTGCATGTCGACCTCGGAGCGGCAGTCATAGGCGTGCAGCGCGTCGTCGAAGCTGGCGAACACGTGGTTCTCGCCCGGCAGACCCTCGCGGACCTGGGTGAGGTAGTACACACCGATAATCATGTCCTGCGAAGGGATGTTAACCGGCTTGCCGGATGCCGGCGAGCGCAGGTTGTTCGCAGAGAGCATGAGCACGCGAGCCTCGGCCTGAGCCTGGCTGGACAGCGGCACGTGGACAGACATCTGGTCGCCGTCGAAGTCGGCGTTGAAGGGCGAGCAGACCAGCGGATGCAGGTGGATAGCCTTGCCCTCGACCAGCACCGGCTCAAAGGCCTGGATGGACAGACGGTGCAGGGTCGGTGCACGGTTGAGCAGCACGACGCGGCCGTCGATGACCTCTTCGAGGATATCCCACACAAAGGTGGCACCGCGGTCGATAGCGCGCTTGGCGCCCTTGATGTTCTCGACCTTGCCGAGCTCGACCAGGCGCTTCATGACGAAGGGCTTGAAGAGCTCCAGCGCCATGGTCTTGGGCAGACCGCACTGGTGCAGCAGCAGCTTGGGGTCGGTAACGATTACCGAACGGCCGGAGTAGTCGACACGCTTGCCCAGCAGGTTCTGACGGAAACGACCCTGCTTGCCCTTGAGGGCCTCAGCGAGCGACTTGAGCGGGCGACCGCCACGGCCAGAGACCGGGCGACCACGACGGCCGTTGTCGAACAGGGCGTCCACGGACTCCTGGAGCATGCGCTTCTCGTTGTTCACGATGATCGCAGGGGCGTCCAGGTCGAGCAGGCGCTTGAGTCGGTTGTTACGGTTGATCACGCGACGATACAGGTCGTTGAGGTCGGACGCGGCGAAGCGGCCGCCGTCGAGCTGGACCATCGGGCGCAGATCGGGCGGAATGACCGGGATGACATCCAGGATCATGTTCGCGGGGCTGTTGCCGCCCTTCAGGAAGGCGTCAACGACCTCGAGGCGCTTAACGGCCTTCTCGCGCTTCTGCTTCTGGGAATCCTCGTCGGCGATGATGGCCTTGAGCTTCTCGGCCTCGGAGGGGAGGTCGATGGCAGCGAGCAGGTCGCGGACGGCCTCGGCACCCATACCACCCTTGAAGTACATGGAGTAGTAACGGGTCATCTCGCGGAACAGCGGCTCATCGGAGATGAGGTCGCGCTCGGTGAGCTTCATGAAGGCGTTGAAGGCGTCCGTGCGGAGCTGCTTCTCGTCCTTGCACTCTTCCTCGATGTCGACGATGCCAGAGGCGATCTCCTCGGGGGTCAGCGGCTCCTCGTCGGAGAACTCGTCAAAGTTCTCGGGGTTGCCCTGCTCCTTGAGGGACTCGATCTGGCGGGCGCACTCGGCATCGATCTCTTCCAGATCGGCGGCGAGCTCCTCGCGCAGGTCGTCAGCGTCGGCCTCGCGAGCCTCGTAGTCGACCTCGGTGATGATGTAGCTGGCAAAGTACAGAACCTTCTCGAGGTCCTTGGACTTGATGTCGAGCATACGGCTCATCGGGAAGCTCGTGGGGCTCTTGAAGTACCAGATGTGGGACACGGGAGCGGCGAGCTCGATGTGACCCATGCGCTCGCGACGAACCTTGGCCGAGGTGACCTCGACGCCGCAGCGCTCGCAGACGATGCCCTTAAAGCGGATGCCCTTGTACTTGCCGCAGGAGCACTCCCAGTCCTTGGCGGGACCGAAGATCTTCTCGCAGAACAGGCCGTCCTTCTCGGGCTTGAGGGTACGGTAATTGATGGTCTCCGGCTTCTTGACCTCACCGTGCGACCAGGAACGGATCTGGTCGGCGGAGGCAAGGGAGATCTTTACCGAGTCAAAATCAGTAGCTTCGAAATCTGCCACAGTCAACTACTCCTTATCAGTGGTCGTGGCGGCGACAGCCTCGGGTGCCTCGGCGGTCTCGGCATCCTGGGCCTCGACGTCGGTGTCAACGCCGGCGAGCGCAGCCAGGTCGTCGAGAGCAGAGGTCTCCTCGGCGGTCACAGGGGCGGAGGCGTCCTCGTCGGCATCGTGCATGGGCTCGATGTCCAGTGCGAGGGAACGGATCTCCTTGACGAGAACCTTGAAGGACTCGGGGATACCCGGAACCGGGACGTTCTCGCCCTTGACGATGGACTCGTAGGTCTTGACGCGGCCCACGGTATCGTCGGACTTGACGGTCAGGATCTCCTGCAGGACGTTGGCAGCACCGTATGCGTACAGTGCCCAAACTTCCATCTCGCCGAAGCGCTGGCCGCCGAACTGAGCCTTGCCGCCCAGCGGTTGCTGGGTAACCAGGCTGTAAGGGCCGGTCGAACGGGCGTGGATCTTGTCGTCGACCATGTGGCCGAGCTTGAGGATGTAGGACGTACCCACGGTAATGGGCTCGCGGAACTCCTCGCCGGTGCGGCCGTCGAACAGGCGGGTCTTGCCGCGCTCGTCAAGCTGGGTGACAAACTCGGGACGCATGTGATCGCCAAAGGCAGCGGTGGCCTTGTTGAGCATGTTCTTGTTGGCGCGACGGATGACCTCGGCGATCTCGTCCTCCTTGGCGCCGTCGAAGACGGGCGTCGAGACGAAGAACGGACCGGGGACATACTTGTCGGAGTCGGCATCCTCGGTATCCCAACCGCAGGCAGCAGCCCAGCCAAGGTGGCACTCGAGCAGCTGACCGACGTTCATACGCGAAGGAACGCCCAGCGGGTTGAGGATAACGTCGATCGGGGTACCGTCAGCCATGTAGGGCATGTCCTCGACCGGCAGAACGTTACAGATAACGCCCTTGTTGCCGTGGCGACCGGCGATCTTATCGCCCTGCTGGATCTTACGACGCTGGGCGACGTAGACGCGCACCTGCTCGTTGACGCCGGGGGCCAGGTCGTCGCCGTTCTCGCGGCTAAAGCGGACGACGTCGATGACGCGGCCATAAGCGCCGTGAGGCATCTTAAGGGAGGTGTCGCGAACATCGTGAGCCTTGGCACCGAAGATGGCGCGCAGCAGGCGCTCCTCGGCGGTCAGAGCGCTCTCGCCCTTAGGCGTGACCTTGCCGACCAGGATGTCGCCAGGGCCGACCTCAGCGCCGATGCGGATGATGCCGTCCTCGTCGAGGTTGGCAAGCATGTCCTCGGAGAGGTTCGGGATCTCGCGAGTGATCTCCTCGGGGCCGAGCTTGGTGTCGCGGGCGTCGATCTCGTGACGGGTGATATTGATGGTCGTCAGCAGGTCCTCGGCCACCAGACGCTCGGACACGACGATACCGTCCTCGTAGTTGAAGCCTTCCCACGGCATGTATGCCACGGTGAGGTTCTGGCCCAGTGCGAGCTCGCCATGATCGGTCGAAGGACCGTCGGCCAGAGGCTCGCCCTGCTCAACGGTGTCACCGACGCGCACGAGCGGACGGTGGTTGATGCAGGTGGACTGGTTGGAGCGCTGGTACTTGGCCAGGTGATACTCGTCCATGCCGCCGGCATGCTTGACGATAATCTTGGAGGCGTCGGCATAGATGACTTCGCCGGCGTTCTTGGCCAGGGTAACCTCGCCAGAGTCCAGGGCGGCGCGACGCTCCATGCCGGTACCGACATAGGGAACGGCGGGGTGAACCAGCGGCACGGCCTGACGCTGCATGTTGGCGCCCATGAGCGTACGCTTGGCGTCGTCGTGCTCGAGGAACGGAATCAGCGTGGCTGCGACGGAGAGCATCTGACGCGGCGAGACGTCCATGTAGTCGACGTCCTCGACAGGCACGTCGGCGGGAGCGCCGAAGGAGCCGTCGAAGTCGCGGGTACGGGCGATCACGGTATGCGGACGGACGATCTTGCCCTCGGCATCGGTCGTGATGAACTCGTTGGTCTTGGGATCGAGCGGCGTGTTGGCCGGCGCGATGACGTGCTTCTCTTCCTCGTCAGCGGTCATCCAGTCGATCTGGTCGGTGGCAACGCCGTTCTCGACACGACGGAACGGGGCCTCGATGAAGCCATACTCGTTGACGCGGGCGTAGAGGGCGAGCGAGCCGATCAGGCCGATGTTGGGGCCTTCGGGAGTCTCGATCGGGCACATGCGGCTGTAGTGCGAGTTGTGAACGTCGCGGACGGCCGTCGGCACGTTGGTGCGGCGGCTGGAGCCCGACTTGTGGCCGGCAAGGCCGCCAGGGCCGAGTGCGGACAGACGGCGCTTGTGAGTCAGACCGGTCAGGGGGTTCGCCTGGTCCATGAACTGCGAGAGCTGCGAGGAACCGAAGAACTCCTTGATAGAGGCCACGATCGGACGGATGTTGATGAGCGACTGCGGGGTGATCTCGTCGATGTCCTGGGAGCTCATGCGCTCACGGACGACGCGCTCCATACGGCTCATGCCGATACGGAACTGGTTGGCGACGAGCTCGCCGACGGTGCGGATGCGGCGGTTGCCAAAGTGGTCGATGTCGTCGACCTTGAAGCCCTGCTCGCCGGCAGCGAGGGACAGCAGGTAGCGCAGCGTCGCGACGATATCCTCGTCGGTGAGCACCGTGACCTCTTCCTCGGTGGTGAGGTTGAGCTTCTTGTTGACCTTGTAACGACCGACGCGGGCCAGATCGTAGCGCTGCGGGTTGAAGAGCAGGCCCTCGAGCAGGCTGCGGGAAGCATCCACGGTGGGAGGCTCGCCCGGGCGCAGGCGACGGTAGATCTCGATGAGGGCGTCCTCGCGAGTGAGGGCGGTATCGCGCTCGAGGGTGCGCTTGATCACATCGGAGTTGCCGAGCAGCTCGATGATATCGTCGTTGGTGACGGCGATGCCAAGGGCGCGCAGGAACATCGTGGCGCTCTGCTTGCGCTTACGGTCGATGGAGACCATGAGCTGGTCGCGCTTGTCGACCTCAAACTCGAGCCAGGCACCGCGGGACGGGATGATCTGAGCCTTGTAGATCTGCTTGCCCGAATCCATCTCGGAGCTGTAGTACACGCCCGGGGAGCGGACGAGCTGCGAGACGACGATACGCTCGGTACCGTTGATGATGAAGGTGCCCTGATCGGTCATCATGGGGAAGTCGCCCATAAAGACGAGCTGCTCCTTGATCTCGCCGGTCTCCTTGTTGGTGAGACGGACGTCAGTCAGAAGCGGGGCCTGATAGGTCATGTCCTTCTCGCGGCACTCCTCGACGGTGTGCGCGGGGTCGCCGAACTGATGCTCGCCGAAGGTAACCTCGAGAACATGGTTCTGACTCTGGATGGGGCTGGATTCCTTGAACGCCTCACGAAGGCCCTCGTCCTTAAAACGCTCAAAGGATTCCCTTTGAACAGAGATAAGGTTGGGGAGCTCCATGGCCTCCGGGATTTTCCCGAAGCTGACGCGCTTGCGCTCAGTGGCAGTGTATGCGTAGGTCACCAGGTTTTTCCTCCTTCACGGAAATGCTCGGTGGATTGGCGAGGCATAGCTTCGCCAGTTATCGCAACCTAATAGTTTATCAGGTACCGACCGTTGAGCAAGAAAAGCCTTGACGTGATTGAGTTTTTGGAGTAGCAAAGTTTTTCGACAGAAAACATGCAGGTAGATGGATATGCATCGAACACCTGTTCATATATTTTCTGTGAACAGAGGGCTGGCAATCGCAGCTCTTATAAAAAAACGGGCGCGAACCGAAGTCCGCACCCGTAAATGTCGATGCCCGAAAGGCTTATTTGCGCATCAAACCGCCGCGCTCGTCGATGGCATCCCAGAAGGCGCCGGCAAAGCGAGGATCGCTTGCAGCCATGAGGGCGTTGGTAGCCATCCAGCCAGACGGGGTACCGGTATCGTAGCCCGACAGCGGGTCGATGACGACGGCATACATGGCCTCGCGGTCGAGCGAGCGGGCCATGGCGTCGGTCAGCTGGATCTCGCCGCCCTTACCGGCCTGCTGATCGGCCAGCAGATCCATGACCAACGGGCTCAGCAGGTAGCGACCGACGATGTACAGGTTGGACGGAGCCGCCTCGGGAGCGGGCTTCTCGACCAGGCCGCCGATACGCCAAACGGCACCGGGCTCGTCGTCGGCGGCATTCTCGAAGCCCTCGAGAGCGCCCACGCGATCGCCGGCGATAACGCCATAGCGGCTGACCTCCTCGGGAGCGCACGCGGCAACGGCGATAACAGAAGCGCCACCGTGTTCCTTGGAGACGGCAAGCATCTTGTCGCAGATGTCACGGTTGGGCACAACGTAATCGCCCAGAAGAACCAGGAAGTTCTCCCCTGCCACAGCGTCGGCGGCAGAGCGAATGGCGTGGCCAAGGCCCTTGGGCTCGTACTGATAACGGAAGTCGACCGGCATACCACCAGCATGGGCGACGGCGTCGGCGTAGGCGTCCTTGCCACGCTCGCGAAGCAGGTTCTCGAGCGAGCGATCGGGCTGGAAGTAGCTCAGCAACTCGGGCTTGCCAGGAGAGGTGACGATAATAGCATCGTCGACCTCATCGGGGTCGAGCGCCTCCTCAACGACGTACTGGATGACCGGTTTGTCGAGCACCGGCAGCATCTCTTTAGGCGTGCACTTGGTGCCAGGCAGAAAACGCGTGCCAAGACCGGCGGCGGGGATGATTGCCTTCATGTTATTCAAGGATCCTTTCGCAGGCGCAGGATGCGCCCTGTGCGTGCGGCACGGCGGCCGCAGACCAAATTGCGATACCGGTTTATCTTACCGCCGTTAATTAACGTTAATGTAGGCAAGCGCCATTCTTCAGCAGGTCAACGCAAATTATTGCTCGAATGGTGCAATTTTATCGCCCAACGGTAGCAACGCCAAAGCACCGCAAGCGGCAGCAATTTGTATGCCGAGCCAACAAAATAGAGGGATCAAAACGAAAAAGACGGGGTTCGCAATGCGAACCCCGTCTGCAAAGAAATCTGGCGAGAAAGCCTGATTACTTGAGGGTGACAGCAGCGCCAGCAGCCTCGAGCTTCTCCTTGGCAGCCTCGGCGTCCTCCTTCTTGGCACCCTCGAGAACAGCCTTGGGAGCGCCCTCGACGACCTCCTTGGCCTCCTTCAGGCCAAGGTTGGTGAGCTCACGGACGGCCTTGATGACCTGGATCTTGTTGTCGCCGAAGCCCTCGAGCACGACGTCAAACTCGGTCTTCTCCTCGGCCTCAGCAGCGCCAGCAGCGGGAGCGGCGACAACGGCGGCAGGAGCAGCGGCGGAAACGCCGAAGGTGTCCTCGATAGCCTTAACGAGCTCGGAAGCCTCGAGAAGGGTCATTTCCTTAAGAGCATCGATGATCTCATCGGTGGTAAGCTTAGCCATTTCTAAGTCCTTTCGGTTTCCGTGTCTGTGCACGGAGATCAGTTAAAACACGGCGCGAATGCGCCAGGGGTGCGGCGTTGCCGCCGCGGGTGAAAACAGCGACTAGGCTGCCTTCTGCTCGGAGACCTGCTGGATCGAACGAGCGAGACCAGAGGAAACGCCGTTGACGCAGACAGCGATGTCGCGAGCGAAACCGGAGATGAGACCGGCGATCTGGCCGAGAAGCTGGTCCTTGGTGGGCAGCTCGGCGATAGCCTTAACATCATCAGCGGAAACGACCTTGCCGTCGGAGATACCGCCCTTGATCTCAAGGACGCCCTTGGACTTAGCGGAGAAGTCTTTAAGGGTCTTAGCGGCCTCGACCGGCTCGGTCTCGTAGAACACATAAGCGACGGGGCCGGCGAGGATCTCGTCGAGCTCGGGCTGCTCCTGGTTCTTGAGAGCGATCTTGACCAGGTTGTTCTTGTAGACCTTCATCTCGGCGCCGCACTCGCGAAGCTGATGACGCAGCTCCTGAGCCTGCTTAACCGTCAGACCGTTGTAGTTGACGACGAACAGACCGGCGTTCTCGGCGATACGGGACTCGATCTCTGCAACCTTGTCGATTTTGTACTGCTGGGGCATGAATTACACCTCCTCGAATTCTTTCCGGGCACGGTCCGCCACAAGGACGTGACGGGGGCATGTCCAAAAAGAAAGCCCCCGCGCTGCATGAGCGACGGGGGCGAGAAGACATATCTACTCGACCACCTCGGCTGGCGGGATATCCCATTAAGCTCGCGGGCGATGCCCGTTTGCACCGGCTGTCTCTGGCAGCGGATTCGTGCGTGAACCGAAAGTATTATGGCGGGGACCCCGGCGTCGGTCAACGGAAAACCTGGCTGCACACAATTCCACCATCCGGCCGCGCCGCCGAAGGCCGGGCGCAAGGTTTTCGCTCGGTCAGGTCCTGGGCTCGCTCGGAAAGCACATTAAGTGCTTTCCGGCTCGTGCGGAATCTACGAAAACCTTGCGCCCGGCCTTCGGCGGCGCGGCCTGCGGTGACTTTGGGGCAGACCGGGTTTTCGTTGGCTGACGCCCCCACTCATAATGCTTGGGTCGGTGGGCTGATGTGTTGCGTCCCGTTGGGCTATAAGGTTGAAACGAAGGTTGACAGGCGGTGGAGACCTTCGTCCAGATTTTTGTCGGAGACGCAGTAGCTTAGGCGGATGTGGCCTTCGGTGCCGAAACAGTCGCCCGGGACTAGGGCTACGTTTGCTTCTTTGATGGCTTTGATGCAGAAGTCTTCGCTGGTTAGGCCGAATTTTTTGATGCTGGGGAAGGCGTAGAAGGCGCCTGCGGGCTCCACTACGTCGAGGTCCATGGCGTTTAAGGCTGCGAGCACGCGTTTGCGGCGGGCTCGGTAGACATTGAGCATGGGGGTGGGGTCGACGGTCAGGGCTCGGGCCGCGGCGTCCATCTCGAAGGAGACGGCGCTCGATACTAGGTATTGATGGGCCTTTGCGATCTCTGCGATGACGGGGGCTGCCGCTGCAAGCCAGCCCAAGCGCCAGCCGGTCATGGCCCAGGGCTTGGAAAAGCTCTCGATAACTACTGTCTGATTGCGAAGCTCCGGGTGACGCTGGGCAAATCGCTCGTAGCCGTCCACGTAGACCAGGCGGTTATATACATCGTCGCAGATTACGTAGATGCCCGCCTGCTCTGCCACGTGTGCCACGGCGTCGAGCGACGCCGCGTTGAGAATGCAGCCCGTAGGATTGTTGGGCGTGCAGATGACGATGGCCTTGGTCGCCGGCGTCACGCAAGCACGAAGTGCGTCCTCGTCAATCTGGAATTGCGCAGACTCCGTATCCAAAAAGACCGCCTTGGCGTGGTTGGCCACGACAATGCTCTCGTACAGGCCAAAGGCCGGCGTGGGGATGATGACCTCGTCGCCGGGGTTGAGCATAGCCATGAATGTTGCCGACAGGGCCTCGGTCGCGCCGTCGGTCAGGATGATCTCGTCGGCAGAAAACGTAAGGCCCGCGTCCCCCATGTAGGCAGACAACGCCTCACGCAGGGCGGGGCGACCGTTGTTAGGCGGATAGTGCGTGTCGCCGCGGTCGAGCGAAGCCGTCACCTCGGCGCTAATCACATCGGGCGTGGGAAAATCGGGCTCGCCGAGCGCGAGCGCGATGCACTCCGGGTGCTGGGCGGCGAGCGCATTGATCCGACGGATGCCGGAGGGCTTGAGCGTGGCAAGCGAGGTGTTCATGGGCAGACGCATGGCGTTCCTTTCGTAAGGGTTGCACTAGGATAGCGCGGCGGGGCGCCGTCAGACGGTGTAACCTAAACGGAAACCAACCGGAAAGGAGGCGGCATGGAGACAACCGCGCACGGCGATGTACCAAAAACACTGCATAACATCGCTTTTGTCAGTATTCCCGAGAGCGCCGATCTTGAGTTTTTGCTTTGGGACCTGCAGGATGCCATCGCCGCCTATGCTCAGCTTTCTGGCACCACACTCCCCCACCCGGTCGATTTGAAGGCGGATGATGCCGGTGCAGCCGATGGCATGGTGCTCGCCATTGAAGATGTGGCTGACGATGAGACGTTGACAGCTATCGAGCAGGCGCTTGAACGCTTTGGCGGTACGGGAACGCGCGTCTATGCCGCGATTCGAGCCGCACAAGAGGGCGCGAAGCAGGCGCGCGGGACCGCCGTTCGTCTGCACAAGGCATGTGAGTGCCACGACCAATTGTGGTGTGGCGGCGTTGTCGTCTGTGCCGGCAGCGGTATTGCGGCGCTTCGCCACTCCCCGCGTATGGGCCTCTTGCGCCGGCCATTTTCCGAAGCGATGGATAAGCTTGTGGGCGCCGTTCGCATGGGCTGCTCCATTGAGTATGCGCAGCTGCTTGGCGGTGGCAATGCCGGTGGCGTCGATGCCGACGGCATGGTGCGCGCCAGGCCCGCGCTGCCCGCACCGATATGGCATGCCATCATGAAACGCCTCGGCAGCCGCGCCTAATCAGATATCTAAATTACAGAGCGCCCCATTCAACGGCCTCGCGCCAGCGCTCGACAAGGCGTTCCAGGCGCCATGCCGCATTGGCGGGACTTGTCGACGGCAGAACGATGGCCGGTAGCCCGGTGCGTTCTTGTAGATAGCGCTTGTAGAGCCGGCCAGCTGTACCGCCGTTGCATATCACCTGCTCAATGGGAGCTGCGCCGGTAATGCGCTCGACATGCGCCGGAACGACGTTTTTGATGCTCGCGTCGCTTGAGCCCTTGATGTCACAGCTCTCGATCACGTCCCACAGGGCCACACCGCCGTTCAGCAGCATAGCCCGCTTGGCGGCAATCGAGACGTCGAGCGTCGCGGGCTCACCGCTTGCCAAAGGGTCGCCCTCGTTGGGCGGCACGGGCACACCGAGGCATGCGGCCATCACGCGCCAAAAGCGATTCTGAGGGTTACCGTAATAAAAGGCATTGGCACGCGAAAGCACCGAGGGAAACGACCCGAGCACCAAAACGCGCGAGTGCTCGTCAAACACGGGTTCAAACCCATGCTCAATATGTTGATAGCCCTCGTCGGACGCAGCCACGATCTAGACCCTCAACAGATAGCGCACCTCGTAGGGTGCAAGCTCAAGAGAGCCCGGCAGCTCGACCGTGGGAGCATCGTCGGCAAGCAGGTCGACGAAGGAGCCGTTGAGTTCGCCGGCGCCAAAGGTGTAAGGCTCGTCCACGGCGTTCACCGCCACGAGCACCGTCGCGTCGTTGCAGGCGCGCTCGAACAGCAGCTGCTTGTTCTGGATCACCACGTTGCGATAGGCACCGTAGTTGAGAGCACGGGCCGCCACGTCGTCGGCCGAGCGCAGGTGCGTGAGCTGCTTGATGAAAGCCGTCAGCTCGTTGGGCGCAGGCTCATCGAGCGCAGGGCGCAGCGCCCAGTCGCCATCGGGGCCGCCCTTTTCGCCGGTAATTCCCCATTCGCTGCCATAGTAGACGCACGGGATGCCCGGCATGCCAAAGAGCATGCCATAGGCGGGACGCAGGCACGACTTGTCGGTAAGGATGCTCGCCAGGCGCGGCACGTCATGGTTGTCGACAAACGACAGCAGATGTTTGCCGCGGTAGATGCACCAGGGGTCACCGCCAAACTGGCGGTGCAGCGAATGGGCGATCTCGAACATGTTGACCGAGTTAAAGCTGGAGTACAGGCCCTTGTAACACTCGTAGTTGGTGCAGGAGTCGAGCATATCGTCGTTGACGATCTGGTTGTAGTCGCCGTGGAGCGTCTCGCCGATCAGCACGAAGTCGGGCTTGAGCTCACGGACAAAGCTATGCAAACGACGCATGAAATCGCGGTCGAGCATGTAGGCGACGTCCAGGCGCAGACCGTCGACGCCAAAGACGTCGGCCCAACGGCGCACGGACTCAAGCAGGTAATCGACCACGGCGGGATTTTGCAGGTTGAGCTTCACAAGCTCAAAATGGCCTTCCCAACCCTCGTACCAAAAGCCGTCGCCATAGCAGGAGTCGCCGTCAAAGCTAATGTGGAACCAGTCCTTGTAGGGCGAGTCCCACTTACGCTCCTGCACATCGCGGAAGGCCCAAAAGCCACGACCCACATGGTTAAAAACGGCATCGAGCACCACGCGGACGCCGTGGTCGTGCAGCGTCTCGCATACGGCGGCAAAGTCGGCATCCCCACCCAGGCGTCGATCGATATGGCGTAGGCTACGCGTATCGTAGCCGTGGCTATCAGACTCGAGCGGCGGGTTGATCAGCACAGCGCCAATACCGAGTTCTTGCAGGTAGTCAGCCCATTGGGCGATTTTCATGATAGGAGCATCGGGGTTGGGCGCGGCGTTGGCAGCCTGGGCGAGCTCATCCTCGGCAACGGGCGCGGCGTTTTCGCGCGGAGCTCCGCAAAAGCCCAGCGGATAGATCTGATAGAACGTCGTCTCGTATGCCCACATAGCAACCTCCCGGTAAGCTCAACACAACGACATCCATTGTATGCCCGGCTTGTATCCTCTTCCCCAAAATAAGTTGCGGTGGAATAGTTCCTGCCTGGGCCTTCAGAGGCCTTAAACAGGAACTATTCCACCGCAACTGATGAGGGGACGTGATTAGGCGACGGGCTTGGCGCGGCGTATGGCTGGGAATAGCACCGTGATGGCGAGGATGACGCCTACGACGGCGATCGCCCCGCCCACGAAGCCGATCCAGGCGATACCGGGGCCCGACACCACGGCGCCACCAATCGCCGTGCCCGTGCCGATACCCAGATTGAACAGGCCCGAGAAGATCGACATGGCAACGGCCGACGAATCCGCCGGCGTGTACTTGATGAGCTCAGCCTGGAACGCCACATTGAAGGCCGTGGCGCAGCAGCCCCATAGCGCGCAGACGGCAAGCACCAACACGAGCGCCGAGGCTGCAGGAGCCATAAGCAGCAGAGCCGCCGGCACACCGGAGAGCGTAATAGCCAAGAACGGGAAGCGATGCCCATCGAACAGGCGGCCAAACAGCCAGCTTCCGAGCAGACCAGAGCAGCCAAACGCCGTCAGCGTCATGGTGATAGCGCCCGCGTCGACGTGCGCGACCTGTGCCAGGAAGGGCTCGATATAGCTGTAACCCGCGTAGTAGCCGGTCGCCATAAAAACCGTGACCGCGTAGAGCGCGATCAGGAGCGGGTTCTTGAGCAGCTCGGGCAACTGTTTGACGGTAAAGCGCTCGCCCGCCGGCATGGCCGGGAACACGGTCGCCTGGTAGACGACCGCGATGGCCGAGAGGACCCCGACCACGGCAAACGTCATGCGCCAGCCCACGGCCAAGCCAATAGCGCGACCGAGGGGCAGACCAAAGATCTGCGCGATGGACGAGCCCGTAGCGATCATGCTGATGGCGAGCGCCCCGTGGCGCGTGTCGACCAGGCGCGAGGCCATAATCGAAGCGACCGACCAGAACACGGCATGTGCGCAAGCGACCACCAGGCGCGCACAGACCAGGATGGGATAAGTCGGCGCCACAGCGGACAGGAACTGACCGAGCGAGAACACGGCAAGCACGCCCAGCAGCATCCGCTTAAACTCGAAACGCGAAGCGAACACCATGAGCGGCAACGACAGCAGCATGACGCCCCAGGCATAGACCGAGATCATGATGCCCGCCTGGGACTCGGTGAGCGAGAACGACGCGGCGATGTCAGTCAAAAGACCGATGGGCATAAACTCCGACGTGTTGAACACGAAGGCGCAGCAGGTGAGTCCGATGAGCGGGAGCCACTGCTTGAGCGTGATGCCGTCTTGCCTTGCCTGAGTCATATATAACGTCTCCAATCGTTTTGAGCGGAGGCGATTATATAGCAACGGCCCCGCATCCGTCAGCAACAGATGCGGGGCCGAAAACAATTCGATACACAGAGGTTGCGCCGTCAATAAATAACTAAGCCAACCCCAGCAATATACCTGCCGAATGCACGACAAACGCCACGATCCAGGCGACCGTCACCTGAAACGCGAACACGGCAACGGCATAGCGCGCGCCCAGCTCACTCTTGACGGCGCCGATTGCCGCCACGCAAGGCGGGTACAGCAGCGTAAAGACCAAGAACACGTAGGCGGTGAACGGCGAAAACATGGTCGACAGTGCCGCGGGCGAGGTCGCGCCCAAAAGCACGGTGAGGGTCGAAATGACGCTCTCCTTGGCAATAAGTCCGGTGACGAGCGCCGTGGATGCGCGCCAATCGCCAAAGCCAAGCGGCGCCAGCGCCGGCGCGATGATGCTGCCGAGGCCCGCAAGCAGACTCTGCGACTGATCGGCGACCACATTAAAGCGAATGTCGAACGTCTGAAGGAACCAGATGACCACGGTAGCAGCAAAGATAATGGTAAAGGCTTTGGTAATAAAGTCTTTGGCCTTATCCCATGCCAGCATCACCGTCGTCTTGACGCTCGGCAGACGGTAATTGGGAAGCTCCATGATAAACGGCACCGGGTCGCCCTTAAATGCCGTGCGGTTAAGCACCAAAGCCGCGATGCAACCAACCGCAATGCCAATCAGATAGAGCGAGACCATGGCGGGAACCGTCGCCTGTGGGAAAAACGCCCCGCACAGCAGACCGTAGACCGGCAACTTGGCCGAGCAGCTCATGAACGGCGTGAGCATGACGGTCATCTTGCGGTCGTGCTCGGATGGGAGCGTACGGGTCGACATGATAGCCGGCACGGTACAGCCAAAACCGACGAGCATGGGCACAAAGCTGCGGCCCGACAGGCCAAAGCGACGCAATACCTTATCCATGACAAAGGCCACGCGCGCCATGTAGCCCGAGTCTTCCAGAATGGAGAGGAACAAGAAGAGCACGACGATAATCGGCAGGAAGGTCAGTACACTACCCACACCCGTAAGCACGCCGTCGACAGCCAGCGAGCGCACTACGTCGTTGGTGCCGAACGCCTTGAGACCCGCATCGGCCGAGGCGATGATGGCAGCGATGCCGTCCTCCATAAGTCCCTGCAACGCCGCGCCGATCACGCCAAACGTCAGCCAAAAGACGAGACCCATGATCACCAGGAACGCCGGAATGGCCGTGTAACGACCCGTCAGGATGCGGTCAATCTTGACGGAACGCACGTGCTCGCGGCTCTCGTGCGGCTTGACGACGCAACGCCCGCACACGTCGCCGATAAAGCCGAAGCGCATGTCAGCCAGCGCAGATAGACGGTCGGTGCCGGCCTCGCCCTCCATTTGGCTAATGATGTGCTCGATGGCGTCGAGCTCGTTGCGGTCCAGGTGAAGCGCCTCGGTCACCAGCTCGTCGCCCTCAACCAGCTTGGTCGCCGCAAAACGCACGGGAATGTGCGCCGTCGCGGCATGGTCCTCGATAAGGTTGGCGATGCCGTGAATGCAGCGATGCAGCGCGCCGCCGTCCGGACCATCGGGCGCGCAGAAGTCCAGGCGACCGGGACGCTCGCGGAACCGCGCCACGTGCAAGGCATGATCCACCAACTCGCCAATACCCTCGTTGCGGGCAGCACTAATGGGAACAACAGGCACGCCCAGCAGGCTCTCGAGCAGGTTGACGTCCACGGCGCCGCCGTTGGCCGTCACCTCGTCCATCATGTTGAGCGCGATGACCATGGGTCGATCGAGCTCCATAAGCTGCAGCGTCAGGTACAGGTTACGCTCGATGTTGGTGGCATCGATGATATCGATGATGGCGTCGGGGTGCTCATCCAGGATAAACTGGCGGCTTACGATCTCCTCGCCCGTGTACGGCGACAGAGAGTAAATGCCGGGCAGGTCGGTAACGCTTGCCTCGGGGTGGTTGCGGATGGTGCCATCTTTGCGGTCGACCGTCACGCCAGGAAAGTTACCGACATGCTGGTTGGAGCCCGTCAGCTGGTTGAACAGCGTGGTCTTGCCGCAGTTTTGGTTGCCGGCGAGGGCGAAATGCAGCGGTGCGCCCTCGGGCACGGCCGTCTTTGCCGCGCGGGGCGAATACGTCCCCTCGCCCAGGGCCGGATGCTCCGTCGTGCCGATTGCGGCGTTAGCGCGCGGACCCGTATCGGTGTCGTGAATGCCCACGAGCTCGATGCGAGCGGCATCGTCCTTGCGCAGCGTCAACTCGTAGCCACGCAGGCGAATCTCGAGCGGGTCGCCCATAGGGGCGTACTTCATCATGGTGACTTCGGTGCCCGGCGTTAGGCCCATGTCCAAAATATGCTGTCGGAGTGCCTGATCGTCCGATGCCACCGATGCGACAACGGCATCCTTTCCAATCTCGAGTGTATCGAGTCTCACGTCCGCGTTCCTCCCCCGGCGCCCACAGGGCGTTGCATTTTGTTTAACATGGCTAACCGTTTGCCATGGCTAACCATTTAACCACGCATGATAGCGCGAACACACACCGATGTTCAATCGACAGATTGCCGCTCTGACGGGCTTGCAGCGTCAAGTGGTTACGGCGTTTGGTAAAACGCCGTAACTAAAACCCGTGGCGCTCCAGGAAGCGGAAGGCTAGGCGGATCCAGGGACGGACTGCCACCTGCTTGTCCTCGTTGTCGACCGCGGTGTTGGCGTTGCCGAGCGAAAGGCCGTGGCCGCCCTGGTCAAAGACGTGCATCTCGCATGCGACGCCCTCCTCGGCCATGCGCTGCGCAAACGGATAGACCTGCGCGATCGGCGCCGTCTTGTCATCGGACACGCCCCACACAAAGGTCGGCGGCATCTGACGCGAAACATGTGTGGTGGGGCAGATATCGGCCAGGTGCTCGTCAGTTGCCTCGCCACCCGTCACCATCGTCAGATAGTCGTTGAGCAGATCGCGCCCCGTCTTGCCGCCCGTCTTTGGCACGCGCAAGTCAATGCGCGGATCGCGCGTCTGCATGTCGCGCACATAGGCAAAGTCGAGCAATGGATAGCCCAGCACCACGGCATCGGGACGAATGTCGTCCGGACGCGCCCCTGCCAGGCCCGCGAAGGGACCAGTCTTCCATTGCGTTGCCAGCGAAGCGCTGATCATGCCGCCTGCCGAGAAGCCCACGACGCACACGCGCTTGGGATCGACATGCCACTCGTCGGCGTTGGCGCGCACCGTGGCGACCATCTTGGCAAGATCTGCCTGGGGGTGCGGAAAGCTCACGTCACCCGTAGAACTCGTGACATAGTTGAGCACAAAGGCCTGGTAACCGTGATCCAAAAACGCAAACGCCACCGGGTCCTGCTCGTGCGGAGCGATATGCGTAAACCCGCCTCCGCCGCAGATGATCACCGCGGGGCGGCGGCCATTGGGCTTGTCGGGCAGCGGCTCGGCACCCAAATACGTAAACGTCGCTGGATATTCCTCGGTCGGCTCCTCGCCCCACAGCGCGTGGTTCTCGACAATCATATGTGCTCCCTTCGCGCAAATTACGCGCCCTTGTTTTTCGCGTCTAAGCGTACCCCACTTGAACCCGTGGCACAGAAACACTTCAGCAATAAGCCTCCCTTCAACTGATATATCACATAATCCCAGCTCAGAGGTATCACTGAGCAGCGTAGAATAGAGGGCGTTGACCAAGCCGCGAAACACATATGAAACGTTTCCGGCAAACCAAACGCGCGATATGCGCCTATTTAAGTTGGAGGCAACTATGGGTCTGCTCGATTCGCTTAAGTCCACCTTCACCTCGACCGGCGAGGCGTCCGTTCCGCCCGCAGCAAGCTTCGCCACCCGCGAAGGTGTCATCTATGCCCCCGTCAACGGCGTGCTCGTCAACCTGAACGAGGTCCCCGACGAGACGATCGCCTCGGGCATGCTTGGCCAGGGCTATGGCATCGAGCCCATTACCGGCACCATCTATGCGCCCGCCAACGGCCGCATCGGCGCCACCACCGTCACCAACCACTCCATTGGCATGATCACCGAGGACGGTCTTCGCGTGTTCATCCATGTTGGCCTGGGCACCGTGGAAATGAACGGCAAGGGTTTTGCCCGCTTTGTCGAGATGGGCGATGTGGTCAAGGCAGGCCAGCCGCTCATCAGCTTCGACCGCGAGGCCATTAAGGCCGCTGGCCACGAGGACATCGTGACCGTCATCGTCTCCGAGCTCGATCGTCTTAAGAGCATCGACCATGTCGGCGAGTCTGGAACGCTTATCGGCGGCAACCCGCTCGTCAAGCTGGGCGACCCGTTGCTGGTAGCCAAGACCAAGTAGCCAGGCCCCGCGCCACACAGCCAAAAGGCACCACGCCAAGCGCCCGCGACCATTTGGCCGCGGGCGCTTTTCGTTTGAAAAACCATCCTGCCAATGCCTTATCTGTATAGCCCAAATGAGCCGAGCTGCTAGAATATCGAACTGTATGGATAACTATCATTCAACCGTTATGGGAGGATACGTGAACCGCACCAAAATCGCGCAGCTCTATGCCGATGCCGAGTCGCTCGGCGGCCAGACCGTCACCGTCGCCGGCTGGGTCAAGTCCGTCCGCGACATGAAGAACTTTGGCTTTGTTACGCTCAACGACGGCAGCTGCTTCCGCGACCTGCAGGTCGTCATGAACCGCGAGGTACTCGACAACTATGACGAGATCGCCCACCAAAATGTCTCGGCCGCACTCATCTGCACCGGCACTGTCAAGCTGACCCCCGATGCGCCCCAGCCTTTCGAGCTTTCTGCCACCTCCATCGAGGTCGAGGGCGTCAGCGCCCCGGATTACCCGCTGCAGAAGAAGCGCGCAACCGTCGAGTTCCTGCGCACCCAGCAGCACCTGCGCCCGCGCACCAACCTGTTCCGCGCCGTGTTCCGCATCCGCTCTGTCGCGGCTGCCGCCATCCACCGCTTCTTCCAGGAGCAGGGCTTTGTCTACGTCAACACCCCCATCATCACCACGAGTGACTGCGAGGGCGCCGGCGAGATGTTCCGCGTGACCACGCTCGACCCCAAAAATCCGCCCCTCACCGAGTCCGGCGAGGTCGACTGGAGCCAGGACTTCTTTGGCAAGCATGCGAGCCTCACCGTGTCCGGCCAGCTCAATGCCGAGAACTTTGCCATGGCCTTTGGCGACGTGTACACCTTTGGCCCCACCTTCCGCGCCGAAAACTCCAACACAACGCGCCACGCTGCTGAGTTTTGGATGATCGAGCCCGAGATGGCCTTTGCCGATCTGAACGACTACATGGATAACGCCGAGGCCATGCTCAAGTACGTCCTTAAGGACGTTATGGCCACCTGCCCCGATGAGCTCAACATGCTCAACAAGTTTGTGGACAAGGGCCTGATCGAGCGCCTGGACCACGTGGCAAACTCCGACTTTGCCCGCGTTACCTACACCGAGGCCATCGAGATCCTGGAGCAGGCCGTCGCTGCTGGCCACCAGTTTGATTACCCTGTCAGCTGGGGCATCGACCTGCAGACCGAGCACGAGCGCTTCCTGACCGAGGAGCACTTTAAGCGCCCGACCTTCGTAACCGACTACCCGGCCGAGATCAAGGCCTTCTATATGCGCATGAACGACGACGGCAAGACCGTCGCCGCCGCCGACTGCCTGGTTCCCGGTATCGGCGAGATTATCGGCGGCTCCCAGCGCGAGGAGCGCCTGGATCTGCTCGAGGCCCGCATCAAGGACCTGGGCATGAATCCCGAGCAGTACAAGTACTACCTTGACCTGCGCCGCTACGGTTCCTGCAAGCACGCCGGCTACGGTCTGGGCTTCGAGCGCTTGGTGATGTACCTCACCGGCGTGGGCAACATCCGCGACGTCCTGCCGCACCCGCGTACCGTGGGCAACGCCGACTTCTAATCATCGGACGCTAGCTCGCATCGCCACACATCAACGCTCATCGCACAAGCGTCTCTCGACATCGGTCGAGAGACGCTTTTTTCAACAGCATCCGTCAAGCTTTTGGCAAGTTTTTGGTCAGTTGAACAGGGCTGTTGAAAACTCGAACCGCCGTTTGCCGACGACTACCGACCGGCCAGAGCGCCCTGCGCCCCTGGGATAACCCCGCGCCCTAGGCTCCATACCGTCGCCACCCAAAACGGAAAGGACGTGGGCGCCATGACCGAAGCCGCTGTTGAAACCTACGACACCACAACGAGAGGCGCCGCCTCGATGGCAGCCTATCGTGCCGTTCGCATCTTGCAACTACTAAGCGAGAACACTGGCGAGGACAAGGCCATGCTTTCCGATGAGTTGATCCGGCGCCTCGCCCATCCCGACGACCCCGCCCGCATGCCCATCTCGGCGGCGCGACGCAGCATCTACACCGCCATCTCCGCACTTCGCCATGCCGGGTACGAAATTGAGTACAAACGCGGCGTGGGGTATCGGCTCTTGACCCGTCCGCTCACCGACGAAGAGATCATCCGGCTCCACGGTATGGTCATGCGCAACCGCTCTACGCCCATCGCCATTCGAAAAAGCATGGCTCAGCACTTGGTCGCCATGGCGAGTGCCGACGTTCGCGGCTACCTCGATGCACCCGAGCCTGCTCCAAGCGCCGGTGGCAAATCCACCAAGGCCACGCGCACGCCCGTCAAACGCATCGACACCTGCGAGCTCATCGAGCAGGCCATCGACCACGGAACCACGGTGAGTTTTGATATTTCGAGCGTCACGACACGTGGCGAAACCGAAGTAGCACGGATGACGCTCCGCCCCTTTGCCATCAAGCAACGAGACGGCATCTCGTATTTGCTGGGAACGGTCTATGACGCCCGAGGCGCCGATGACACGCTGCGTACCGTAGAGATTGGCCGGATGAGAAATGTCACCACGCGTCTCCTCGACGGCAAGAAGCTCTTCGCCGCCCTCGACGAAGAGGACGCCTCCGCCGCATAAGACCCTCCGCCGCCCATTCGACTACCCGTACCGCCCATCCGATTCTGTATTAAAAAACCCGCCAGATTATTGTAAAAATGGACATCCGCGCTACTATAGTTCCACTTGCACTTTGTCTAAGTGCAGTGTTTCCAGCCATTTTTACTGGGGGTAAAGACATGAACGATATCGCCATCAGCCGCAGGAGCCTTCTGGTCTCCGCCGGTCTGCTCGCACTGGCCCCGCTTGCCGGATGCGGCGCCACCTCGGGTTCCGGATCCGCAGCCGCCGGTTCCGACTACACCGTCGGCGTTCTGCAGCTCACCGAGCACTCCGCACTCGACGCCGCCAATGACGGCTTTGTCAAGGCTATCAAGAAAAGCGACCTGAAGGTCAAGATCGACCAGAAGAACGCCCAGAACGACCAGTCCACGTGTAAGTCCATCGCCGACAAGTTCGTGGGCGATGGCGTCGACCTGATCTATGCCATCGCTACGCCCGCCGCGCAGGCCGCCGCTGGCGCCACCGCCGATATCCCCATCGTGGGCTGCGCCATCACCGACTATGCCGCCTCGGGCCTGGTCCAGGACAACGATAAGCCCGGCGCCAACGTCACCGGCGCCTCCGACCTCACCCCGGTCGCCGAGCAGCTCGAGATGATGCAGAAGGTCCTGCCCGACGTAAAGAAGGTCGGTCTGCTCTACTGCACCGCCGAGTCCAACTCCGACGTCCAGATCAAGGCCGCCAAGAAGGAGCTCGACAAGCTGGGCCTGGACTACACCGACTTCACCGTCTCGAGCTCCAACGAGATCCAGTCCGTCGTCGAATCTGCCGTGGGCAAGGTCGACGCGCTGTACTCCCCCACCGATAACACCATCGCCGCGGGCGCTTCGCAGGTCGGCCAGATCTGCAAGGAGAATAAGCTCCCCTTCGTGACCGGCGAGGAGGGCATGTGCAAGGCCGGCGGTCTGTTCACCCTCTCCATCAACTACGAGGACCTGGGCTACGCCGCGGGCGAGATGGCCGTCAAAATCTTGAAGGGCGAGGCCAAGCCCGAGGATATGCCGATCAAGCACCTCTCGAGCAAGGACCTGGTCGTCGTCAAGAACGACGAGATGGCCGAGGCGCTGGACATCGACCTTTCCGCTCTGGACGAGTAGCGCCATGCGCGGTAACGCGTCTAGGACCCGCACTCGCGCCATAGCTGCGTTATTCAATATCTGAGCCACAGGGGCGAACGCCAAAGACCGGCGTTCGCCCTGCTTGTTACGGATGAGACAAAACATCCGGCCGCAGCTCTTTTATGCATTGTTACCGCTATCATGGTGACTCACGTGTCCACCCTATCCTAGGAGGTATGAAGCATGCTTATTGCATTGCAGGGCGCCGTTTCGCAGGGCGTCCTCTGGGGCATTATGGTGCTTGGTGTGTTTATCACGTTCCGCCTGCTCGACATCCCCGATATGACCTGCGACGGCAGCTTTGCCCTCGGCGGCTGCGTCTGCGCCGTGCTCATCGTCAATAACAACGTCGACCCGCTGCTCGCCGTGCTGGCTGGCATGTGCGCCGGCGCCATCGCGGGCGCGGTCACGGGCATTTTGACCACGGTCTTTGAGATTCCCGCGATCCTCGCCGGAATCCTCACCCAGATCAGCCTGTGGTCCATCAACCTGCGCATCATGGGCAAATCCAATACGCCCATCCTTGCCAAGGGCACTATCTTCTCGTCTGTCAGCAACATGACGGGCCTGCCGCAGTCCACCGTCGCCATCATCCTGGGCATCTTGCTCGCTGTGGCTATCGTTGCCATCCTGTATTGGTTCTTTGGCACCGAGATCGGCTCGGCGCTGCGCGCCACCGGCAACAACGAGTACATGATCCGCGCTCTGGGCGTCAACACCAACTCCACCAAGATGATCGCCCTCGTGCTCTCCAACGCCCTCATCGGCCTTTCGGGCGCGCTCATCTGCCAGAGCCAGAAGTACGCCGACATTGGCATGGGTACCGGTGCCATCGTTATCGGTCTTGCCGCCATTGTTATCGGCGAGGTGCTCGGTCGCCTGCTGCCCGGCGGCCTCACGCAGTTTAGCGTCCGTCTTGCCTCCGCCGTCTTTGGCTCCGTGGTGTACTTCCTCATCCGCGCCATCGTGCTGCAGTTGGGCATGGACGCCAACGACATGAAGCTGCTTTCCGCCGTGATCGTCGCCGTGGCCCTGTGTGTGCCCGTGGTTTGGGAGCGCTATAAGCTCCGCAGCTCCTACACGAAGGGGGATGAGGCAGATGCTTAAGCTCTCGCACGTCAAGAAGACCTTTAATAAGGGCACCGTCACCGAGAAGCGCGCGCTCACCGGCGTCGACCTTACCCTCAATGATGGCGACTTTGTAACCGTGATCGGCGGCAACGGCGCCGGCAAGTCCACGCTGCTCAACATGATCGCCGGCGTGTATCCGCTCGATTCGGGCGTTATCGAGCTCGACGGCACCGACATCTCGCGTCTGAGCGAGTCACAGCGCGCCAAGTACCTGGGCCGCGTGTTCCAGGACCCCATGCGCGGCACCGCAGCCGACATGCAAATTGCCGAGAACCTGGCCCTCGCCAAGCGTCGCGGCCAGCATCGCGGTCTTTCGTGGGGCGTCACCAAGGCCGAGAAGGACGAGTACGTTGAGCTGCTCAAGCGCCTGGACCTTGGTCTGGACACGCGCCTCAACGCCAAGGTCGGTCTGCTTTCGGGTGGCCAGCGCCAGGCACTCACCCTGCTCATGGCCACGCTCACCAAGCCACGCCTGCTGCTGCTCGACGAGCACACCGCGGCGCTCGACCCCAAGACGGCCTCTAAGGTGCTCAATCTGACCGAGGAAATCGTCGACGAACATCACCTGACCACGCTCATGGTCACGCATAACATGAACGACGCCATCCGTCTGGGCAATCGTCTGATCATGATGCACGAGGGTCACGTGATCTACGACGTGGCAGGCGATGAGAAGAAGTCGCTCACCGTTGCCGACCTGCTGCAGAAGTTCGAGGAGGTCTCGGGCGGCGAGCTCGCCAACGACCGCATGCTGCTGAGCTAACGACCTAGAAAACCACCACAAAGGGGACAGGCACCTTTGTGGTGGTTTTTGTTAAAGAGTAAGGAGACGGCCATGAAAAGACTCCCCCGCCTTGCGTTAGCTGCCGCGTTGTTTGCCGGCGCGCTCACAGGCATCCCAAGCCTCGCTTTCGCGGGGAACCTGCCCGCCGCTATTGACGGCGCCGTAACCGTCATGCACACCAACGACATCCACGGCAGCTACAAGTACAGCTACAACGCAAGCAAGGGCACGGGCACCATTGGCTTTGACGGGCTGGCGGTTCTCTATAGCGCTCAAAGCAACGCCCCCGACTTTCTGCTCGATGCAGGCGACACCTTCCACGGGCAGTCCTTTGCCACCATGAGCGAGGGCAAGAGCATCGCCGAACTCATGAACACCTTCTACGCAAACGGCTACGACGCGACCACACCGGGCAACCATGACTGGAGCTACGGCGCGGACAAGCTTCGCACGATGGCCGGCAATGGTGCCACCAGTACACCTTTCACCATGCTCTGCGCGAATGCAACGTCCTCGAACGGCGCATGGAGCTCGAGCATCACCAAGACGCTCAATCGCACTTGGAAGGACGGCGAGGGCAGCCCCACGTTTAACTACAAGATTAAGGTCGGCGTCGTCGGAGCCATGGATGAGTCGCTGGGCTCCTCGCTACGCGCTGACCTGGTCGCGGGCACGTCGTTCTCGGGTGCGGCGGACGCCATCAATGCCGAGGCCAAGCGACTGCGCGAGGATGAGGGCTGCAACGTTATCGTCTGCATCGCGCACACGCTCAACGCCAAGACCTTTGCCGCAAAGCTCGTTGGGGTCGATACACTGGTCGCGGGCCACGAGCACATCAACTTAGACGAAAACGTGACGGGGGCCGACGGCAAGCCGGTCCGCGTCGTCGAGGCAGGCAGCGCCTTTGCCGAGGTTGGTCTGCTTTCCATTCCCTATGAGTACGACACCAGGGGTACCGAAACCACCAACGACGACATGGTGACGGTCTCCGCAGGCGACAGCGACGAGAAGCTCTACACCGCCAAGGACGTCGACGACCTTTTGGCAGACCCTAACAACCAGAACATCCTTGACGAGGTTCGCAACAACAAAATCAAGCCACTCGACGATGCCTTTGAAAGCGAATCGAACAAGGTGCTCGGCACATCCTCCACCAACTATTTCTACGGCGAGGACGCCGCGGGTACGCATGGCTGGGAGATGGTGCGCACCACCGATCTGCGTCCCAGTAAAGCGGGCGACGCCACCAAAGCCCAGACCATCGGGCATGTTATCTGCGGCTCCTATCTTGCCCTGACGGGGGCAGACCTCGCCATCGAAAACGCGGGCGGCATCCGCGGCGGCATCGCGGCGGGCGATGTGACCGCCGGCAACGTCGTCGCCATCTCGCCCTATGGCAACACCGTAGAGACCTGGGGCATGACCGGCGCAAACTTCCTCGCAGCGCTTGAGCACTCACTGCAGATCAGCGACGATTGCAACGACAGCTACGAGCTTCAGCAAGCCTATGTGGCAGCCGGCCACACCGAGCAGGAGGCGCAAGACAAGTACAAGTGGCGCGATGACTCTGGCAGCGTTCTCTCCTTTGGCGGCATTAACGTGACGATTGATTGGACGCAGCCCGAAGGCAAGCGCATTGTGAGCGCCACGCTCACCAAGGATGGCAGCACGCTCGATCCCGCCAAGAACTACACCGTCGCCACCAACAACTACATCATTACCAACACGACCGACTTTCCCACTTTCGCAAATGCCACCAAGCGCACCGAGTGGGGCACATGCGAGGCGGCGATCAG
This sequence comes from uncultured Collinsella sp., assembly GCA_900540945.1. Classification (GTDB taxonomy): domain Bacteria; phylum Actinomycetota; class Coriobacteriia; order Coriobacteriales; family Coriobacteriaceae; genus Collinsella. The sequence continues at coordinate 105,414 of UQHQ01000001.1, read as the reverse complement.
AGCGCTGATCGGGAAGAGCGACTGGGAGAACAAGATGGCCGGGCTCGCCGGCACCATCAGCTTCAGCTCCGCAGCCGTGGACCCCACGCCCAATCCGAATCCAACGCCTAAGCCCTCGCCCAAGCCCGGCACGACTACTACGACCACGAAAACCAGCGCCAAGAAGACAACCGGCAAGCTTGTCGCAACGGGAGACCGCACGCTGGCCGTGGTCGGCGCATGCCTCATCGGCGGCATCATCGTCATCATGCTCGGCATTATCTGGATGCGCCGCCGCTAAGCTACACCGCCGGGCCTTGCAGCCCCTCCGTGCAAACCTTATATCGAGCACAGAAGCCCGTCCGATGTGATCGGACGGGCTTTTTGGTGGGTATCATGGTTGAATGATCATTAGGAGGTTTTCCCTACATGGAATTGTTTGAGCCGATTCTTCATTTCTTTGAGCAACGGTGGGTCCACAACACCATCTGGGCCGTCATCTTGGCGATAGGCACCGCCGTCGCCGCCAAGGTCGCATCCAAGACTCTGCGTCACCTACTCAACCGCGACGATAACCCGCTTCCGGCATCGAGTATCTTCATCAATATCGCGCGCGCCGTCATCTGGGTGATCGGCGGCAGCTTTATCCTCGACAACTGCTTTGGCATTAACGCAAACGCGCTCGTCGCCGCTCTTGGCGTCGGCGGCATCGCCATCTCGCTCGGCTTTCAGGACACGCTATCAAACCTTATCGGCGGCATGCAGGTGACCTTTATGGGCATTATCAAGCCCGGCGACAATATCGAGGTCGGCGGCGTGTCGGGCGTGGTCCAGGACATCACTTGGCGCCACACGACCATCGAAGATGCCTGCGGGCAGACCGTCATCGTCCCCAACTCCAACATTTCCAAGAACACACTCGTGCATTTGATGCCCTTTGGGCGCGTGGCCGTCCCAGTCGCGGTCAAAGACCCCTCCAAATGGGCATCGCTCGATGTGCTAGCAGACGAGCTCGTCAGCGCCACCAAAACGGCCGTCTCGCCCATCTCAGGCTTTGACAAGGAACCCTACGTGCTCTTTAGCGAGATCGGCGACTTTGGCATTAAGGGCAAAATCATCTTTATCGTCAGCGACGACAGCACCACCTTTACGGCGGCCGACGCCTGCATCCGCGCCATCGCCCCCATCATCGCCTAAACCACCACAAAGGGGACAGGCACCTTTGTGGTGGTTTTCATTCGTGATACCATGGTTCATATAGTTGTTTAAACGACTAAGGGAGCAAAACTATGGAAGAGGCCTATCGTCAAGCACGCAAGCGCGGCGAGCAAGGACGTCGACGCGCCATTAGTCAAAGCGAGCATCCGTATCTCACGGACCTCGATAGCTTGGTTGCCCAGCTCCCCTTAGGCCAGCGAGAGAATGTCGGCCTGAGAGACATTCCACTCGAAATGGTCGTCGGTACGGTTACCAAGGGCCGTCAGTCGGCCTTTTCATGCAACTTTATGCCCTTGCTGCCGTTTAGCACGGAGTTCGCCCGCAAGTGGTCCAACCTCTACGACATCCAGGTGACCGAGGGCTATCGCGATCCCGTCATCGTCACCGAGTTCATGCATCGGTTTTACGTCCAAGAGGGCAACAAGCGCGTCAGTGTCCTCAAATTCCTGGACGCCCCGACGGTTTCGGCCAAGGTCACCCGTCTCTACCCAGGCACATGGGATTCCGTCGAAAGCCGCCTGTACGGTGAGTTCTGCGCGTTTTGGCGCGTCTGCCCCCTATACGAGATCGAGTTCTCGCGCGAGGGAAGCTACGAGACGCTCGCCAAGATGCTCGGTCAGGACCTTATCGAAAAATGGCCGCAGAAAAAGGTCGACTACCTGCGCCACACCTTCCTGCTCTTTAAGCGCGCCTACCTTCGCGCGGGCGGCGACCACCTGGACATTACGCCCGCCGACGCCATGCTCGTCTACCTCAATGTGTACAACCAGGACCGCCTGCTGGATACGCCGACGGATATCGTCGTAAACCGCCTGTGTAAGATTTGGCGTGAGCTGGTCATTGCCGGCAAAAATAACGAGGACAAGGTCGATCTTGTCGAAGCACCGAGCGTCGATGAGGAAGAGTCACCCGCCAAGTCCACCTCCGGCGTGCTCAACTTCTTTATGGGCAAGACCGTCTATTCGGCGGCCAATCCCCTGCGCATCGCCTTTATCCATGAGTTCCCCTGTGCGACGTCGAGCTGGGACAGCCTGCACGACCAAGGGCGTCAGTATCTCGATGAGCACTTTGGCGGTATCGTGCGCACCGAGGCGTTCGAGGACTGCCACGATCCGGACGTGTTCTACGCCGCCGTGGAAACGGCTGTCAAACATGGAGACAGCGTCATCTTCTCGACCTCGCACCGCCTGATGGAATACACGCTCAGGGCAGCCGTTGAGTATCCCCAGGTTCGGTTCCTTAACTGTTCTATCGGCCTTCCCCACCAAAGCGTCCGTTCGTACTTTGGAAAGATGTACGAGGCCAAGTTCCTCCTGGGCGCCCTTGCGGCCAGCATGGCGGACAACCACCGCATCGGTTACCACGCGTCGGTCTTCGCCTCGGGCGCACTCAGCGAGATCAACGCCTTTGCGATTGGCGCCTCGCTGCTCGACCCCCGCGCGCAAATTATCCTGACCTGGGGCGATGTGCCCGCCGGAGGCCTTGCCGACGCCATGCGCCGCGAAGGTGTAAGCGTCATGTCCGGCGCCGACATGTCAAAGCCGCTCGAAGACCCCACGGCCTACGGACTCCACCGCTTGGTCGATGGCAAGGTTGCCGGCATTGCCATGCCGGTATGGAACTGGGGCCGTTACTACGAGCTTATCGTGCGAAGCCTGCTGCATGGCACCTGGGATGAGACCAGTGACGACAACCAGGTTCGCGCCGTCAACTACTGGTATGGCATGAGTTCGGGCGTTATCGATATTCGCTACGCTCCAGGCCTGCCCTATCAGACGCGCAAGCTCGTTCAGCTACTGCGCAATGGCATTGTCGAGGGCTCCATCAATCCATTTGGCGGCGAGCTCCATAGCCAAGACGGCGTGGTGCAGATCGAAGGCTTTCCCCCGCTGCCGAGCACGCAAATCGTCGAGATGGACTGGCTGGCAGACAACGTGGTGGGCACCATTCCGCAGCCCGACGATGAGCCGAAGGTCCGCGCCCTATGAAAATCCTTGCCATAGCCGATACCGAAGAACGATGCCTTTGGGAGTGCTTTCGCAAAGAACGCTTTGAGGGTGTCGACCTGATTTTGTCCGCTGGTGATCTGGACCCGGACTATCTTGAGTTTTTGGTCACGGTCATCAACAGACCGCTCATCTACGTGCGAGGCAATCACGATGACCGCTATGCGCGTCATGCACCAGGTGGCTGCATCTGTGTCGAAGACGCTGTCTACGTGTACCGCGGCGTCCGCATTGCAGGCCTTGGCGGCTCCATGCGCTATCGAGATGGCGCCAACATGTACACCGAGCGCGAGATGGCCAAGCGCGTGCGAAAGCTGTCCCGCAAAGTGAAGATGGTCGGCGGCTGCGACATATTGCTCACCCATGCGCCCGCCGCCGGCGTGGGCGATCTGGACGATCTGCCACATCGAGGATTCGAATGCTTTAACACAGCGCTCGAGTCCTGGAATCCCGACTACATGGTGCACGGGCATGTGCACCAATGCTATGGTCGCGACTTTCAACGTGAGCGTCAGCACGCATGCGGGGCAACGATCATCAACGCCTGCGGCTATACGCAGTTTGAGCTGGACGAAGCGCGCTACCCCATCCGTGGCTGGCAGGCAGCCTGGCTCAATTCGCAAACCATGCGTCGCGAACTCAAGCGCCACGAGGCTATCGAGTCCTCAACCGCTAGAACACCCTGGTAACCACCTTAAAGGGGGCACTGTCCCCTTTAAGGTGGTTTTAACGCGATAGCAAGAAACCCGGTCCTGCACGAGACAGAACCGGGTTTCTTTAGCAATGCTTGCTTTGCTCAGGCAGTAACTAAAAGTTACTCAGCCAGGAAGTCGCGCTGGATAGCGGGATCAACCTTGATGCCAGGGCCCATGGTGGAAGACACGGAGATGGACTTAACGTACTTGCCCTTAGCAGAAGAGGGCTTGACGCGCAGGATCTCGGTGTACAGGGCAGCGTAGTTCTCGACGAGCTGCTGCTCGGAGAAGGACTTCTTGCCCAGGGGCACGTGGCAGATGCCGTAGCGGTCGGCGCGATACTCAACGCGGCCGGCCTTGAGCTCGGAGACCATCTTGGCGACGTCCATGGTCACGGTGCCGAGCTTAGGGTTCGGCATGAGGCCGCGGGGACCAAGGATCTTACCGATGCGGCCAACCTTGGCCATCATGTTCGGCGTAGCGATAGCGGCGTCGAAGTTGATCTCGCCCTTCTGGATCTGGGCGACGAGCTCGTCGGAACCGATGATGTCGGCGCCGGCAGCCTCGGCCTCGCGGGCCTTCTCGCCCTCGGCGAAGACGGCAACACGAATGGTCTTGCCGGTGCCGTGGGGCAGGGAGATGGAGCCGCGGATGTTCTGGTCGGCCTTACGAGTATCGACGCCCAGACGGAAGTGGGCCTCGACGGTCTCGTCGAACTTGGCGGTGTCGAGCTCCTTGATGAGCTTGGCAGCCTGAAGGGGGGTGTAGAGCGCGGCGCGGTCGATCTTCTCGGCAGCGGCGTTATAGCTCTTACCATGCTTAGCCATGTGCATTACCTCCTGTGGTTAAACGGGCGCGAGCCCTCCCACATCGTATCGTGTGCCCTATTGCACACATTTAACGGGCGCCCCGGTTGGAGCACCCGTCGTTACCAAAAGAAATCGCTACTCAGCGATGGTGACGCCCATGGAACGGGCGGTACCGGCGATGATCTTCTTGGCGGCGTCAATGTCGTTGGCATTGAGGTCCGGCATCTTGATCTCGGCGATCTTGGTGAGCTGCTCCTGGGAGAGCTGACCAACCTTGTCGGCCTGGGGCTTAGCGGAACCAGACTTGAGGTTCAGCTCCTTCTTGATGAGGTGAGCCGCCGGCGGGGTCTTGGTGATGAAGGAGAAGGACTTATCCTCGTAGACAGTGATCTCAACGGGGATGATGTCGCCCTTCTTGTCCTGCGTCTCGGCGTTAAAGGCCTGGCAGAACTGCATGATGTTCACGCCAGCTGCGCCCAGGGCGGGGCCGACGGGAGGAGCGGGGTTAGCTGCACCAGCAGGAATCTGGAGCTTAATGACGTTGGCAACCTTCTTCTCAGCCATGGTCATTCCTTTCGAATCACGAGTGTGAAGTACTTGCTATATCGTAAGCACGCACGTGTTAGAAGCACTCCTGAGATGAGCAGTCACAGAAGAAGCACGCTCGCGCGAACGGACGAAAACTTAAGCGATGACAGCGACCTGGTTAAAGTCGAGCTCGACCGGCGTCTCACGGCCAAAGATCATCAGGGTGACCTTCAGCTTGCCTGCCTCGGTGTTAACCTCGGAGACCTTGCCATCGAAGTCGGTAAGCGGGCCATCAGTGACGCGGACGGACGTGCCGACCTCAATATCAACCGAGGTGCGCTTGGGCGAATCGCCCTTACCGGGACGACGAGTCATCTTATTGTACTCGTCGCGGGAAAGCGGAGCGGGCTTGCCATTGCCGCCCAGGAAACCGGTGACACCGGGCGTGTTGCGAACACACGTCCACGCATCGTCATCCATCTCCATGCGAACCAGGACATAACCCGGGAAGATCTTGGAATCCTTGGTCTCGCGCTTGCCACCCTCTTTGATCTCGGTGACGCGCTCCATAGGAATCTCGATATCAAAGATACGGTCCTGCATGCCCATGGTCTCGATGCGATGCTCGAGATCGGACTTAACGCGGTTCTCGTATCCAGAGTAAGTGTGAACGACGTACCAACGCTTAGACATGGTTTAGCCCCTCAATCCAGAGAACAGAGCAAGAGCCTCGCCAAAGCCAGCATCGAGCAGAGCGATGACGACGCCGACGACGATCAGAGAAGCGCAAACGACGACCGAGTAGTTCACGAGCTCCTTCTTATCGGGCCACGTGACACGCTTCATCTCGGACTTCACCGAAGCGAAATACTTCTTGGTGCGGGCGAAGAAACCAGGCTTCTCGTTCTTCTTGGACTTCGCAGCCTTCTCGTTCTTCTTGGCAACGGCCTTCTTGGCCTCAACCTTGGAGTTGGCAGCAGCGTTGTTGGCAGGTGCCGGCTGCTGAGCCTTCTTCTTGTTCTTCTTGTTGGCCATTTGGGTTACCTCCGCGCAATGCGCTTATACATGAGTAAACCGTAAGCCCCCAATTGGGAGCTTACGGAATAATGACTGGCACGCCAGGAAGGACTCGAACCCTCAACACTCGGTTTTGGAGACCGATGCTCTACCAATTGAACTACTGGCGTATGTGACTAGAGACTAGCGAGTCTCTTTGTGCAGCGTGTGGTGACGGCACCAGGGGCAATACTTCTTGATCTCCATACGATCAGGCATGTTCGACTTGTTCTTGGTGGTCGTATAGTTGCGGCGCTTGCACTCAGTGCACGCAAGAGTAACTAGAGTACGCATTTATCCTGAACCTTTCATTTCCGCCCCGTACGGGCACGAGTTGGTACTTTATCAGCTCTACGTAAGTGCTGTCAATGAAAACCTCGAATCAATTGGTTCTCGCTGGATCCATTCATATTTGGAACACATCAATGAAGCCAGCGAGATCTAATCGATCCCTCGCGCTCGGCTTAAGAGCGAGCGAAGCGCAATCGTCAGGGAACAAGCCCCGCGTAGAAAAGAACCCGGCACCCTATAAGTGCCGGGTTCTCTCTAAGTCAGCTATATCAAAGAGCTAATTTACTCAATGATCGTGGAGACGATGCCCGAACCGACGGTGTGGCCACCCTCGCGGATAGCGAAGCGCAGGCCCTCCTCCATGGCGATCGGGTGAATGAGGTCGCCCTCGATGGTGATGTGGTCACCAGGCATAGCCATCTCGGTGCCCTCGGGCAGCTTGACCGTACCGGTAACGTCGGTGGTACGGAAGTAGAACTGAGGACGATAACCATCGAAGAACGGGGTGTGACGGCCGCCCTCCTCCTTGGTCAGAACGTAGATCTCGCCGGTGAACTTGGTGTGCGGGGTAACCGAACCAGGCTTGCAGAGAACCTGGCCGCGCTCGATGTCCTCGCGCTTGATGCCGCGGAGCAGCAGACCGACGTTGTCGCCAGCCTCGCAGAAGTCCATGGACTTACGGAACATCTCGATACCGGTAACGACGGTGTTCTGGGTATCCTTGATGCCGACGATCTCGACGGGCTCGTTGAGCTTGAGCTCACCGCGCTCGACACGGCCGGTAGCAACGGTACCACGGCCGGAGATGGTCATAACGTCCTCAACGGCCATCAGGAACGGAAGGTCGTTGTTACGAGCAGGCGTCGGGATGTACTCGTCGACGGCCTTCATGAGCTCGCGAATGGCGTCCATCCACTTGGCGTCGCCCTCGAGAGCGCCCAGAGCGGAACCACGGATGACGGGGATGTCGTCGCCGGGGAAATCGTACTCGGAGAGGAGCTCACGGGTCTCCATCTCGACGAGGTCGATGAGCTCGTCATCGTCGACCATGTCGCACTTGTTCAGGAAGACGACGATGTAGGGAACGCCGACCTGACGGGCGAGCAGGATGTGCTCGCGAGTCTGAGCCATGGGGCCGTCGGTAGCGGCGATGACCAGGATAGCGCCGTCCATCTGAGCAGCACCGGAGATCATGTTCTTGACGTAGTCAGCGTGGCCCGGGCAGTCAACGTGAGCGTAGTGACGGGCAGCAGTCTCGTACTCAACGTGGGAGACGGAGATCGTAATGCCGCGCTCGCGCTCCTCGGGAGCCTTGTCGATGTTCTCGAACGCAGTGAAGTCAGCCTTGCAGCCCTCGGTCTCAGAGAGAACCTTGGTGATGGCGGCGGTCAGCGTGGTCTTGCCGTGGTCGACGTGACCAATGGTGCCGATGTTAACATGCGGCTTAGTGCGCTCAAACTTCTCTTTGGCCATAAAGCCCTCCTCTTAACAGGTCGTCCCCGGACGGGACTTTGCCTTTATACCATAGTGGCCTCTCAACATACTATTGAGAAGCCACCGTGTTACCTATGGTAGCGGTGACTGGATTCGAACCAGTGACGCCACGGGTATGAACCGTGTGCTCTAACCAACTGAGCTACACCGCCGGATGGAGCCTGCAACCAGACTTGAACTGGTGACCTCTTCGTTACCAACGAAGTGCTCTACCGACTGAGCTATACAGGCACTTGACGGGTGGGAGCTATAGGATTCGAACCTATGTAGGCAGAGCCAACGGGTTTACAGCCCGTCCCCATTAACCACTCGGGCAAACTCCCAATCGTTCAAGTATCCGCAGGTTCTTTGGTCTTTTGGACCGCCGCCCCCGCGAACGAAAAAGATAATACGATGCAACCTTGGGGGCTGTCAACGAAAACCTCTAGATACACGGTGCCGGGCGTATCTATATGCCTTTGACCTGCGTTTTTGTTGAGTTTAGATATGAAGGGCGGTGGATTTCGCTACGCTGGTGACATTTCCCAAGGGAACACTTTGGCACGGTGGAGTACGCCTACAGCATCGACCTTCGATAACGACCCTCTCGCGCTATTACATAGGTCGCGATCGAGCTTTTCCGGCACGGACGAGTGTGGATTATCTCCCGTTTGAAATCGAGCGTGGATAATCTCCCTCTTTTAGCACGGCTTCGAACCCAAAGTGGCAGATTATCCACGCTCATTCACTAGGCGGTAGATTTTCCACGCTCGTACGTCCAGAAATCCACGCTCAAGGTAAACGGCTGGGCCCGCTCCCGCCTTTGTCTCTATCTGTAACATTTAGAGAACATTTTCTCCCCTATCTGTTACAGATCGAGATGTTTCGCAGAGACCCTGGCTTACGTCTCATTCTGTAACAGTACGAACGGTTTTCCGCCCCTTCGTGTTACAGATCGAGATATTACCCGCCAACCCGTCTTAACATCTCAATCTGTAACAGCTTGAAGAGAAATAACGGTCTAGATGTTACAGATCAAGATTGAATCGTTTGGACTGAATGTCCCCAAGATATTGCTGGCGGTCACTAGAACTCAATCTCGTCAAAGTCAAAAGCTTTCAAAGTGAGTCCAACGAGCTTGTCTGTGCGCTCTTGAATCTGCTCGCTGGTCCAGGTATCCGTGTTTACCAACTCGTCGTTCAGGTTCAACCCGTTGCGGTATCCGACATTCGCCCCTTGACATCCTTGCGGTCTCGCTTGGTCACAAAGGGCATGTTGCTCAGCTTTGAGTTATACCCGGTGATGGTTAGATTTCCAAGCGTGTGGACCTGTTTCTCCTGCACCTCAATCGCCTTAGACATGTCGCCGTCCGCAACCATCTTCACACATTCATCTGGAATGTTCTTGCCCTGAGGGAAGATGTGCTCGATTGTCCAGACGTAGTTTCCGGAGGCGTATCGTTCCCAAAGTGACTTCATCTCTTTCGTAACGCTCGGAGATGCGATAACAGTAAGGATGTAGCGCGTCATATCGGGATTGACGTCGTAAATCGGCCCCTCAAGACGTTCTTTGAAGGAAGCGTCACTGGCAGACACGTCGACGAGGCGCTTCTTGATGTACTCCGCGGCCGCAATGCCCTTGAGACCCTCGCTTTCGAGGCTCTCACAAATACTGATGAAGAGCCTCTCAAGGTCACGTGTGGGAGGCGTATCGGTGAGGTTGCGTCGGACAAAGAAGCAGACGAGGAGCTTAACAAGAAGCGCGAGGGTTTCATCTTTTAGCTCCAACTGGTTCTGCTTCTTGAAGAGGAACAGCAGCATCAGGTAAGATGCGACGCCCTGCGCTCTCGAAAGCTCCAAAAGCTGATCCGAAAGCTCGGAATCCGGGCCCTCTTGATCGAGTCCAATGATCTTCGAGTAGAGTGCGGAATTCTCGGTCAGCTCGTCCAACACCTTAAGGGCGCCGTCATCGGCTTCCATCCGCTTCTCGTAGATTTTCAGAAGGTTGGAACGCGTGGCAACGGAACCGAGGGGGAGTTGGGAGCCAGATTCGCCGATAAATGGCTTGTTCACCTCCCGGCGGAAGGCATCGTAGTTCTGGCGGAAGAAGCGCTCCTGCGTCTTGTAGTCATCGCCGAGATTGTGGAGCACTTCCTGCCAGCGTTCAAAGTAATAGTCGAGCTGTCCGTCATCCACCCCGGCAACCTTGCCGAGAAGCATGTTCTTGATAAGGTCGACGGCGCTCAAGGGAACACCGCGGTTGTTAAGGGACGCGAACAAGGTGTAGGCGTCAGCATGGCTATCTACGGTAATCTGGACCACGACCGCCGAGCACACCAGCCTGCAGATATCAAGGAGGCAGCGAACGCACTCGATTCCGTCCCTGCCTCCAACGTCCTCACCCAGTCGATCGTAAAAGTAGTTGAATGCCTTAGACATCTTTCTCAGACCAAGGAACTTCGGCTTTTGCATAACCGCATCTAGGCCGATATGTTCCTTCAAGATCCAGCGGTAATCCTCAAGATTATGATTCTGAACCTGAGGAATAACGCGCGTCATTGACTTGTCAGATTTCAAGATCAGACGATTGCGCAGGGGTCGGATATCGTCCAACATCATGTCGTCATCGATAGAATCCTTATGCTCCATGATGCGAGTATAGAGGGCGGCAAGGAGAAGGCTGAGCGTCGTCAGGCGTTGTTGGCCATCGATAACTTCATAGTGAATGGTATCCATCTTGGAATTCACAGTCCCGTTCACGACAATAAACGAGCCCAGAAAGTAGCCGGCGTCGTTTTGGGTGATATCGTCATAGAGATTCGCCCAGTCGCGCTGATTCCAAGTATATTCGCGCTGGTAACGAGGAATGTCATAGATTTTTAGCATATCGGTCGACAAAATATTGGCAACCGTTGGATCCTCTACGCTATTAATCATCATGGGTCCTTTCAATCGCCTTGCTCACAAACGACGGGAAATCCTTGTCGCTCTTGACTTCTCGCGCCGAATTAAATCTAGACTATAGTAATACCCATGGGCTACAGGAAAGAGAGCCGTGCACGGCGTGCGATCTTTCGAGAAGCAACATCGGAGCTCTCAGCGCCCTGGTCACTTTCCACTCTATCCCAGTTGGAGACACAAAGCCCAAAACTCTAATGGAGACAGCAACTGTAAGCTTGGCTTTTCCCGCTTCATTGCACGCGTTTATTGACAATGAGCATCGGTTGCAAAACACACAAGTGCACTTTCAGATTTAATTGTTGCATTTTTGTTGCATGAACTGTTGCATGAAAATGCAACATCGGGAGCCATACGGCCCCCGACCTGCGAAAACTCATGGAGCCAGTGACAGGAAGTCCGCGTATTCGCTTCGCGTATCCGCTCCGGCTTCGGATGCCTGCCGGCATCCTTGCCCGCTCGCTACGAACGCTCCGCGTTCGCTTGACGCTCGCGCCCTCGGAGGTTCGATTCCGGCACATACAAGAAACGGGCCCTGTCCCACAAGGGAACAGAACCCGAAACTCTCATGGAGCCAGTGACAGGAATCGAACCTGCAACCCACTGATTACAAATCAGTTGCGCTACCGTTGCGCCACACTGGCACACTTGGCGCTTTCGCGCGAAGCCTGTTTAGAATAAAGGAATTGCGGACGAGGCGCAACAGGCCCTTTGACCGACCACATCTCAAAACTATTCGTCAGAACGAATAGTTTTTATTACAATGAAGAAGATAAAACTATTCGTTCTGGCGAAGGGTTTCACGATGTTGACCACGAAGGAAGCTGCAGAGCTACTCGACATCACCCCGCGCAGGGTGCAAGAGCTCATAAAAAACGGAGCACTTGAGGCCCGCAAGGCTTCTGGTGTATGGCTCATCGACAAAGACAGTGTCAACGCACGACTCCGCTCCGTGACCAAAGCGGGGGGACGCCCCCGTCGAGGCCATGGAAAAAGCGAGATTACGTTTACCCTCATGAACCGCACGCACGAAGTCGCCCAGCTGGTCTACAGCACATCGCGAAAAGACTTTACCCACATCGGCGCCGACATCGATTACATCCACGCCCCTATTGGAGTACTTGGCCCCAATAGTCCCGTGTCGCTCGACTCTTTCCGCATTTGGTGGCGAGGCCGCGGTATCCCGCTCGCACGCATTGGACTAGCCTCCCTGCTTGCAGAAGCCGCAGTCGATGTTCCCGATGAACTCATCCAGCGAAATCTCGGCCTCTCCCTATCCGACCAGTATTGGATTAGACCCCAAGATTCCGGTCTCGCGTGGGAAGATATCAATTTCTTCAATAATGCCTTTGATGACGTCTCACTGTCCATTGCGCCCTTTGCCCCAGAGGGAAAAGCGGCTGCCGCAAAGCCCGATAACACCTCGGACGGCAATCTTCAAAAGTACTGGACGTGCGAGGGCGGGCGTCGAATTCTGCATAAGGCAGGAGCGCACTTGAACCAGGAACCCTATAATGAACTGGTGGCGACCGCACTTCACCGTCGCATCCTAAACGCTTGCGATTATGTACCCTATTCGCTCGAAGGCGCGGGTACTTCCGCCTTGAGCACATGCAACGTCTTCTTAACTGACGAAGAAGAATATGTCCCTGCGTTCTATGTAAACCAGCATGCAAATGCAGACGAGCGACTAACCGATTACGAACGGTATGTAGCAAACTGCGAGGAGCTTGGAGCGACAGATATAAAAAACGCCCTTGACCGCATGATCGTATGCGATGACATCATCGCCAACTACGATCGTCATTGGCGCAACTTCGGCCTCGTGCGAAACGTCAACTCACTGGTCTGCAGACCAGCCCCCATCTTCGATTCGGGCTCATCGCTCTGGTGCAACGTTTCTCTAGAGGAGCTTAAGGCAGGAGAGCACAGTTTTACCAGCGCGCAGTTTCATTCAAGCCCCGCGAAACAAATGCTGCTTGTTGAGGATATGAGCTGGTTTGACGACGACAAGCTCGAGGGTTTCGTTGACGAGGCAATCGAGATCCTATCCAAAAACGACGCTCTTACAGCAAGACTGCCTTATCTAAAAGAGGCGCTTACATGGCGCCTCCGTAGAATGATCGACATCGCTGAATGGAGTTAGCGAGACAGCGTCGCGCCGTCAGCTCCCCTACCTCCCGCGCAGGGCCTTGAGCTTGGCCAGGGCATCGGGGCTCAGGCGACTGCCCAGAGTCATCTTGATCTGCGGGGCTTCCTCGGCCTCGTGAACGTCGTTATCGATCTGTTTGATCTCGTCCACCAGCATACGGCTCGAGATGCGCGTGACGCCCTTGCCCATGACGACGGCCTGGATCGTGCCGTCACTCGACACCACGGAGCACGCGCGGCCTTCCTCGCGTGCCTCGATGCAGAGCTTCTGCACCACGGTATCGGCAGAGACGCCCGTCGGCGAAAACTCGATGCGCACGCCACGGGCCGGCAGGTTGGGGCGCTCGCTGGAGATATTGCCCGCGCCGTCAAACACGATTACGGCCTCGTAGCGGCCTTGGGCAAACGCGGCAACGTCGTTGATGAGGGCGGTGCGCGCCATATCGTGAACGTCGCTGGAATACGGATCGTCGGAATGGTCGTAGACGAGCTTTTCGTAGCGCGGCGTGCAGTGGATCACGTTGTAACCGTCGACCACCAGCAGCTCGGGCTTGTTGGAGTGCACCGTCGAGACTGGGTCGGCGATAGCCTGTGCAAACGCATTGCCGCCCACGCCGTAGGTCGCGGCCGAGACAATCGGCTTGGCCGAGCCTTCGCCAAAGCGCTTGGCTTTGGACTTGGCACGGTTCTTTTTGGACATGCGCTACTCCTCCCCCATGAGCTCGCCGGCGTTGCGGCGCAGCCATTCAAAGCACAGCGCCGTGGTCGCCTGGGCAACATTGAGGCTCTCGGTCATGCCGCGCTGGGGAAGCTTGGTCAAAAAGTCGCATTTCTCGAGCACCAGGCGCGAGATGCCGTCGCCCTCGGACCCCATGACGAGCGCCACGCGACCCTCGAAGGGAGCATCCCAGCAACTGCCTTCGGCGTGCTCGGAGGCACCGCCCACCCAAAAGCCAGCGGCCTTGAGGTCATCGAGCGCACGGGCGATATTGGGAACCTGCGCGATGGGCAGGTGCATGACGGCACCGGCTGAGGTTTTGTAGCTGCCCACGGTCACGCCGGCGGCACGCTTGTTGGCGATGACGACGCCCGCGGCGCCCACGACCTCGGCGGAGCGCACGATGGCGCCAAAGTTGCCGTCGTCAGTCACATGGTCGAGCACCACGACAAGTGCCGGACCCTCGCCTGCGCGGTCGAGGATATCGGCGACATCCGCATAGGGGAAGTTGCCGACCTCGAGCGCGATGCCCTGGTGAGCGCCATGGCTCGACAGCACATCGAGCTGTGCACGCGGCACATACTTAATGCGGACGCCCGCGGCGTTGAGGTCATCGACCAGACGCGACAGGGCGGCATCGCGCTCCCCGCCCTCGGCAATGAGCGCGCACTTGATGGGAAAACCAGTGCGCAGCGCCTCGGCGGCAGCACGACGGCCTTCGATAAACTCGCCCTTGGGAGCCTGGACAGCGTCGCGGTTGCGATCGCGCTGCGGACGTGCGGCCTGGATACGATCGCGCTGACCCTTGGGAGCGGCAGCGCGGTCATTACGGCGAATCGGACGCGAGCCAGAAGCAGCCTGCTTGCCGCCACGAGACGCGCGCTTGCGATTGTCGGCCATATAGCGACCTCCTTAAATAGATAACGAACAAGAATCGACCGTCCGAGCCACGGCACCTTGCCTTTCAATCGTCGGGCATGACCACCAGGTCTATGCCCTCCTCTTTCAAGGCAATCTGCCGCACCTCGAACGGTCGACAAATACTAGAGACTCTTAATACGAGTGCCCGCGGCGGTATCCTCGATCGTCAGCCCGAGGTCCTTGAGCTGGTCGCGGATGGCATCGGCCAGATCCCAGTTCTTGGCGGCGCGGGCCTCGGCGCGGGCCTCGAGAATCTTGGCAGCGGCCTCGTCCACGTCGTCACCCGTGTAGGCAACCAAACCGGCGGCAACGCCCAGCAGGCCCAGCGGCAGCTCGACCTTGGGCTCGGGGAGCTCAACGCCAAGCGTATCGAGCAGCTCGGCCAGCGTGTCGGCGGCGGCAAGCGCGGCGGCCTTGTCGGCAGCGTCGCCCGCCTGCTCCAGGTACTGGTTGCACTCGGTCACAAAGCCAAAGACGGCACCCATGGCACCGGCGGTGTTAAAGTCGTCGTCCATGCACTCCTTAAAGGCAGTACGAGTCTCGGCGGCCTTGGCGACAAACGCCTCGGCGGCAGCCTCATCGGCGTCGGCCGTCGCGTGGCTTGCAGCCCAGCGCAGGTTCTCGACCGTGCCGGCGATACGCGTGAGCGAGTTCTCGGCACCCTCCAGGCGCTCCCAAGAGAAGTCGAGCGGCGAGCGATAGCTCGTCTGCAGCATCAGCAAGCGCAGAGCCGCGGCAGAGTGCTGCTCGAGCACCTCGGCCAGCGTAAAGAAGTTACCGAGCGACTTGGACATCTTCTCGCCGTCGACCAGTAGCATGCCCGTGTGCATCCAGGTGTTGGAGAAGCCCTGGTGCCAGGCGCAGGTGGCCTGGGCGCACTCGTTTTCGTGATGCGGGAAGGCAAGGTCGGAGCCGCCGCCGTGGATGTCAATCGGGGTGCCCAGGTAGCGGTGCACCATGGCGGCGCACTCGGTGTGCCAGCCGGGACGGCCCTCGCCCCAGGGGCTCGGCCAGCTGGGCTCGCCGGGCTTGGCGGCCTTCCACAGGGCAAAGTCGAGCGGGTCGTTCTTGTCCTCGTTCTCCTCGATGCGCGCGCCCACCATAAGATCGTCGATGTTGCGGCCCGAGACCTGACCATAGTTGGGATCGCTGCGCACGGCAAAGTACACGTCGCCGTTATCGGCGGCATAGGCATGGCCCTGCTCGATAAGCGTCTTGATCATAGCGATCATGGGACCGATCTCTTTGGTGGCGCGGGGACGCACATCGGGATCGAGCACGTTGGCGGCGCGCATGACGCCGATGAACTTGTCGGAGAACTCCGTCGCGACCTCGGCAGCCATACGACCTTGCTCGTTGGCGCGCTTGATGATCTTGTCATCGACATCGGTGAGGTTCTGGGCGAACGTAACCTCGTAGCCGCTCGCGATGAGCCAGCGACGAATCACGTCAAAGCTGATGAACGTGCGGGCGTTGCCGATGTGGATGTTGTCGTAGACCGTGGGGCCGCACACATACATGCGGACCTTGCCGGACTCGATGGGCTGGAACTCTTCCTTTTTATGGGTAGCGCTGTTGTAGATACGCATTCGTTACTCCTTAACGGTTTTCTGTAGCAGGCAGACGGCCCAGGCGCCGATCCCCTCGCCCTGGCCTTCCCAGCCGAGCTTTTCGGTCGTAGTGGCGGCGACGCCCACATTTTCGACGTCAACGCCCAGAGCATGGGCAAGGTTGGCGCGCATGGCATCGCGGTGCGGGGTGATTTTGGGCTGCTGACAGGCAATGGTGCAGTCGGCATCGACAAACTCAAAGCCCAGCTCGCGCGCATAGTCCATCACACGGGCAAGCAGCACCATCGAGTCGGCGCCCTCATAGGCAGGATCGGTGTCGGGGAACAGTTTGCCGATGTCTCCCCCGCGGCAGGCGCCCAAAATAGCGTCGGCCAGCGCGTGCGCGAGCACATCGGCATCCGAATGGCCCAGCAGACCGCGCTCGTAGGGAATGTCGACCCCGCCGATGATACATCGACGACCCTCCACCAAACGGTGGACGTCGTAGCCGTGGCCAATGCGCAGGTTACTGAACATGGGGAAGATCCTCTCCCTCGGCCATGCGGCCGAGCAGAATCGCGGTTACGGGACGCAAGTCCTCGGGTACCGTCACCTTAAGGTTGTCGCGTGGGCTCTGGACGCAGCGGACACGCCCACCCATGCGCTCGACCAGCGAAGAATCGTCGGTCCCGATAAAGCCCTCGGCGATAGCTGCGGTGTGGGCGCGCTCCATGGCGTCGACGCTAAAGATTTGCGGCGTCTGTGCGGCCCAATAGAGTTCACGCGGCGGCGTCTCAACGATATTATCGCCATCGACGATTTTGAGCGTGTCGATCGCGGGCTGACCGCACACGACACCGTCGAGGGCACGGTCGCTCACGAGCACGTCGATAGCGTGATCGATGGCCTCGGTCGTAATGAGCGGACGAGCGCCGTCGTGAATGGCGACGTATTCAAAGCCTGCCGGTACCGCATGCACGCCGGCTCGGGTGGAATCCTGACGGGTATCGCCGGCATCGGCAAAGCTGATGGGCGTATCATAGTCAAACGGGTCGATGGCCAGGCGGCGCATCTCGGCACGGCGCTCGACAGGACACACCACCACGATGTGGCCGACCTTGTCACTGCGATCGAACGCACGGATGGACCAGCTCATAAGCGGACGACCCGCCACGTTAACGAGCTGCTTGCCGCCGGGATTTCCAAAGCGCTGGCCGCTGCCACCGGCAACGACCACGGCGCACACGGGCGCCATTATGCGTTCCCCTGTTTGGTGCCCTTCATGCGGTACAGGGAGTCCGCAAGAATGGCAGGGTTGTTGACACCAAAGTCGCCCAGGCGTTCCGGATCCTCGCTGATGTCGTCCATGAGTTCCTGCAGCGAGCCGTACTCGTCGACAATCTTCTCGGCCACGCCGTCGCGCACGACGGACACGCGCGAAAGCGTGCGCAGGCCCAGCGGCGTCATGACGGAGTCCTCATCCAGGTCGTCGTAACCCAAAACCGCCGCCACGTGCTGCGGGTCGGACAGGTCCTTAGGCGTCATGCGGCTAAGCTCGGCGCGGATCTTCTCGGCATTGGCCTCGGAGGAATCGCTCGCGTAGTCGCGGATCATCAGATCGTATTCGGTATCCATGCTGGAGCCCGCGAGCTGTTCGAGCTGCATCTGCACGAGCTTGCCCTGGTTGCCCAGCTTGACGATGCAATCCTTAAGCTCGGTCTTTGCCTGCTGCATGATCTCGAAACTCGAGAAAATACCGGTAATGTCGGCGAGCGTAACGTAGTCGTCGAGCTCGAGGGCCGTCAGGCGCAGCAGGGAGCGATCGAGCGACTGACGGGTGGTCTGGAGCGTGGCGACAAGCTGGTTGACCGAGCTCATGATGGTGGTGACGGGCTGAATCTCGTAGCTCTTGCCGTGAACGTACACGTTGACGACGGCACGACGGGCCGAGACCGAGATCACGATGGCATCGGTGAGCACCGACATGCGAGCGGCGGTGCGGTGACGCATGCCCGTCTCGCTCGTGGCAAGCGAGGGATCGGGATTGAGGTGGAAGTTGGCGCGCAGGATCTGGGTGAGGTCGCCGTCGATGACGATGGCACCGTCCATCTTGGAGAGCTCGAACAGGCGGTTCGAGGTAAACGAAATGTTGAGCGGGAAGCCGTCGTTACCGGCAGCGAGCACGTTTTCGGTGTCGCCGACGCAGATAAGGGCACCCAGGTGACCAGCAATGATCATATCGAGGGCGGTGCGGATCGGCTGGCCGGGGGCAGTCAGGCGAATAGCCTGTTCCATACGCTTTTGCAGCTCGTTCTTATCCAAGGCATCGCTCCCATCGTATACGCTCCATAAACGCTAAATAGTTTCTCACGGTTTGTCCCCGCAGCAGCCACGAAATCCGATGCTTACAGAATGAGCGAACACCGCTTAGGTAGCTCATTTGGGACGGGGCTCCTTTGACTGCTCATGTGGTAGCATCGGGTCTCATATAAATGAGGGAGTAGTCGCGTAATCGGGCTCGCCCGCAGAGAGGGAGCCAGACTATGGGACTCGCAGAGCTCGTGTTGCTCGCCGTTGGCCTTTCGATGGACGCCTTTGCCGTTTCCATCTGCAAGGGTCTCGGCATGAAAAAGATCAACCTTAAAGTCGCCGTGGTGCTCGGCCTGTTCTTTGGCGGCTTTCAGGCCGGCATGCCCGTGATCGGATGGGCGCTCGGCAGTCAATTCATGGGCATCATCGGGCCCATCGACCATTGGATCGCCTTTATCCTTTTGGCCTTCATCGGCGGCAAGATGCTGTGGGAGGCCTTTACCGAGGACGAGGACGAGAGCGACAACAAGAATGCCGAGAAGATTGACCTGATAGAATACCTGGTTCTCGCCATTGCCACCTCGATTGACGCCCTGGCCGTAGGCATCTCGTTTGCGGCGCTCTCGGTTGACATCGTGCCCGCTGTATCGCTTATTGGCATCACAACCTTTATCCTCTCCATCGCCGGCGTGGCGATCGGCCATACCTTTGGCGCGCGCTACGAAAAGCCTGCCACCATCGTGGGCGGCGTCGTGCTCATCCTCATCGGACTTAAGATCTTGCTTGAGCATCTGGGGATCCTCGCGATATAAAAAACGCCTCTCATAAGCTCAACGTCAACGTGGAAGTCTCATGCAGAGTTTTGCATAAGGCCTTTTCGTGCAGACTTTTGCATGTCATACTGATATGCAAAAGTCTGCACGTTAGGAGATTGCCGTGGATACCTTTCCCATCACCACGCCGCGCCAAGCTGGCATCTACGTGCGCCAGGCACGCGAGTCACAGGGGATCACCCGTGCGACCCTCGCTAAAAAAGCCGGTGTTTCGGAGCGCCTGCTCGCATCGCTCGAGCTGGGAGATGCCACGGGCATTCGGCTCGACAAGTTGCTGGCGGTTTTCGGTGCTCTCGGACTGGCTCTCGTTGCTCAAGGGAATATCGCCGACACGAAACATGAGCAGCCAGCCGACGCCCCGCATGCCGATTTGCAACCTTGTAGCACCCCCAGGTGCCATCACGCTCAACGTCCCCCTCATAGCCACCGTCGCTGCGCCGCCATTCCGGTTCTTGCAGACGCCCCCTTTACGTCCGAGCTCTATGACAAGGCCTTCGCCGATTTCGCCATATCCAATCTCGGAGTCTCAATTGCCGCAAACGCATCTGCCCAAACCAAGCCCGAAGGGAGATAGCCAATGGCCAGAAAAACGCTTCGGACTATTATTTGCGGCGTACCCGCAGGAACGCTCATGCAAGATGAGAGCGGTCTAGTCAGTTTTGCCTACGATCAAGATTATGACGGGCCAGCCCTATCGACCAACATTCCCGTATCAAATCGCACATACGGCCAACAGGTCATGAATCCGTACTTGTTTGGCCTTCTGCCCGACAGCGAGGACCAACGAAAAGCGATTGCCGTCGAATTCGACGCCAGGCCCAATAATCCCGTTGCGCTGCTCAGCCATATCGGACTCGACTGTCCGGGCGGAGTGCAGTTTTGCGCCGAAGAAGATATCGACGCCGTCTTGCATCGCACTGGCGAATACCGCCCTATAGACGACCACGATATTGCTCTCCGTCTCAAGTCGATCAGAGATGACCACAATGCATCCTGGATGGGCCTAGATGAAAGTTGGTCACTCGGAGGCAATCAGGGCAAGTTCGCTCTCGCGCTCATAGACGGTCGCTGGTGCGAATGTGTGGGCTCCTCGCCCACGACGCATATTTTCAAAAATGGCGTTATCGGATTTAAACTTGAAGCTCTTAATGAGTTTGTCTGCATGAAAAGCGCCCAGCGCGCGGGTATCGCAACGGCGAACGTTGAGTATCGCTTATTTGAGGACGAACCCGCCCTCATTGTTGAGCGCTATGACCGTGTGAAAGCCAAAGACGGAACAATCATGCGTCTACACCAAGAAGACCTCTGTCAGGCCCTTGGAGTGATGCCCGCTCAAAAGTACACGGCAGACGGCGGCCCGACCGCACGCGATATTCAGGAACTCCTCGTCAATACGAGCCATCATCAACTTAACCTGTATCTGTTTACGCAGATACTGTTCTTCAACGCCGTTATCGGTGCACCGGATGCGCATGCGAAAAACTATTCCCTGCTACTCGGAAACGGCGGCACGGCCATGATGGCTCGTATGTACGATGTCGCGTCGGGTTTGGCGTATGAGCGCATGCGCCGCCGAGCGCGCCTTGCCATGAGCGTTGGCGGCGAAAATCGTGTGGGGCGCATCGGTCCAGGCGCTATCCGCCGATACCACGGTATGGGCGACCCCGCGCTGGAGGCGGCACTCACCGATGCCGGGCTATCCGAGAAGTTTTGCTTTGCGACCATGATGGACCTCGCCTACGAGGTACCCATTTGCATGGAAGAGGTCATGGACGAATACGCCGACCTGCCCGGCATGGCGGACCTGCGCGAGCATATGCTCGGCCCCGTCTGCGAAAACTGCCAGCGCACCCTCGACCTCATCAAGGCGGATATGGGCTAGGTGTCCGTAATCTCCCATTTCCCAAAAGAAGAGAGGGGGCACCCGTCGCAAAAGCTCGGGTGCCCCCTCACGCAATGTCATTTGCAATCCACCAGCACGTGGCTCGGACTGCTGCTAGCGCAACCTTTACGCAGCGAGGCGCTTGAGGACGTCGATGAGCAGCTCGTAGAAGCGCTCGGCAGAAGCGAGCTCCATGCTCTCGTCCGGGGTGTGGACATCGGAGAGCGTCGGACCCACGGCGATGGCGTCCAGGCCGTGCAGGGCCTCGGCAAACAGGCCGCACTCAAGGCCGGCGTGGATGGACTCGATACGCAGCTCGGAGCCAAAGAGCTCGCGATAGCTCTCGACAAAGACGTCGCGGATCGGCGAATGCTCGGCATAGCTCCAACCGGGATACTCGAACTCAAACTTGGCATCGAAGCCCAGGACATCGGCCAGCATCTGCAGGCGGTCCTTGAACTCGTTCTGCAGCGAGGTGATCGAGGAGCGCGGGGACAGCATGATCTTGACCTGGTCGTCAGAGGTGGCAACCACGCCGATGTTGGAGGAAACCTCGACGGAGCCGTCGGTGGCGACGTTGCGGCGAATCACGCCGTTAGGGGCAAGACGCAGAGCGCGGATGAGAGCAAGCGCGGACTTCTGGTCCATGGCCTCGACCTCGGCGTCGTCGGCAATCTCGACGGTGCAGGTAAAGCCGGGGTCGAAGACCTCGAGCTCGGCGGTGACGTCGGCGATGATGCCACGGGCGACCTGCGCCGCGGCTTCGGCCGCAGCGTGATCGGCATAGACCAGAACAGCCTTGCACTCACGGTTGATGGCGTTGTCCTTGGTGCCGCCGTTGAAGCTGACGATGGCGGGCTCGCCGGCAACCATCAGGCGGTCGATGATGCGGGCCATGATGAGGTTGCCATTGCCGCGCTCCAAGTGGATATCGCTGCCGGAGTGACCGCCCAGCAGGCCGGAGATGTCGAGTGTGAGGGTGCTACCGGTCTTGTGCTCGCGCACGATGGGGCAGGTGTAGGTAACGACGACGCCGCCGGCGCAGCTGACGGTGGCAACGCCCTCTTCCTCGGAGTCAAGGTTGATCATAGTACGGGCGCTAATCTGGGACTTGTCGAGCGTCTCGGCACCGACCAGGCCAGTCTCCTCGTCGGTGGTGAATACGCACTCGAGGGCCGGATGGGCAATCGAATCGTCGTTGAGCACGGTAAGCATAAGCGCGACGGCGATACCGTTGTCGGCGCCCAGAGTGGTGCCGTTAGCGGTGAGGACGCCGTCCTTGACGACCAGGTCGATACCGTCGGTCGTAAAGTCGTGCTCGACGGAACCCAGCTTGTCGCACACCATGTCGATGTGACCCTGCAGCATCACGGTCGGGGCATTCTCGGCGCCGGCAGATGCGGGCTTGCGAATGATGACGTTGTAGACCTCGTCCTGATACACATCGAGACCGCGCTCCTTGGCAAACGCGACCAGGAAATCGCTGATGCCCTTCTCGTTGCCAGAACCACGGGGGATCGCGCTGACCTCCTCAAAGAAATGGAACAGCTGGGCGGGCTCGTAGCCGGTAATCTTGTAGTCCATGGTGCCTCCTTGGCGCAACTGGTTAGACAGTAAGACATGCGCCTTGTATATTCCCAGACTTTGCGTGCATAAACCAGTCGAAAACGCCGAGCGCCCCCGCATCATCGGCTAACGGCGGGGAAACACCACTTTATCAAGATAAAGCATGTTAGACGGGCCGCGCCGAAGGGACGCTGGGCCCTTCAACCAACCTCAACGCCTGATCAACGTTTATGCATACACCATTGGTATGCTTAATGAGATTTTTGTCCTCCGTCACGACGTAATCGACGTCGATGCGATTGGCAACGCCCAGCATCAGGTCATCCTCAAAGTCATTGTGATGATACTTGAACACAAAGGAGTCGAAGACCTCGTCTGCACCGACCGGCGCGATGAGGGCGAGCTCGCGCATCTGCCGAACGCATGCCCAGGCCGTTTCGTCCGCCGCCGCAATGGCGTTATCGCTCAGCGAGCCATTCTTCCTTCGGCACTCCCTCTTAATCGCCGCCGAGACAAGATACGAGACATCTTTGACCGAAAGAGACGAGGCAAACAGGGCAATCTGCTCCGAGACATCGGCAATCTCGAATAGACGGACAACATCCGCTGTCCGGTCCGACCTTCCAGAAAAGTAATCCATCCATACGTTGGTGTCGATGAGCAACTTGAGAATGCCGTCTGCACTCATAGCTCCACCCACTCGGGATAGCGCTCCGCCATTGCTTCCTCATAGAGGTCATCGTAGTCACCCAAGAGGTCGGGAACAGGGATGCCGTATTTGAGGCACGCATCGCGCACGATGTGGCTGCCTTGCGTAACCCTTGATTCCACCGACGCAGTCGCTGGCACGTTAGAGCTCGGTACCGCAATCCCCGATCTCGAGGGCATGCATCCGTTGACGACCAGATATTCCCAAAGTGTCCGCACCGCTTGAGACGGCGTCATGCCGATATGCGCCAGCACGGCGTCCCCAGCCTCTTTGAGTTGGCGATCCATGCGTACATTCATCTGGACCGGCCGTGAGTCGAGTACCGATATAGGCATGCTAGCTCCTTCTGCTATACATATTTGTATTTCGAGTATAGCACCATTTACTCATAAAAAGGGGCGCCCCGACAGGAGTGCCCCTTCGCAAAGCTATGTTAATCCCTACAGCGCGCCGGAACCGGCTTGCATCATGCCGCCGGGACCCGAGCTCACGCCACTGCTCACAGGCGCGGCGTTGCCGGTGTGCGGCGCCGCCGGAGCGGTATCGCCACCGAGCGTGCCCGCCGGACGCGGTGCCGGGATCTCGCCCGTGCCATGGCTAAAGACAAACTTGCCGTCGGCCACATCGCACAGGACGGTATCGCCCTCGCCCCACTCGCCGGCCAGCAGCTCCTCGGACAGCGGATCCTCGATGAGCTTTTGGATGGCACGACGCAGCGGACGCGCACCGTTGGTGAGGTCGGTGCCCTCGGCCACGATCTTGTCGTAGGCCGCATCGGTGAGCTTGATGTTCATGCCGTTGGCAATCAGACGCTGACGCAGGTCGTCCACCAGCAGGTGCGCGATCTTGGTCAGGTTCTCGCCCGAAAGCTTCTGGAACACCACGATGTCGTCGATACGGTTGAGCAGCTCGGGGCGGAACAGGCGCTTGAGCTCGCCCATCGCACGGCCCTTAATCTCGCTCGAGGTAAGGCCCTGCTCGCCGGTGGTGCCGAAGCCAACGCTCGCATCCTGCGCAATCTCGCGGGCGCCCACGTTGGACGTCATGATGATCACGGTATTACGGAAGTCGACCGTCTTGCCCTGGCTATCGGTCAGGCGGCCCTCCTCCAGCACCTGCAGCAGAATGTTGAAGATATCGGGGTGCGCCTTCTCGATCTCGTCGAACAGCACGACCGAATACGGGTGACGACGAACGGCCTTGGTGAGCTGACCGCCCTCGTCATGGCCAACGTAGCCCGGGGGGCTACCGATAAGCTTGGAGACCTCGAACTCGCTGCCGAACTCCGACATGTCGAAGCTGATGAGCGCGTCCTTGCTGCCAAAGAGATACTCGGCGAGCGTCTTGGCGAGCTCGGTCTTGCCCGTGCCGGTGGGGCCCAGGAAGATAAAGCTGCCGCCGGGGCGACGCGGATCCTTGAGCGGCGAGCGACTGCGGCGCACGGCCTTGGCAACGGCCTCGACGGCCTCGTCCTGGCCGATAATGCGGGTCTTGAGCACGCTTTCGGCCTGTAGCAGGCGACGGCTCTCGCTCTCGGTAAGCGAGGACACCGGCACGCCCGAGGTCACGGACACGATATCGGCGATCTGACTCACATCGATGGTGAGCGGGCTGGCGTCGAGCTCGGCGGTCCAGGCGGCCTTGGCCTCGGCGAGCTCAATCTCGGCGGCCTTCTGCCGCTCGGTAATCTCGGCGGCCTTGTTCATGTCGTCGCTCTCGGTGGCCTCCTGCGCGGCGGCCTTGAGCTCCTCTATGCGATGCTCGGCCTCGCGCACCGGCTCGGGCGCGCGATTCGCGGCGATGCGAGCGCGGGCACCGGCCTCGTCAATGAGGTCGATGGCCTTATCGGGCAGGAAGCGATCCTGGATGTAGCGGTTGGAAAGGTTCGCGGCGGCCTCGATAGCACCCTGCGTATAGCGCACATGGTGGTGCTCCTCGTAGCGCGGCTTGAGCGCGGTCAGGATCTTGACCGTGTCCTCGACGCTCGGCTCCTCGACATCGATGGTCTGGAAGCGACGCTCGAAGGCCGGGTCCTTGGTGAGGTACTTGCGGAATTCCTCGGCCGTGGTGGCGCCGATAATCTGGAAGGCACCGCGCGCGAGCACGGGCTTGAGCATAGAGCTCGCGTCGATGGAGCCCTCAGCAGAACCGGCACCGATGATGGTGTGCATCTCGTCGATAAACAGGATGACGTCGTCGGCTTCGGTGGCCTCCTGGATCACGTTCTTGAGGCGCTCCTCAAACTCGCCGCGATACTTGGCACCCGCCACGAGGCCCGGCAGGTCGAGCGTCCAGATATTCTGGTTCATGAGGTTCTCGGGCACGTTGCCGGCTGCAATCTGCTGAGCCAGGCCCTCGACGATGGCCGTCTTGCCCACGCCGGGGTCGCCCAGAATGAGCGGGTTGTTCTTGGTGCGGCGCGAAAGAATTTCCATCATACGCTGGACTTCCTTTTCGCGACCAATTACAGGGTCGAGCTCGCCATCGCGCGCCTTCTGCGTGAGGTTGGTCGCGAACTGCTTAAGCGTATCGGTGCCACTCCCCTTTTGCTGAGAGGCATCCGAGCCGCTAAAGAACGGCAGGCCCGCACCGGGACGCCCGGCACCGGCGCCGGCGAGCGGACGCTTCTTGTCCTGGTCCTTGGCGGTGAGTTTCTCGATAGCCTTTTTGATAGAGGCGGACGACACACCCAGGCGCATGAGGATGTCCATGGCCATGCCGTTGCCCTCTTCGACGATGCCGATCAGCAAGTGCTCGGTCGACACGTAGGTCTGGTTATTCTCACGCGCCACGCGGAATGAACGCTCCATAACGCTAATGACGAGCGGCGTAAAGGCGAGCTTAGCCGCCTCGGTCTCCTCACTGGGCTCGGGAACCGTGGTCTGGACCTCCTTGAGGGTGTCCATGATGTCGTCGTAGGAGATATCAAGCGAGCGCAGTGCCTCGGCGGCAATGCCCTCGTCCTCCTTGGCAAGCGCGAGCAGCAGGTGCTCGGTGCCCACCTTATTTGAATGAAGATCGAGCGCCTCCTGTTTGGCCATCGACATGACCTTGCGCGCTCGATCGGTAAATCTATCTAACATGCTCGTTTCCTTACATGAGTTCATCGAAATCAAAACGCCCGCCCGTCGGCGGCGCTTTTGTCTCTTTACCCACAGGTTGTCTATGTTAACAGCTGGAGGAATATCTATAAACCCGGCTCACATGAATGCAGGTTATGACCGCATCGCGGGACTCACCGCGCGATGCGCGACAGGCGCCCCGCAAGAGAAACCCTAGGCGTCTTTCACCACGTCGGGACTCGTCGCACGCGATGCGCGATAGGCATCGGCCTCCTTGGAGACGCGTTCGAGCAGCTCGGATGTATCGACGCCCTCGACTTGCGCGACCGTTTCCACCGTCTGCATGGCGACCGCCCTCAGGTACGCGCACGCGCTGTCCCCCAGCTGCTCGAGGTCTATCTCCTCGCCGCCCTCCCGGGCAAAGCCGACCGCCATCACAAAGTCCATGATGCCCGAGACCAGAAAGCCCACCGCAAAGCTCGAATCCGCCTTGAGCTCTTCTCCGTCGGGGTGGACGATCTCTCTCACGCGGTCGATGATGATCGTATGGATGCCCTGCACGACCTGTTCGGCGGCACCCGCCCTCATGGTGATGACGATGCGCCGCAGCAGGCAGCGGACGTCGCGCCGGTCGAACGCCGAAAGGTCGCCCTCGCTCGAAAAATGCCAGAGGGCATCGGTGATGAGCTCGTTATCCTGCAGCAGTTGGGCTATGGCGATGGCGACGAGTTCATCGAAATCGTGAAAATAGTAGTAAAACGTTCCGCGATTGCACCGGGCGGCGCGGGTCACCTCGCCAACCGACAGCTCGAAGATGCTGTTGTTCTCGATGAGCTCCCAAAACGCCTCGATGATACGGGTGCGTGCATCGGGCGCATCGGCGTCCTTACGCGGTCTCGCCATGCGCCTCACCGCACCCCTGCGCCTTGGCGTTCATGATGAGCATCTGAAGACGGTTCTCCACGTTGGCGAAGCTCACGTCGGGATCGTAGTCGAGCGGCAGGAACTGCGCCGTGGGATACTGCTCCTTGAGCGCATGGATGAGCCCGCGCCCCACGACATGGTTGGGCAGACACCCGAACGGCTGCAGGATCACGAAGTTGCGGCAGCCGCGCTTGGCGTGCTCGAGGATCTCCGCCGGAATCAGCACGCCCTCGCCCGCATCGAACGTATGGTGCAGGATCTTATCGCTCGCGCGCACGAGCTCGGGCATGCGCGTCGGCGGCTCGTAGAGCGGGCTCGCCGCGCCCAGGCGGTCGCAACGGTCGTGCGCGAGCTCGAACAGGTTGTCCGCCGTGGCGTACCAGGCCTTTTCGGGCAGCGACAGGTCGACGTGGAACTCGCGCGACTGCGCATGCTTGTAGAAATAGGTCTTGCGGATCACGTCGGTCATGCGCGCCTCGATGACCTCGAGCCCGTTGTCCTCGAGGTAGCGCTCGATCTCGTGGTTGGCGCCGAGATGGAAATTGAGCAGGTACTCGCCCACGATGAGAACGGTCGGATGCGGGTTCGAGCGGTCGTACGGAACGGCGTCCATGATCGCAAGCGCGCGTTTGAAGCCCGTCGCCTGGCCTCTCAGCCCGGAGCGCTCCATGCCCTCGATAACCTCATCGAGCGCGCGGTCGAACGCAGCGTCCGCCGCGCCCTTCTCGAGCTCGTAGGGACGGATGCGCCTAAGCATGGCCTCGAGGGTATCGATCATGGGAAGACCGTAGGCGATCTGGATGCTCGGGCCAAGGCCGAGCTTGAAGCCCGGATGCGCATTGTGGGCATCGACGTCGTCGTTGGTGAGCACCGGGACATAGTCGTATCCCGCGTCGTCGAGCGCGCGGCGCAGCAGGGGCATGTAGTGCGTCAGGCGGCAGTCGCCGATATACTTGCCAGTCACCACGGCGACGTCGTGCGGGTCGTACTTACCGCTCTCGAGTGCCGCGAGCGCCTCGCCGATCACGATTTGCGCGGGGAAGCAGATGTCGTTGTGCACATAGCGTTTGCCCAGGCGGATGGCATCCTCGCGCCCGATATCAAGGGCCTCGGCGCGCACGCCCTGATTGCGCATCGCCGCGGTCATGAGCCTGCAGAACGCATGGGAGGTGTTGGGGACCAGCGCGATCTTGTCGTGCCGGTCGCGCTTGGTGTACTTGACCTTATACGGGTCGTCGAGCGGATGGACCGCGTGCACCCGGGCGCCCTCGGCACGCTCCTCCGCGCGACGACGGTTGACCGACTCGATAAACGAACGCACGCGAATGCCCATGGGACCGGCGACGTCGTTCTCATCGAGCTTGATCATCATCGGAACCTTGGAGCCCATCTCGCCCATCATGCGCGCGATCTCATCGGTGAGATACGCATCGTGGCCGCAGCCGAAGCTGCCCATCTGCACGAGCTCGAGCTCGGGCGTCGATGCGACGATGACCGCGCACGACAGCATGCGCGCATGGTAGTTGTTCACGATGTCGATGCGGCTGTTGGAAAGATCGACGTTGCAGACCCCCGGCACCGCATCGGGCGTCAGCACGGGGATGCCGCGCTCAGAGAAGAGCTTGGGCAGCCCGTGGTTGACCAGCGGGTCGTTGTGGTACGGGCGCGAAGCGATCACCACCGCGTAGCCGCCGTCCTCGCGCACGTTCTCGAGCACCTGCCTGCCGCGCAGCTGCAGCTGGTTCTCAAACGTCTGCTGCGCGCGGTCCGCCTGCTCGGTCGCCTTGGCAACCAGGTCGGCATCGATATCGAAGGTCTCCTTGCACCACGCCTTGAGCTGGCGGTTTCGGTCGCCCTCGTCGTACCAGTGGAACAGCGGCGTATCGAACGGAACGCCGAAACGCTCCTCCGGGTTATCGGCATTGCGCATCACGTAGGGGTATCCCTTTACGACGGCGCACATCCACTCGCTGGTAGAGGCGGTGTTTTCGGTGGGCACCGTCGTGATGATGGGCATGAAGATGCGGTCGACGCCGGCGTCGACGAGATTGCGGATGTGCCCGTGGACGAGCTTGGCCGGGAAGCACACGGTGTCGGATGTGACGTGCGCCAGACCGCGCTCGTACATCGCCTTGGTGCTGCGTCCCGAGACGCGCACCTTAAAGCCGAGCGTGCTGAAGAACGTCGACCAGAACGGCATGGTGTCCCAGAACTCGAGCACACGGGGAATGCCGATCGTGACATCGCGCCCCCCGCAGACGGGAACCGTGGGGCACGACTCGAACAGCAGCTTCTCGCGGTCGACAAAGAGATTGGGGGCAGCCGCGGTCCGGTCGCGCCCCGTGCCGGGTGCCTGTGCCTCGCAAGTACCCTGCGGACGCAGCTCCTCCGCCGCGGGAACCTCGCGCACGAGCTCATCCCATGAGATGGCGCCGCCGCGCGGGCAGCGATTGCCCGTGACGTAAAGCGAGCCGTCGCCAAATGCCACGACCGCGCGCTGGCAGCGGTTGTTGCACCGACGGCAGGTAACGCCGCCGAACTCGCGATGCTCGAAGCGCTCCACGGCATCGAGCCCGATAAACGACGTGCCGGCGTCGCCCTTGCGGCATTCCTCGCGCGCGAGCAGGGCGATACCGATAGCGCCCATCAGCCCCGGGTGGGGCGCACGCGTGACGGGTTTGCCCAGATACTGCTCGAATGCGCGCAGCACCGCGTCGTTTCGGAACGTGCCGCCCTGGACGACGACTTTGTCGCCCAGACGGTTGAGATTTGAAACGCGAATGACCTTGGTGAACACGTTCTCGATAATCGAACGGCAGAGACCGGCCATGATGTCGCCCGGACCCTTACCGCGCCGCTGCTCGGAAACGACGCTGCTGTTCATGAACACCGTGCAGCGGCTGCCGAGAACGGCGGGGGCTTTGGACGAAAATGCCTCGGTCGCGATATCCTCAACGGCTATTCCGAGGTTTTTGGCAAAACCCTCGAGGAACGAGCCGCAGCCCGCAGAGCACGCCTCGTTGACGACGATATCGGTCAGCACGCCGTGGTTGAGCCAGATGGCCTTCATATCCTGTCCGCCGATGTCGAGCACGAAGGTCGCATCGGGAACGCATGTGCACGCGGCGCGGGCGTGCGCGACCGTCTCGACCGTATGGTAGTCGGCGTGGAACGCGCACGCGAAAAGCTCCTCGCCGTATCCCGTGGTGCCCACGGCATCGATCGCAAGCGTGACTCCCGCTGTCTCCCAGCGGTTCTTCAAGCTGACAAGACCCTGTTGGGCGACGTCGAGCGGTCTGCCGTTATTAGACGCGTAGAACGAATCGACAAGCTCACCCGCCTCATCGACCAGGGCGAACTTGGTCGTCGTGCTCCCCGAATCGATACCGAGCGCCACACGCACCGTCTCTCCGGGCGCATACGCATCCGGACCCTTTGCCGGCGTCTCTTTGCCATGGCGTGCCGTAAAATCCGCCTGCTCGGCAGGTGTGGCAAAAAAGGGCTGGGCAAGACGTCCCTCCCCGCTTGCGGGCGCGACCGTCTCGAGCTTATCCAGCCGGACAAAAGCGTCGGGAAGGTCGATCGGTTGGGACGATGCGAACATGTCGGTCAGCGACAGGGCGGCACCGCGCGCGACCATGATCTGCGGATCGCGCGGGACGATAACCTGATCGTCCGATAGATTCAGTTGCTCCCGGAACACGCGGACCAGCGTGGGGTTGTAGGCGAGCGTACCGCCCTCGAAGATTACCGGCGGCTCGATGTCGATACCCTGGGCCAGACCGCCGATCGTTTGGCGGGCGACCGCGTGAAGCGCCGAAAGCGCCAGGTCGGTGGTAGGAATGCCCTCGTTGAGCAGCGGCTGGATATCGGTCTTTGCGTACACGCCGCAGCGGCCCGAGACCTCGTGGACGGTCGTTCCCCGGCTTGCGAGCTGCTCGAACTCGCCCGATTCGGTGCCGACCCCCATGAGCTTTGCCATCTCGTCGATAAATGCACCGGTACCGCCTGCGCACGAACCGTTCATGCGCATGTCGGCAACCTCGATGTCTCCCTTATCGTTGGTGCGGAAGAAGATCATCTTGGCGTCTTGGCCGCCCAGCTCGATGGCGCAGCGCGTCTGCGGATAGAACCTGCTGATCGCGAGCGCGTTGGCGACCACCTCCTGAACGTACGAGGCGCCCAGCGCGGTCGCGATATCGCGCGCACCCGAGCCGGTCACCGCAACGCGCAGCGACTCATGGGGAAAGCGCTCGGCGAGCTCGCCGAGCATGGCGCGCACGCTCGCTGTCTGACACGCCCCATGGCGGCGATATCCCCACCACGCCTCGGTCATATCCTCGTGCATCGCGTAAACTTTGGTCGTCGTCGACCCTACGTCCAGTCCTACTAGCAACGCTATAATGCTCCGTCTCTCGCATTTTTCCTGCTAGAGATATACCACTCTACGTAATACAACAGACTGTTGTATTTAAACTCCGTATAAAAAGCGGCTGCCGAAACGCTTCAGCAGCCGCCGAATGCACCAACAGATTCTTCTGCGCGCTAGCACGTCGGGCAACGGAGCAGCACGGGCCCTCCGGTCATGCGCACCGCTCACGCCCGCGATGTCGCCGAGAGAGCTATCCACGCTTAGGGCTCCAACCAAGCAAGTCGCCCGCGCTCAGCAGATCCCTAAGCGAGCTACTCGCACTCAGGAGCCATAGCCTGCTCCAAGAGCTCGGCATGCTCCTCCTTGAAAACCGTCCCCACAGGGAAGGCGCGACGGAAGACGAAGTGGGAAATCGGACCGGCTACCAAAAGGTTCCACGGCAGCGCCATCACAAAATTATGCGGGATGTTGATCATCCAGATCGCAGGCACGGAATACAGGTTCGCAAGGATGCCGCCGGGCATATGGAACAGGCCTTCGCACGCGCCGTAGAGTGACATGATGATGACCATGGGAACGACCATGCAGGAGCTGACGGCGAGCGTCATGGCAAGCGGCGAGCTCTTACCCGGCGTGACCAGGAATTTAAAGGCGAAACCCTTGGCAAGGGGGCTGGCAACAAACCAGTCGCAGCACATGGCAAAAATGTAGGCAACGGGGAAGCCGAGCCACGCGGCGGCAACAACCTCGCCGTTGATGGCCCCATGCTGCAGGGCAACGTTGTAGATGCTCATCCAGAGCACCATGCAAAAGCACATGATAAAGGTAAACAGCAGGCTCTCTCGTTTGTTGATAGGCATAAAGGGCATGGTCCTTTCTGTGTTACGCCGCAACACCACGCAACAAAAATGGGCGGGCAAGATGGAGCTGTTGGGACTTCATCTCGCCCGCCCGTGGTACGTGCGTCTGTGACTACTTATGTGGTGGAACTACCCTAACACGAACGGCGCGCGCTTCGTAAGCGTTGAGTTTATGAAGATGCAGGGCACCAATAATCCCCGACCCCATAAGTTGCGGTGGAATACGGACTGTTTTGACCCTTTAAACAGCATTCAGTCCCTATTTCACCGCAACTCATTTGGTGCAAAGTAACCTGTCCCCCTTGTACCAATTAGCTGGTGTGGCGCCAGCGAGGGTCGGTGAGCGTACGCGCCACACCCAGACCAACGGGCAAAAACGCCACGATGAGTACTGCACGCACAAACCAGCCGAGCATATTGACCGTATCGAAGGTGCACATGTAATACATCGAGCGATACAGATACAAGCCCGGCACCATAATGACAATCGATGGCACCGTGAGGGCGATACGCGGGTAGGTGAGCTTGATTTCGGCTAAGCTCGCGAGCAACCCCGATACCAGTGCGCCGATAAACGCTGCTGCCTCGGGAGGCATACCTGTGCCCAGGCCCAGGAAAGGAAATATCGTCGGCGCATCGACGAGCGTAAGGCGCAAGGTATTGGACACAGCGCCGATGAGCCCTGCCGCCGCTGCCATCTTTACCGGGCTGTTGAACATAACCGAGAAGCCAAATACACCGATAAAGCTCATCAGTATGCGCAAGAGCGTAAGAGCCAACGGTGAGAGGCCGAGCGGGGCGAAGTCATCCGGCGCCAGTCCCACACATTCGGCAACCATCCAACCTACGAGGGTCGCCATCACAATAATCGATACAGCATACGAAAGACGCTCGATACCGCTTCGCATATCGAGCTTAGCGATGTCGAGGCCTGCCGTAATGAGGGGAAAGCCGGGAATCACAAAGAGCATGGCGCCGATATAGCCTTCTTGGTGCGACATTGCCCCAGGGATGACCTGGCCAAGGCCGAGCAATGCCAGCAGATACGAAACGCAAGCGAGCGCAACGCCAGTCGTCAGCGCGCTAAACTGGCCAAGACCCTGCTTGAGAATATGGGAGCGAGCAAAGTTGCCGACACCAGCGCCTACGAATGCGCAGGCCATCTCGATAGGGCCGCCGCCGAGCAAAAAGACGAAGGCGCCGCAAGCACAGGCTGCCGCAAGGCCCTGTTGCCAGGGAGCGTAATCGGGCTTTGAGCTCTCAACGGTCTTGAGCATCTCGTGGTACTCGTGCACGGTAAACCGGCGCCCGTAAATCTCGATTTCCTTTAAGAAGCTCTCCATCATCCAAATGCGATGAGTATTAACTCCCGTCGTGGGTAGGCTGACGACCTCGTTAAAGCAGTGGCCATCTTCGATGCAGGTGCACTCAAACGACAGGAGACTCAGGTCGACGTGAATCGTGACGCCGAGCACAGCGGCAACACGATTCATGGTATCGCGCACGCGCCAGGCACCTGTTCCGCTTGCCAGCATAAGCATGCCGGTGCGGCAGATGATGGATGATTTATCGGTGAGCGGCGCATCGACGGCAAGCTCATCGCCTGCCGTCACGATCTGGCGCCAGTC
Source organism: uncultured Collinsella sp. (assembly GCA_900540945.1). Lineage (GTDB taxonomy): Bacteria > Actinomycetota > Coriobacteriia > Coriobacteriales > Coriobacteriaceae > Collinsella. Next base: position 70,916 of record UQHQ01000001.1, on the reverse strand, counting down.
AGTTTTCATATGAAGCGCGCCGGTACGGACACCGTGGTGCATGGGGGCTCTCGAAAGCAGCGAGTCAAGGCGCGAGGGCTGTGGGGGCTCCGTTGATTCGCCCTCGTCCTCGTCGGGCTCTTCATCGACCAGATCAAATGAGTCAAGCGGCGCCGGCTCGCGACGATCGATCAGCTCCTCATCCTCATCGTCAAAGTAATTGAACTGATCGAGCATGTCCTCTTCGATTGCACGCTCGCTCGCGTCGTCCATATAGACACTCCCTTCCTCCCGACTAACCCCCATCCTAAGCAGCAACGGCTAAAGGAAACATAAAAGAGACGGCTGTCATGCGAGCCATGTGCGCAATGACTACCCAAAGCAATCCGTCCCCCTTGCACCAATGACTTGACAAGGACTGTCCCCAAGTGCCGGCACAAGAGGAACGTCCCTAAGTGCCAACCAAGGCAACGCCGCAGGTAGAGGAGAGAGAGCGAAAGCCCGCCAGAGCGAGCAAGGTGCCTTCGGAACGAGATGCCGCCATAGGTTGAGCATAAGTCAGCGAGCGGGTCGCATTTGTGACAAGGTGGCGTGAAACGAAAGGGCGCTGACCTTCTGGTCGCGCCCTTGAAGTTGAACGTCAGATTGTCCAAATGCGGCCCGCGCAGCGTCGAGCCGTTACGCGGTTCGTAGAACCGCGTAACTAGTTAGTACATCTTTGCGCCGGCGGGGATGGAAGCGTCGAGCTGAATCAGGTTGAGGCGCTCCTCGCCCTCCTCCTCGTGGATGGCGCTGATCAGCATACCGCAGCTGGGAATACCCATCATCTTGCGCGGAGGCAGATTGGTGATGGCGAGCAAGGTCTTGCCGACCAGGTCCTCGGGCTCATAGTAGCCATGGATGCCGGAGAGGATGGTGCGGTCGGTGCCGGTGCCGTCGTCGAGCGTAAAGTTCAGCAGCTTCTTGGACTTCTTGACGGCCTCGCATGCCTTGACCTTCACAGCGCGGAAATCGCTCTTGGAGAAGGTATCAAAGTCGACGAACTCCTCGAACAGCGGCTCAACGGCGATCTTGGAGTAATCGAGCGTGGGCTTGAGCGGCTTGACGAACGGGCTTGTGGCGTTGCCGGCCTCGGCAGCCTTGGCAGCGGCGGCACCGGACTGGAAACCCTTCTCGGGCTTCATGTGCGGGAACAGCAGGACGTCGCGAATGGAAGCCTGGTTGGTGAGCAGCATGACCACGCGGTCGATGCCGATGCCGATGCCGCCCGCGGGAGGCATACCGTACTCGAGGGCGCGCACGTAGTCCTCGTCGTACTCCATAGCCTCGTCGTCGCCGCCGGCCTTCTCGGCCATCTGGGCAGCAAAGCGCTCGGCCTGGTCGACCGGGTCATTGAGCTCGGAGAATGCGTTGGCGTACTCATGGCCGGCGATGACCAGCTCAAAGCGGTGCGTCAGGCGCGGATCGTCCTCAAAACGCTTGGCAAGCGGGCTGACCTCGATGGGGTAATCGCATACGAAGGTCGGGTTGACGATGGTGTCCTCGCCCAGCTCATCGTAAATCTCGGCGATGATCTTGCCAGCAGTCCACTCGGGCTTAATCTCCAGGCCCTTCTCGCGTGCGGCGGCGGCAAGCTCCTCGACCGGCGTGTCGATGGTGACCTGCTTGCCGAGCACGTTCGAGACGATGTCGGTCATGGGACGGCTTGCCCACTCACCGGAAAGATCGATGGTCTGACCCTGGTACTCAATGACCTCGGGGTTGCCGATGGCCTTGTTGGCAGCCTTGATGACACCCTGGGCGAGCGCCTTCATGCCCTCGAGGTCGGAGAAGGCACGGTAGGCCTCCATCGTGGTGAACTCGGGGTTGTGGGTGAGGTCCATACCCTCGTTGCGGAAGATGCGGCCGATCTCGAAGACGCGCTCAAAGCCACCGACGATGCAGCGCTTGAGGTGCAGCTCGGTAGCAATGCGCAGGTAGCACTCCTGATCGAGCGCGTTGAAGTGCGTGATGAACGGCTTGGCCGTAGCGCCGCCCTGAATGGTCTGCAGGATGGGGGTCTCGACCTCCATGTAGCCGTCGGACTCCATAAAGCGGCGGAAGGTGGAGAGAATCTGCGAGCGCTTGCGGAAGGTCTCGCGAACATCGTCGTTGGCAATCAGGTCGACATAGCGCTGACGATAGCGGGTCTCCTTGTCGGAGAGGCCGTGGAACTTCTCGGGCAGCGGGCGAACGGCCTTGGAGAGCAGCGTCGCGCTCTTGGGGGCAACGGAGAGCTGGCCGCGCTTGGTGCGAACAACCACGCCGGTCACGCCCAGGATATCGCCAAGGTCGAGAGCCTTGAGCGTATTCCAAGCTGCCTCGTCCATGTCGTTGATGCGGCAGAACAGCTGAATCTCGGCGGTAGCGTCGCGCACGACGATAAACATGATCTTGCCCTGACCGCGCTTGGCGACCACGCGGCCGCCGATCTTCACGACGTCCTCAGTATCCTCGCCATCGGCAAGATCGGCATATTTGGCCTCAATGTCGACGACATAGTCCTCGATCTCGGAGTGCTCGGGATAGGGGTTCTGGCCCGCCTCGAACAGGGCGGCGCGCTTTGCCAGACGCGTGGCGCGCTCGTCGTTGAGCGTCGAGGCCTGATCGGCGACGTTCTGGTTCTCTGCCATAAGTTAGCTCCTCAAACTAAAACGCTCCCCAGGATTCGGTCCCAGGGAGCGAAAACATACCTTTACGCGGGACCGTGGTCTAGCGTGCGATCTTTGCGATGGTGTAGACGCGGGTCTTGCCAGAAGGCGTAACGACCTCAACGGAGTCGCCCTCGCCGTGACCGATAATGGCGTGGCCGACCGGAGACTCGTTGGAGATCTTGTGCTCGAGCGAGTTGGTCTCGGTGGTACCGACGAGCGTGACTTCCATGACCTCACCGTTGGGATCGATCAGAGAAACGGTGGAACCGATGGAGACGGTCAGATCGCCCGTGGTGGCAGCAACCTGAGCGTTGGCGAGGATGGCCTGAATCTCGGCAATGCGAGCAGCATTCTGGGCCTGCTTGTCCTTGGCGGCATCGTACTCGGAGTTCTCCGAAAGGTCGCCGAACGCGCGGGCTTCCTTGATGTCCTCGACGATCTCCTTGGCGTAATCGCCCTCACGCCAAGCGAGCTCCTCGACGAGCTTCTGGCGGCCCTCAGCGGTCAGTACGATCTGGCTTGCGTCCATACGGATATCTCCCCAACTATGATGTAACGATCAACTGTCAACAAAACGAAAAAGACCGGCTAGCCTGCGGGCAAGCCGGTCAGGTGCTCACCCCAAAGGGATGGGACTACTCTGCGTCCGCGTCGCTGTCCTCTGCCTGCTTTTTCTTGGCAGCAGCGAGCTTGGCCTCGAGCTCTGCGATCTCCTTGTCCTCCTTGGACTCCTCGACCACAACGTCCTCGGCCTGCTTGGTTTCGCCCTTATCGTCGCCCTCCATACCCTCGCGGATATTCTTGACGGTAGAGCCGAGAGACTTGCCGAGCTTCGGCAGGTTCTTAGGCCCGAAGATGATCAAGACAACGACGAGAATAATGATGAGCTCAGGAGCCCTCAGTCCAAACATGTAGACCTCCACAATACAGCGAGACAAGCTCGAATGAGTATACCGCGGGTGCCGCGGTATCACAACAATAGCTAAAAAAAGGGACCGCAAGAAGCGGTCCCTTCTCATGCTCTGGTCGGGTTGACTGGATTTGAACCAGCGACCCCTGCGTCCCGAACGCAGTGCTCTACCAAACTGAGCCACAACCCGTTAGCTCGACTATAGTAACAAAGATTTTCGTCGCGTGCTAGAGAAATTTTTATTTCTTTGGCGCGTCGATTTGAACCGTGTTGGGAATAAGCTCAGTCGCGCAGGCCCACCAGCCATTTTGCTGGGCAGCTCCCGCAAGATGGGCTGCTGCAGCGACGGTATCGCAAATGGCAAACGAGCAAGCACCCGAACCACACACGTCCACGGCAACGGTTCCCTCCTGTGCGCGCAGCCAGTCGAGAACTGCCTGAATCCGCGGCTCCATCTGCGCGGATATGACGCCCAGATTGTTATGAACGAGCGCATATGCCGCCTCGGCATCGCCGGCGCGTAAGACAGAAGCAATCGCATCGGGTTTTTCCGCGGGCACCGGGCTCTCATCAAATCGTCGATACGCTTCAACCGTTGAAATGCTCGTCTCGTGCGGTTTGACCAATACGACAGGTGTCGCCGGAAGCACAGGATACTCAGTGGCCAGCACATCTCCCCCGCCAACGTAGAATGCGGGACTCGTGTGCAAAAAGAACGGCACGTCGGCGCCGATACCGCGAGCGATGTCATCGAGCGCGGGGTCGGCGCGGTCGATACCCCACAGCTCGGCCAAGGCAACGATGACCGCAGCGGCATCCGTCGAGGGGCCTCCCAGGCCGGCGCACAGCGGGATACGCTTTTCGATCGTCACGCACACGTTGGCATCGCGACCGTAACGCTCGGCCATAGCGATTGCCGCCCGATAGGCCGTATTTTTTTGCATGGGAAAATCGGATGCCGGAACCGTCTGAACGGTCAACGCCTGCGCCGGCGTGACCGTCACGGTATCGGCTAGACCGACCGCCACGAGCGTCGATGACATCGGGGGGCCGTGCCGGTATCGGCTAGACCGACGGCTGCCATCAGGGAATCGACCCTGTGATAGCCGCGGGCGTCGCGCTCGGTATGAACCCCCAGATAGAGGTTAATCTTTGCCGGCGCGGTAAGGATGAGGGACCGATCGGTCACCGTTAGTGCTCCTCGAGCTGGTTGCCGAGCGGGGTAAAGATATGTTCGCCGCTCTCGGGGTCGAACAGTTCGACCTGGCCGGTAAGGACATCGATGTACTGGTAGGACTGACGCGATTTGCGGCCGCGACGCTCGTCAACCTCAACGATAAAGACAGCGGGGTGGACGCTCTTGATGGTGCCCATGCGCTCGATGACGCGGGTACGGCCCATGTTGGCCTTAACCTTGACGCGATCGCCCACCATATCGGTCAGCTTCTCGTGGATGTCGTCGACGTGATTGACTTCCATCTCTTCCATGAATAGGGCCTCCAGAGGGTGCAATTCAAAAAGAGGATAATACCCCTAAGATAGACAAAACTCTAATACTATAGCACCCTGTTGCAGCCATACGCAAGCAGCTAAAAAAGCCCGGTCCCAAATTGACTACTTACAGACTATCGGTGTCCAGGACGATGGTGAACGGACCGTCGTTGACCAGGTCGACCTTCATATCGGCGCCAAAGATACCGTGCGCCACATGCTCAACGTCCTGAGCGACGAGTGTCAAAAAGTACTCGTAAAGTTCGTTAGCGACATCGGGCGCGCCGGCGTCCGTAAACGACGGACGGCGGCCGTGGCGGCAGTCGGCAAACAGCGTGAACTGCGACACCACGAGCACCTCGCCGTCGACATCCGCCAGCGCCAAGTTGGTCTTGCCGTTCTCATCCTCGTTGATACGCAGCCCGCGGAGCTTGCCCCACAGCTTGTCGGCTTCGGCGCGTGTGTCGCCGTGGCCCACGCCCAGCAGCACCAGGTAGCCGCGTCCAATACGGCCCACGCACTCGCCGTCGACTGTCACGCCGGCGTTGAGCACGCGCTGTACCACCGCACGCACGGCCTACTCCTCGCCCGTCAGCTTGGCGGACAGATGCTCGAGCGCATGGAAACGATGGCTGATGGCGTTCTTCTCGTCCGCTGTGAGCTCGGCCATGGTCTTGCCCGGCGTATCGACTGGCAGGAACAGTGGATCGTAGCCAAAGCCGTAATCGCCGCGACCCTCGTGCGCGATAACGCCTTCGCAGGCGCCCTCGCCATAGGTGACCAGGCCGTCCGTATCGATAAGCGCGACGACGCTCATAAAGCGCGCGGTACGGTCCTCGTCTGCCACGCCTTCCAGGTTAACGAGAAGCTTGGCGTTGTTGGCGGCATCGTCGCCATGCACGCCCGCATAGCGCGCGCTATACACGCCCGGCTCGCCGTCCAACGCATCGACGACCAAGCCGGAGTCGTCGGCGATGGCCATAAGGCCCGTCTCCTCGACCGCAGCCTGCGCCTTGATGATGGCGTTCTCCAAAAACGTCGTGCCGTTTTCCTCGGGGTCCTCAAAATCGCCCAGCTGGCCGAGCGCCACAAAGCGCACCTCGGGCATGACCTTGCCCAAAATGGCCTCGATCTCGGCGAGCTTATGGGCGTTGCCGGTTGCCACGACGATGGTCGCCGCCGGGTCGAGGGTGTCGATGTCAATCTTCTCAAGTGCCATAGCTGGTCTCCTTTGTCTCTATAGCAATGCCGAGTTGAGGACGACGAGGACTTCGGCCTCTCTCCCGTCTCAATCAACGGCAGTCTTATACTTCGACGTTTTCCCAGATAAAACCTGCCAAAATAAACCTGTCCCTTTTTGGCAGGTTAGGCGAGGGCTTGGCGCTGAAGCTCGATGAGCTCGGCGATACCCTTATCGCCCAGGTCGAGCAGGGCGTTGAGACGCTTGCGGTCGAAGGGCGCCTGCTCGCCGGTACCCTGGAGTTCGATCATCTCACCGGTATCGGTGGCGACGAGGTTCATGTCGACCTCGGCGTGGCTGTCCTCGGAATAATCCAAGTCGAGCAGGGTGTTGCCGTCGACGACGCCCATGGAAATGGCGGCAACCTGGCCCGTGAGCGGGATGCGCTCGAGTTTGCCCGCCTCGACCCACATGGCAAGGGCGTCGTGCAGCGCCACCCAGGCGCCGGTAATGCTCGCCGTACGCGTGCCGCCATCGGCCTGGATCACATCGCAGTCGACGGTAACGGTGTACTCGCCGAGCGCCTTCATATTGACGACGGTACGCAGGCTGCGGCCGATAAGCCGCTCGATCTCCATGGAGCGGCCCTTGCGGTTGGCATGCTCGCGCTTGCAGCGTTTACCGGTCGAGGCCGGTAGCATCGCATATTCCGCCGTTACCCAGCCGGCCTTGGCGCCCTTGCGCCAACCTGGCACACCCTCCTCGATGGTGGCGGCGCACAGTACGCGCGTGTCGCCGAACTCAGCCAGGCACGAGCCGTGGGCGTGCTTCATGACGCCGCGGGTGAGCTTAACGGGGCGCAGCTCGTTGACGGCGCGGCCGTTGGCGCGGTTGACCTGCATGTATTCCATGGAACTATCCTTTCGGCAAAAGATGTGGCGAAGCCTCCGGCAACATTGCGAGCCTAACCGAGTTCGTCGATATCGACATGCTCGATGCTTTTAAGCGGCTGGCCAAAGATAAAGCTACCCGCCACCGCAAACTCGGCAATGTTGTCAGACGTGGTGGCAAAGCGATGCTGTGGCTCGGCGGTATCGCCCGCCAGCTGCTCACGGCGCGTGAGGATATCGGTCAGCTCGCGGGTGGTCTCCTCGGCGGAGCTCACCACGCGCACCCCGGGTCCTAGCGCATGGCGGATGGGACCCACCAGCAGCGGGAAATGCGTGCAGCCGAGTACCACGGTATCAATGCCACGATCGTGCAGCGGCTCGACTGTGGCGCCGACCAGCGCGCGAACGGCTGGCGTATCAAAAATATCCTCGTTCTCGAGCCACTGCTCCTGCAGATGCGCGCCCGAGGCGAGCTCGTGCTCGACGACCTCGACAAAGCTCGAAGCCGGGCAGCCATACACATCGACACCAGCATCCAAATCCTGGATGGCGCGCGTGTAGGCGCCCGAGCGAATGGTGAGGTTGGTGGCGAGCACGCCCACGCGACGCGTACGCGTGCTGTTGATGGCGGCGCGTGCGCCCGGGGCGATCACGCCGATCACGGGAACGTCAAGCACTTGCTGAGCCAAACGCAAGGCCGCGGCGGTCGCCGTGTTGCAGGCGATGACCATGATCTTAACGTCGTGCCTCGATAGCCAGCGGCCCGCCTGCAGCGCAAACGAGCGAACCTCGTCCTCGGTGCGGGTGCCATAAGGGCAGCGCTTAGTGTCACCGAAATAGTAGACGGACTCGTGCGGAAGTGCCGTTGCGATCGCTCGCGCGACCGTCAAGCCGCCCAAGCCCGAGTCGAACACGCCGATCGGACGCGTGTCCCCGGCCATATTATCGATATCGGACATTACCTCACCAGATTCTCTCTCGAAAAATGCGACCATGCGTGATGCGTCGCGCTACGAACGGGCCGCGACCAACAGCTCGGCCGTTGCCACCCAACCGTCGACAATCTTGCCGCGCGTAATATAGGCATTGTCGCAGGCATCCAAGAACTCCGGGGCACCGGCGCTCGTCAGACCGTTCTCGACCAGGCAGAACATGCCAACATGGTCGGCCATGTAGAAGTCGGACTCGGAGTCGCCGAGCGCAAGCGTCTCCTCGCGCTCGATCCCCAGGTGCTCGCAGAAGCGCGCAATGGCAACGCCTTTGTTGAGACCCGCCGGATTGATGTTGAAGGCGCGGCCGTCCTCAACGCGATTAAGCTCGAGCGTCGTCGGCTTGGACAGGTGAGTCAGATGGCCGTTGCAAGCCCAGACCAGACCGCAGCCGGCCTCGTCCAGGATGGCCTGGACCTCATCGTCGGGCACATCGCCGCGCATGCCGACGGTGACCTCACGGTACTTGTAGCCGGTCGACATGTCGTTGTGGTATTCGATCTTGTGCGGCCAGCGGGCAAGGATCTTCTCGCACACGCCGGTCTGCTCGATCACCTGGTGCGGCGTGAGACCGCAGGCGGGGTCGTAGGGCATGTCGCCCGTCAGGTACTCCCAGTCGTTGGCCTTGAGGTCGTACATGACCAGGCCGCCCATCTCGCCGATGTAGGAGTTGAGGCCGAGCACGCGGGCGTCCTCATGGATCATGGTGCGATTGCGACCCGAGGTGGGAACCACCTGGATGCCGGCACGGGCGAGCGCGACAACCGCCTCGACGAGCTTGGTCGAGGGATTGCCGTCGTTATCGCGCAGCACGCACGAGCCGGGGGCGAGCATCGTGGCGTCCAGATCGGTAAAGACATACTTGACCTTGGCAAGGCGCTCGCGCATCTCGCCCGAAAGCTCGGCAACGGTCGGCAGGATGTTGTGGGACATGGTCACTCCGTTTACATAGAAGGGGCTGGTCTAGGCGTCGTACGCCGCAAGGGTGCGCTTGAGAATCGAACCGTCGCGCTCACAAGGCTCGGGTCCGTTCTTGCGCAGCATACACTCTTCCTCGCCCTTACCGGTCACGATGACCACGGCAGGACGGACAGTTTCGCGCACGGCAGTCTCGATAGCGGCAACGCGATCAGTCACGATTTGCCAGTTATCATTTCCCTGCGCTTGAACGTTGCGCGCGATCTCGGCGCAGATGTCCTCGACATCCTCGGGGCCGGGGTCATCCTCGGTAATCACGATTCGGTCGGCATACTTGCCAGCGGCGATGCCCATCGTGGTGCGTCGATCGACACCCTTACCGCCCGTAGCGCCAAATACAACCGCCAGCTCGCGCTCGGGATAGTTCTCGCGCAAGTCGCGCAGGAGTGTCTCGAGGCTCATGCCGTTATGTGCAAAATCGACGATGCCCAGGATTTTGCCCGATACGGACGGATAGAGCTCCATACGACCGGGAACGAAGACGCCCTCAAAGCCATGGACGATACCCTCTTCGGAAATGCCCAGGGCCTCGGCGCAGGCAATAGCGGCAAGCGCGTTGGACACATTGAACTTAACCGGCGTGGGAATCACAATGTCACGCGTAAAACGGGGCGTGCGCACCGTTGCCACCACGCCGCAGTCGCCATTGCGAATCGCCAGCGCAAGCACGTCGGCACGCTCGTCGGTCAGGGAGAACGTCACCGTACGTTCGCAACGAGATGCCGCCTCGAGCACGCGATCGACCTTATCCATATCGAGATTGACCACGGCAAAACGGCTCTGCAAGAAGATTTTGAGCTTGCTGGCAAAGTAATCCTCGAGCGTCGGATGCTCAATCGGCGAAATGTGATCCTCGCCGATATTGGTAAAGGCGCCGACTTCAAAGTCAATCTTGCCCGTACGCTCGTATTTGAGGCCCTGACTCGATGCCTCCATAACCAGCCACGGGGCACCCGCCTCCGCAGCATGCGCGATGCGAGACTGCAGCAGGAAGGATTCGGGGGTCGTCAGCTTGGAAGGGCCCGTCTCGATGCCGTCGTCGAACTCAATGCCCGTATTAAGAGCGGGTCGATGACAGCCCGTAAGCTTGGCCTCGTTGGCGAGGATGCCGCGCAGATAAAAGCTGCAGGTCGACTTGCCCTTGGTGCCTGTAAAGGCGCAGACCTTCACCTTACCCGACGGGTGCCCATAAAAGGCATCTGCCACCACGGCGAGCGTGCGACGAATATCGCTCACAATCACCGCGGGAAGATCAGCATCGTAATCGACCTCGGAAACGTAGGCCACGGCGCCATCGGCGATTGCCGAAAGCAGGTACTCGCGCTTAAACGCACGGCCTTTGCAGACAAACAACGTGCCCGGACGCACCTGGCGCGAGTCATCAGTCGCAAACTCAATGCGCTGGTCGCACGAAGCGCTCGGTCTGGAAACAACAAGGTCATCTTCCTCGAGCAACTCTATATAGCGCATCAGAGTTAGCTTCTCTTGTGTCGGACTCGACATACAAAGACCTCTCTCGCTAAATTCAGCCTTAAAGGGCAGAAGGCGTCCCGCGGCAGAAACGATGAAACATTCTGTATTATCAACCATCCTAATATGCCACCTGACCTTGCGCGCATCACAGCCTTCTAAAAAATTGCATGGACTGTGCCGTGGTCTAATAAATGGCAACAGTGTTCACCCCGTGTAAAACCAAGGAAATCTGGGTGCTGTTCTTTAACATAGCGTTCGCAACCACGTCCCGCCGCTTCGCCTGAAGATCGGGACGTGGTTTTTTCGGTTCGCTCGGCGCTTATGCCCTATCACGAAACAAAAGATTGGCATGATAGTAAAGATTATTTGACATCAGCTGCCGCAATCCTTGCGGCAGTACACCTGAGCCGTCAGCAGAAAGGATCTTGCATGTGCGGTTTTGTCGGTTTTACCGGTACAGATGAACAGAGTGAGCTGGTTCTCACGGCCATGATGAATCGCATCATCCACCGTGGTCCCGATATGGGCGGCCAGCATATCGTCGACAACGTTGCCCTTGGTTTTCGTCGTCTTTCGATTCTCGATCTTTCCGAAGCTGGAGCCCAGCCCATGTCGAGCGACGACGGCAAGGTCACGATTGTCTTCAACGGAGAGATCTACAACTTCCAGGAGCTTCGTGCCGAGCTGGAGGCGGCCGGCTACGCCTTCCACTGCAACGCTGATACCGAAGTCCTGGTACACGGTTACGAGGAGTGGGGCGAGGACCTGGTCAACCGTCTGCGCGGCATGTACGCGTTCGTGATTCACGACCAGAACAAGAACAAACTCTTTGGTGCTCGTGACATCTTTGGTATCAAGCCGTTCTATTACTACCAGGCATCCGATGGCTCGCTGCTGTTTGGCTCCGAGATCAAGAGCTTCCTGGACCATCCCAAGTTTGAGAAGGCTGTCAACCACGACGCGCTGCGCCCCTACCTGACGCTGCAATTCCCTGCCACGGAGGAGACCTTCTTTAAGGGCGTGTTCAAGCTTGCCCCGGCGCATTGCTTTACGTATGACCTAACGACCAACACCATGGACATCAAGCGTTACTGGAGCTGTGACTTCACCGACGACAACTCCAAGACCTTCGAGGAGTACGTGGACGAGTGCGACAAGGTCGTGCACGAAAGCGTCGCTGCGCACCGAATCGCCGATGTTAAGGTGGGCTCGTTCCTTTCTGGCGGTGTGGACTCCAGCTACATTGCCGCCTGTCTCATGCCCGACACCACGTATTCCGTCGGCTTCGATTACAAGAACTTCAACGAGACCAACTACGCTGCCGAGCTTTCCGACAAGCTGGGCATCAAGAACGTGCGCAAGATGATTACCGCCGACGAGTTCTTTGATGCACTGCCCGATATCCAGTACCACATGGACGAGCCGCAATCGAACCTGTCCAGCGTGCCGCTGTACTATCTGGCGCAGATGGCTTCCAAGGAGGTCACCGTCGTCCTTTCGGGCGAGGGTGCCGACGAGCTGTTTGCCGGCTATGAGTGGTACGAGGACACCCCCGAGATGCGCACCTTTAAGAAGCGCGTGCCGCTCGGTGTACGTCGCGCCCTGGGCTCACTCGTTCAGCATCTCCCCTACTTTAAGGGTCACAACTTCCTGACGAAATGCGCCGAGGTTCCCGAGCGCTGGTATGTGGGTCAGGCAAAGGTGTTCGATCCCTCCGAGGTCGACGAGGTGCTCAAGCCCGCTTATGACACCGGCAAGAACGCCGCCGAGATGTGCGCCGAGTACTACAAGCAGGTTCCCAACTGCTGCGAGCTTTCCAAGAAACAGTATCTGGATATGAACATGTGGCTGCCGGGCGACATCCTGCTCAAGGCCGACAAGATGTGCATGGCGCATTCTCTGGAGCTTCGCGTCCCGTTCCTGGACAAGAAGGTCATGGAGTTTGCCGAGCACATTCCCGCCAACTACCGTGTTAACGAAGAAGGTTGCAAGCTCGTCCTGCGTCACGCCGCCAACCGCACGCTGCCCGACGAGTGGGCAACGCGCAAGAAGGTGGGCTTCCCCGTACCGGTCAAGTTCTGGCTGCGCGAGCAAAAGTATTACGACTACGTAAAGGAATACTTCACCGCGCCGTGGGCTGCTGATTTCTTTGACACCGATGCGCTCATGAAACTGCTCGACGATCACTTTAAGGGTCGCGCGCTCAACCAGCGCAAGATCTATACCACGCTGACGTTCCTCATTTGGTACAAGCGCTTCTTTATCGACGAGGACAAGGGCGCTAAAGTCGCCGCTTAGTTTTCGTTATGAATTAGCGGTGAACCACGCAGGGTTTCCGCTATACTCAATCCCTGCGGGCGATTGGCGCAACGGTTAGCGCAGGTGCTTTACACGCACAAGGCTGGGGGTTCGAATCCCTCATCGCCCACCATTGAATTGTTAGGCCTCCAGTGATGGAGGCCTTTCTTTTTTGTGCCCGGTACATGGGATTCGAACCCGCAAGGGTGCGGAGCTGAGGAAACGCGAAGCGTTTTCCAGCGCAGCACGCGAGGGCCGTAGGCCCGAAGCGGGGCGCGGGCGGCGAAGCCGCACGCGGACATCCCTCATCGCCCACCACTGATTTGATAGGCTCCCAGCGATGGGGGCCTTTCCTTTTTGGGCCCATCGCAGAGGGATTCGAACCCGCAAGGGTGCGGAGCTGAGGAAACGCGAAGCGTTTTCCAGCGCAGCACGCGAGGACCGTAGGCCCGAAGCGAGGGCGGGCGGCGAAGCCGCACGCGGACATCCCTCATCGCCCACCACTGATTTGGAAACGGTCCTCGCAAGGGGACCGTTTTTGCTTGCGCCCGGTACATGGGATTCGAACCCGTCAGCACGTCTGTCGCAAAGGCCGTGGCCTTTGCAGATTTATGGCAAAACGGGCTCCAGTTCGCCCAATCGTGCGCCAAACGGCACGTGGCAGCCTGAAACCCGCTCCAAATTGCTATGTCTGATGGCGCTAAGCCAAAACGTCCGACAGGATCTCGGTTAGGCTGTCCACGTCGGCCTCTTCGCACACGAGCGGCGGAAGGAAGCGCAGCGTATGTGCGCCTGTAGCGTTGATCACGGCACCAGCCCCCAATGCACGGGCCACGACGTCGTGTGCATCACCCGCGGCATCGTCCAGATCGCAGCCGAGCATCAGGCCGCGACCACGCACCTCTACCACATGCGGAAGCTTAGCCAGCGCCTGCTCCATATAAGCACCCACCTTGGCAGCATGCTCGGCAAAATCGCCGCGCACGAGCGCAGAGAGCGTCGCGGCGCACGCCGCGACAGCCAAGCAGCTACCGCCAAAGGTCGAGCCGTGGTCACCCGGCTTAAACACGTCGGCGATCTCCTTCTTTGCCACCACGGCACCCATGGGCACGCCGTCGGCGATGCCCTTGGCAAGGCTCATAATGTCGGGCTCCACGCCATAGGTCTGGAATGCAAACGGCTTGCCGGAGCGGAAGATGCCACACTGGACCTCGTCGGCGATAAGAACGGCGCCCACCTCGTGTGCCAAGTCGCGCGCCGCCGCCATAAACTCCTCGGTCATGGGGTGCACGCCGCTCTCGCCCTGAATCGGCTCGAGCATGACGGCGCAGACCTCGCTTCCCAGCTGCTTAAAGATCGAACGCAGTTCGTCGACATCGTTGGGTGTACAGGCCACAAAGCCACCCGGCAGCGGACGGAAACTGTCCTGTAGCCAATCCTGCATGGTGGCGGCAATGGTCTCGAGCGTACGGCCGTGGAAGCCGCCACGCATGCATACGATGGTGTTGCCGCCGTTACCAGCACGCTTGGCGTACAGACGCGCAAGCTTCATCGAGCCCTCGTTGGCTTCGGCACCAGAATTGGCAAAGAACGTCTCCCACACCTGCTCGTCCGCAGCCGGGGCACCGAGCGCAGCGGCCGTGGTCTCATCGCCGGCGGCAATGGCATCGGCCAGCACGCACGCACCATCTACGTCGTCGTTGGCAAGCTTGGACAGCAGCGCCGCGACCTGTCCACGCTGCTCGATGTAGAAGTAGTTAGACACATGCAGAAGCTTTTTGGTCTGAGCCTCGAGCGCCGAGAGCACTGCAGGGTTGCCGTGGCCAAGGCTGCACACACCGATACCAGCGAGAAAGTCGAGATACTCACGACCATCGTCACCGATGAGCTTCATACCGTGACCTTCGACAAACTCTACCAGCGAGCGACCAAAGGTATGCATAACGTAATGGGATTCGAGCGATTGCTGAGTTGCAAGTGACATGAGATGCCTTTCGTTGGGCGCCGTACGGCGCAGGGCTATGGGTGCAGGGACGCGACGACCGCGGGTCGGCTAGACCGTCTGGAGCTTCTCGACCTCGTCGAGGTTCTCGGTCAGACGCGCCGCAAACGTCGAAAGCGGATGCGGATGCGTATCGAACTCGTAGGCCGTCTCGGTGGAGTGGATCACGGTACCGACGCCAGCATCGGTCAGCAGCTCCAGCAGCAGCGAGTGCGGCGTCGTGCCGTTGATGATGTGGGCTCGGAACACGCCAGCAGCAAGCGCATCGACGGCCGCGCGCAGCTTGGGAATCATGCCCTTATCGACCTCCCCGCCGTAGAGCATCTCGTTGACCTCGTCGAGCGTCAGGTTGGAGATGAGCGAGTCCTTATCACTAAAGTCCTTGTACAGACCGTCGACGTCGGTCAAAAAAATCGCCTTGTGCGCATGAAGCGCCGCCGCAACGGCGCCGGCGGCGGTATCGGCATTGATGTTGAAGAAGCCGCCGTCCTCCCCCGCCGCGACGGTAGCGATTACGGGAATGTACTCGCTATCGAGCAAGCGCTCGATATAGTCGGTGTTGACGTGCGTCACTTTGCCCACGCGACCGAGTTCGGGGTCGAGCGGCTCGGCGATGAGCGTGCCGGCATCGCTGCCCGACACGCCTACGGCCAAATTACCGTGGTGGTTGATGGCAGCGACCAGCTCCTGGTTAACCTTGCCGCCCAGCACCTCGCGCACGATATCCATGGTCGCCGGCGTAGTCACGCGCTGCCCGTTCTTAAATTCGACAGGGATGTCATAGTGGCTGAGTGCCTCGTTGATGGCTTTGCCGCCGCCATGCACGATGACGGGGCGCATGCCGATGATCTTGAGCAAAACGATGTCGCTCATCACGTCGGGGCGCAGTTGCTCGTCGACCATGGCGGCTCCGCCATATTTGATAACGACCGTCTTGCCGGTCAGGTTTTTAATCCACGGCAGCGCTTCGAACAGCAGCTGCGCGGTTGCTTCGTTGGATTCGCTCGAACGACAATCGCGTGCGAATTTCATAATCTGCCTCGTCTTTCGTATCGTTATCACGCCGTGCTTCGCTGTCCGCAATGCGGCAAGATGCGCAGCGTGCCTGGAATCTAGGAACGGTAGTCGCCGTTGATGGAGATGTACTCGTGCGTGAGGTCGCAGGTCCACACGGTCGTTGCCGCGTCGCCTGCACCCAGGTCGGCCGAGATCACGATCTCGGACGCCTCAAAACGTCGCAGAGCCTCGTCCTCGTCAAAGGGAACAGTCAGACCGTCGCGACAGACAGGCATGCCCATCATGTCGATGGAAACGTCTTCCTGATTAAACTTCACGCCGCACTTGCCGAGCGCCATGGCGACGCGGCCCCAGTTGCAGTCGTGACCGGCGATGCAGGTCTTGACGAGCGGCGAGTTGGCGACGGCACGGGCGGCGATATCGGCTTCCTCGTCGGTGGCGGCGCCGGTAACGTTAACCGTCACGAGCTTTGACGCGCCCTCGCCATCGGCCGCGATGTTGCGCGCCAGGCTCTCGCACACCTCGTGCACGGCAAAGGACAGTTCGTCAAAGGCATCAGTGCCCTCGACGATAGCCTCGGTATCAGCGGCAGCAGCGCCAGAAGCAAGCATGATGCAGGTGTCGTTGGTCGAGGTATCGGAATCGACCGTCACCTTATTAAAGGTCTGCTTAACGGTCGAGAGCAGTAAGGTGTGGAGCGCCGCCGGCTCGACAGGGGCATCGGTAGTAATGACCGCGATCATGGTGGCCATATTGGGCATGATCATGCCCGAGCCCTTGCACATGCCGCCCACCGTATAAGCGTTGCCCGCATGGCCCGCAGCCTCGCTGCGATAGCGAACGGCATACTCCTTGGAATGCGTATCGGTCGTCATGATGGCACGGGCCGCATCGGCACCGCCATGGGCAGAGAGCGCCTCGTAGGCGGACGGGACGGCTGCCTCAAACGTGTCGATCGGCAAAATCTGTCCGATCACACCCGTCGAGGCAACCAGGATCTGCTGGGGCTCGCAGCCAATAACCTGCGAGGCGATGTTGCACGTCTCGCGCGCGCAGGCTAGGCCGGTCTCGCCCGTGGCAGCGTTCGCGTTGCCGGAGTTGATTGAAACGCCGGCGATGATGCCATAGCCCTTGTCCGCACCGCCCAGGTTGACACGACTCACCTGCACGGGCGCCGCGCAAAAGCGGTTGCTCGTAAACACGCCGGCGCCGGGACAGGGCTTATCGGGCACGACGAGCGCATAGTCCAAGCGCTCGGGATTCTTCCGGAATCCCGCATGGATGCCTGCGGCCTTAAAGCCAGCTGCCGCCGTAACGCCACCCTCGACGGCGCGAATCTTAATATCAATCAGGTCGGTATCCATCGTCCCTACGACTCCTTATATCAAATAAAAAAGCGGGCATCGGCTGACACGCCATACCGGTCGCAATTAGTAGACCAGCTTAAAAGTGGCGCCCAACTCGATACCCGACTACCAAATCGTTAACAATCGAATGTGCTACACCGGGCACGCCACTGTGGGCAAGCCTCGTCGCTCGTCAAAGCCAAAAACGATGTTGGCGCACTGGACCGCCTGGCCTGCTGCACCCTTGCACAGATTGTCGATAGCACCCGTCGCCACCAGCACGCCCGCGCGCTTGTTGAGCGCAAGGCCAATCTGGGCAGCGTTGGTGCCGACGACCGAAGCCGTCTTGGGCTGCTGGCCGGCATCGAGCACGCGCACAAAGGTGCGACCGGCGTAGAACTTCTTGTAATGGTCGACGACGTCCTCAAGGGCCAACGCGTCGAGAGCCTGCGGCGCGAGCGGCATCGTCACCGTGGAAAGCAGGCCGCGCTTGAGCGGTGCCAAGTGCGGAGTAAAGACGACGCGATCGGTCAGGTCCAGGATCTGCTCAATCTCGGGCGTATGGCGATGTTTGCCTACGCCATAGGCCTCCAGGTTCTCGTCCGCGCTACAAAAATGGGTGCGAGCGTTGCAGGACTTACCGGCGCCCGTCACGCCACTAATGGCATCGACGATTACGGGGCCGTTCTCTGCCACCCAGCCCGCACGCACGGCAGGAGCGGCAGCGAGGCTCGTTGCGGTGGGATAGCAGCCGGCGCAAGCGACCAAAACGGGCTTTCCGGCGGCATGGCTGGAAGCAGCGGTCTCTAAGTCCTGGCAGAACAGCTCGGGCAGGCCAAAAGCGCGGGTCTTGAGCAGCTCGGGGCTCGTGTGCTCGGCGGCATACCATGCCTCAAAGACGGACGGGTCGCTCAGACGGTAATCGGCCGAAAGATCAAAGCAGGAAACGCCCGCGGCAAGGAGCGCGGGCACCTGCGCCATGGCAGCCGTGTGCGGCACGGCAAGAAAAACCGCATCGCAGCTTTTGAGCTCGGGGGCGTCATGCGTGGTGAAAACCAGATTGCTTACGCCAGCAAAGCTCGGATACACTGCGGACAGCGGCTGGCCGGCATCGGCGTTGGACGTAATGGCAACAAGTTCAAACTCGGGATGGCCGAGTACGAGGCGAATGAGCTCGGCTCCGGCATATCCAGCCGCGCCGACGATTCCAACCTTCAAAGACATATCAGACTCCTTGTCTGCGATTTATGCACCGATGCGCATTTCGCAGCGGTCATTATGAGGTGGGTTGAAACTTTAGCACCAAAAGATGCATGAATACGTAAATAGCTTGCATGTTCATGCATTGAAACATTCCCGACACATTCGCTTGAAGGAATTGACAAATAGAGCGGGCCCCGTATTGACCGGCACTCCTTACGGTGCCGGGCAACACGGGGTCCGCCCATGCGAAAACTAAGTTGTTAGGATGAGCCAGCTGGCTAGAGCTCAACCGGCACCCATTCGTCATGATTGCAGATAAATGCCTCAGGATCCTCGACGCTAAAGAAGACGAGCGCGGGGTCGTTAGGCCCCTCATAGTGCTCGCTCAAGCGCTCAAGATGCTTCCATCCGGCCTCGCGCATTTCGCTCGAAGCCCGGTCTTCCAGCCCCGCACGCCCGCGCAGGATCAACCAACCATGGCCCGGCCACCAACTCGTGACCTCAAAGCGCTGGTTTTGCAGCAGCTCCTGCCACACATCTTTGGTGCGCGCTGTCACAAACCACAGCTTGCCGTCCTGAATCTGCGCAAACGAGAACGGACGCACATGCGGCTGCCCGCCCACGCTCGTCGCCAGATACCACGCCGGCACCGACGTCAGATACTCCAGTACCGTATTCAATCCGTCCACGTTTCCTCCTGTCGCCTGACCAGTCTTTTTGGAATGGGTAGTCAATTTGGGAAATTAGAGCTCGAGGCGCTCTTCGCTGCCGTCGATATCGCAGAACCGTGCGGCGATGTTGCGGACCGAGAAGAATGCAAGGCGGCCATCGTTGGCGCTATCGTGTTGCTCGCCAATGCCCACCATGTGCTTAAAGCCCGCTTGGCGCACCTTGTCGCTCACGAATGCATCGTCCTCGAGCGCGGCCTCGCCAGTTAACACGATCCAGCACTCCCCCGGCTTCCAGCCCGATACCTCAAACTTGGGATTCGCGCTCAACTCCGCCCACACGTCCTTGTCGCGCGACGTGCAAAACCACAGCTTGCCATCATCGACCATGGCAAACGAAAACGGCCTCACGCGGGGCTGATGCCCGTCGCTCGCATCGGTCGTGGCAAGATACCACGCCGGAATGCGCCTGAGATACGAGCAGGCGCGCTCGAGCTGAGCCGTGCGATCGGTGTCGGTCATAGAGACCCCTTTCTTGCGCTCGAATCGAGCTTAGACGAGTTGAAGATTGATAACGACAACGCATGTCACCAGCAGCGCCATCGCCAGCGCTGCCAGTACATCCCCCCGGCCAAACGCAAGCGCATGCAGACGCGTGCGTCCCTGCTCGCCGTGATAACAGCGCGCATCCATGGCGGCCGAAAGCGTCTCGGCATGACGGAACACGCCGGTGAACAGCGGAATCGCCACACTGCCGAGCATGCGCACACCGCCGAGCGGACCGCCCGTCACGCGCGCGCCGCGACTTGCCTGTGCATCGGCCGTCTGTTTCATCTCGGTGGCAAATTGCGGCATAAACCGCAGCGCGATACCCATAATCATGCCGAGCTCGTGCGCCGGAAGCCCCACGCGCGCAAATGGTGCGAGCAGACGTTCAAAGCCCGCGGTGAGGTCGAGCGTCGGCGTGGTGAGTGTAATGGCGCTCATGCCGGCCATCATCAACGTCAGGCGGCACGCCACAAACGCCGCAGAACGCAGCGAGCCCTCGCTCACCTGCAAAAAGCCAAGCTGCCACAGGATGCGGCCACTCTGGTCGGAAAACAGGTTGAGCACCGCGACCACCACGACAATCGCCAGCAATGGTGCCATCGATGATAGGACCCGGCGCAACGGCACCCGGGCTGCGAGATAGACCAGCACGACAAAAAATGCGACCGGAACCAGCCCGCAAAAGCTTCCGACGGTGAGCACGGTGATCAGAAATGCGAAACCTAGGAGCAACTTAGTACGCGGATCCAGGCGATGCACCGCGCTATCCCCAGGATAGTAGCTGCCAAATGAGAACGCCTCCATTAGCAGCCCTCCTCTCGCGTGGGCGCCTTGGAACCAGCCTGACACGGAACCCTCAAAGGCACGTCCGCGCAGCCCAGCAGCAAGCCGGCCAACTCGTCGGCTAGCGCCTCAACCGTATAAAGCTTGTCGCAGCGGAGCGGCACACCGGCTTGCGCAAGCGCCAGCGCCATGCGCTGGGCGGCAGGAACGCCCAGGCCGATCGATTTGAGCTCGTTCGCGCGCGCAAACACCTGCGCGGGCGTTCCCTCGGCAAACACGGCGCCCTCGTTCATCACAACGATACGGTCACAGCAATTTGCCAGGTCATCCATGCTATGCGAAACCATGACAACAGTCAGGCCCTCGCGATGGAGTCGATCGATGAGCCCCAGGAAATCCCCGCGCGCAGCCGGATCGAGCCCCGCCATGGGCTCGTCGAGCACCAGCACCTCGGGCTCCATGGCGAGCACGCCGGCAAACGCCACGCGGCGCTGCTGGCCGCCCGAAAGCTCAAAGGGGTTCTTGTCGCCTATCGCGGCAAGGTCGAGGCCCACGCGCGCAAGCGATGATGCGACACGGCGTGCAACCTCGTCTTCTGGCAGGCCAAGGTTGTGCGGGCCAAACGCCACGTCCTGCGCCACGGTCTCGGCAAATAGCTGGCGCTCGGGATACTGAAACACCACGCCGACCTTGGCCTTAACCGCGGCGGCGTCTTTCTTGCTTGATAGGTCGAGCCCCAGCGCGCAAACGCTTCCCTCCTGCGGACGAATCAACCCGTTGAGATGCTGAACCAGCGTCGATTTACCCGAGCCGGTATGACCCGCCAATCCCAGAAACTCGCCGCGGCGCACCGTCAGCGAAACATCACGTAGCGCCCAGGGGCTGTTTGGATCGTTGCCCCAAAGAGCTTGTTTGCTCGATGCGTCCGCAGTGGTCGAGCGCTTGCGCCATCGACGGCGCTCGCGGGCGCTCAGCGAGTAACTATGCGAGAGGTGCGAAATCTCGATAACGGGCTCCGACGCGGCTATCCCGTCGGCCGCAGAGGATCCATTGTCAAGCACATGAGAATCGGATGCGGAAGGCTGCCCTGCGATGTCCGTCCCGCTCCGCTCGGCATAAGCCTGTGCAATCTCGGCGACCATATCTGCCTCGCGCACCTGCGCGCAAACGGAAACGCCCTTCTCACGAAGTGCCCTACCTAGGCAGCACGACACCGGCATATCCAGGTTGAGCTGCGCAAGTTCGTCCGCCCGCGTCAAGATTTCCTCGGGCTTACCGAGCATGGCAACGCGACCCGCCTGAAACACCGCGACACGATCGGCCTCGGCGGCCTCTTCCATAAAGTGCGTAATCATCACGATGGTCATGCCACGATTGTGCAACGCGTGGCAAGCCTTCATGAGGCCCTTGCGTCCACGTGGATCGAGCATCGAAGAAGCCTCATCCAAAATGAGCACGCGCGGCTCCATGGCGAGCACGCCGGCAAGCGCCACGCGCTGCTTTTGGCCGCCCGAAAGCGCATGGGTCTCGTGACGCTCAAAGCCCACCAGGCCCACACCCTTCAGCGCCTCGCGTACGCGCCGCGCAATTTGCGCCGACGGCACGCCAAGGTTTTCGGGACCAAACGCAACGTCATCTTCGACAAGCGTTGCCACCAGCTGGTCATCGGGATTCTGGAATACCATGCCCGCGGTCGAACGAATGTCGTAAACCAGCTCGGGATCGGACGCATCCATGCCGTTGACGCGTACCGTGCCCGCATCGGGCTGCAACAGTGCATTCAGATGCTTGGCAAACGTCGACTTGCCCGACCCATTGCCACCAAGGATGCAGAAAAACTCGCCATCCTCGATGTTCAGATCGACGCCGTCGAGTGCCGGCGCGGCACCGTCATAGCTAAAGGAAACGCCCCGACACTCAATCATGCGCGGCCTTTGACCTGGTCCTTCTTGGGCGTGATGAGATTAGAGACCGCCTTGTACACCGCGAGCGTCAACACCGAGTTGAGCACGGTCTTGATAAGGTTGAACGGCAGCACGGCAGGAATCATGAGTGGGGCGATCACATCGACCGAGCCATACCAGAACCATACGCCAATGGTAAGGTTTGCGACCATAGACAACGCCGTAGCGGCAATAACGCCGAGCGCCAGGCCAATCACGGCACCCTTATAGGTATGCATCTTCTGGTAGACAATAGCCGCGGGCAGAATGTAGCCCAGCGTGGCAACCAGGTTCATAAGCGCGCCGACCCAGTCACCCGTAGTGAGCGCATGGATAACGATCGCCATGGCTGCAACAGCGGTACCAGCACCGGGGCCATACGCAAATCCGCACACCATCGCCGGCACCAGCGACGGGTCATACGTCAAAAACGGCGCCGAAGGAAGGATGGGCAGCTGCACGTACATAAACAGGGCACCCAAGGCGCACATCAACGCCATGGTAACGAGCTGTTTGGTGCTCCACCTATTCGTGTTCTCAAAATGGATATGCTGCGACTGTTCAGACATAAGATCACCTG
Source organism: uncultured Collinsella sp. (assembly GCA_900540945.1). Taxonomy (GTDB): domain Bacteria; phylum Actinomycetota; class Coriobacteriia; order Coriobacteriales; family Coriobacteriaceae; genus Collinsella. The sequence goes on along the minus strand of UQHQ01000001.1, from coordinate 47,944 downwards.
CCTCTTTCATCCGGACTCTAACCGTTGGTACTGGGATCTCACCAGTTCAGCCGGCATGCGAACCAACGCACGCACGGGTCGCGGACTCATCGGCTCGACGTAGATCCTCGCCTGCGCCACGGCACCCCTTTGGCACCGCCCGATTTACCGCCAGTGGGGAATTTCACCCCGCCCTGAAACAGCAATTGCAAGTGTAGCACGAGCAGGTATTCGCGCAAGTATGCCAAGGGTAATTTATGGTGGGGACCAGTTGCCGCAACAACCACGTTCCCCGCCCATCCCAAAGTAGCGCGCCTTTCGCGGCAAAGCCGCGAAACAGCGACCGGGACATGTATCCCCATCAGCCACGATCTCCGCCCACGCCGACCTCAAGGCCGTAAACGCAGGGGATCCGGGGGCGTGACGGGGGTTTCTCTCCGGAACATTCCGCAGGACGCAAAGAGGCTCCGCAGCGCGAAGCGCGATGCGGAGCCTCTTTGCATGTCCGAGGACGTTCCGGAGAGAAACCCCCGTCACGCCCCCGGATTCCCGGTGGGAGTTCTAGACCTTGTCGGCCTTAGTACATACCGCCGCCCTGCTGACCAGCGGTGGCAGCAGCGATAGCATCCTCAAGCTGAGTGTTCTTGGGCACATCGGAGACAGTAGCCTCGGTGATGAGGATCAGGCTGGCGACGGAAGCAGCGTTCTGCAGGGTGACGCGGCTGACCTTGACGGGGTCGAGGACGCCCATCTCGATCATGTCGCCCCACTCGCCGTTGGCAGAGTTGAGACCCTGGCCGGCGGGCAGTTCGGCAACCTTGTCGACCACGACAGCGCCCTCAAAGCCAGCGTTCTTGGCGATGGTAGCGACCGGAGCGGTCAGAGCCTTCTTGACGATATCGACGCCGATCTTCTCCTCGGGGTCGTCGATCTCGACAGCGTCGAGCGCAGGAGCAGCGTCCATGAAGGCGACGCCGCCGCCAGCGACAATGCCCTCCTCGACAGCAGCGCGGGTAGCCTGCAGGGCGTCCTCGACGCGATGCTTGATCTCCTTGAGCTCGGACTCGGTAGCAGCGCCGACCTTGATGACGGCAACGCCACCGGAGAGCTTGGCCAGGCGCTCCTGGAGCTTCTCGCGGTCGAAGTCAGAGGTGGTGTTCTCCATCTCGCCCTTGATCTGAGCGATACGGGCGTCGATGGCCTCCTTGGAGCCAGCGCCGCCGACGACGACGGTGTTGTCCTTGGAGATGGTGACAGACTTAGCGGTACCGAGCATATCGGCGGTGATGTCAGCGACCTTCACGCCCAGCTCGTCCAGAGCGGCCTGGCCACCGGTGAGGACGGCGATGTCCTCGAGGATGCGCTTGCGGCGATCGCCGTAGCCCGGAGCCTTGACGGCGCAGACGTTGAGGGCGCCACGGATCTTGTTGAGGACGAGGGTGGGCAGGGCCTCGCCGTCGATGTCCTCAGCGATGATGAGCAGGCCACGGCCGGCGCGCTGGACAGCCTCGAGAACGGGCATGATGTCCTGGACGCTGGAGATCTTCTGGTCGGTGATGAGGATGTACGGATCCTTCATCACGGCCTCCATGCGGTCGTTGTCCGTGACGAAGTAAGCGGAGACGTAGCCCTTGTCGAACTGCATGCCCTCGACGGTGTCGATGGTGATATCGAACGTCTGGGAATCCTCGACGGTGATGACGCCGTCCTTGCCCACGACCTCCATGGCCTCAGCGATCTTCTCGCCGACCTCGGGGTCACCGGCAGAGATGGTACCGACGGAAGCAATCTGCTCCTTGGTCTCGACCGGCTTGGCCTGCTTCTTCATCTCGGCGACGGCGGCGTTGACGGCCTTGTCGATGCCGCGACGGATGGCCAGCGGGTTGGCGCCAGCAGCGACGTTGCGCAGACCGTCGTTGACGATGGCCTGAGCGAGCAGGGTTGCGGTGGTGGTACCGTCACCCACGGTGTCGTTGGTCTTGGTGGCGACCTCCTTCACCAGCTGGGCGCCCATGTTCTCGATGTTGTCCTCGAGCTCGATCTCCTTAGCGACGGAAACGCCGTCGTTGGTGATGGTCGGGGCACCGAACGTGCGCTGCAACGCAACGTAGCGGCCCTTGGGGCCCATGGTGACGGTAACGGCGTCGGCCAGAGTGTTGACGCCCTTTGCGAGCTTAGCGCGGGCATCGGTGTTGAACGTAATGTTCTTTGCCATGGTGAGTAATCCTCCAAAAGAAATGTGACTCGCGTCGCCGCTTCCGAGTCCTATGCAGCGACCGCGTTCAAAAACGAATCAGAGAGTCTGACGAGACTAGGCCTCAACGACGGCGTAGATGTCGTCGGCACGCATCAGCAGATACTTCTCGCCGTCGACCTTGACCTCGTTGCCACCGAACTTGCCGTAGATGACAACGTCGCCGACCCGAACGTCCATGGGGATGCGCTCACCCTTGTCGTTGACCTTGCCGGCGCCAACGGCAACGATGGTGCCGCGCTGCGGCTTCTCCTGAGCGTTGCTGGCGATATACAGACCAGAAGCGGTCTTCTGCTCGGCCTCGTCGGGCTTGACCAGAACACGATCTGCAAGCGGCTTCAAAGACGACATGCTTGTCTCCTCCTTTTTGGGCCGCGTGGTTATGCCACGCGAATTAACCCTTTTTGTTTGCGTACGCGTTGAATGGTACCCACGAATGGCGGGTTATACAACACAGAGTCAAAAAATCTTATTTTTTGGCACTTAGATTTTCTGAATGCCAGGGGATAACTTAGCAGTGCCTCCCGGGGCGGACCGGAGGGCATGAAGTTTGCTGCTCTACAGTCCTGCGCAAGACGGAAAGCACATTAAGTGCTTTCCTTTGCGTGCGGAACTCGCGACAAACTTCATGCCCTCCGGTCCGCCCCGGGAGCCAGGTTGACTAATTCGGCCCCGGCATTCAGGAAAGTCAGTGCAGCAAAATGGCGATGCAGATGGTGCGAATAAGAAAGGGGCACGCTGCTGAAACGTGCCCCCTATGAGTGAGGTATGAGGCTAGCGCTCGTAGATTACGTTACCTGCCAGGTAGGTGACCTGGACCTTGGTGGCTTGGAGCTCTTGGGGGTCGATGGTGAGCGGGTTTTGGTCCAGGACTACCAGGTCGGCGTACTTGCCGGGCTCCAAGCTGCCGAGGTTTTGCTCGTCGCCCGCTGCATAGGCGCTGCCCAGGGTGTAGTTGCGCAGAGCCGTTGCTGCATCGATGCGCTCGCTCGGCAACCAGCCGCCCTCGGGCCAGTGGCTGCGAGGGTCCTGGCGCGTGATAGCCGTGTAGAGCACGTTCATGCTGGTAACGGGCGTGATAGGGCTGTCGGTACCGAAGGCTTGGCGAATGCCGCGCTGCTTATAGGTTGCGAACGGCCACATGATGCGGCTGCGCTCCAGGCCCAGATCGCGCTCCGGGCCACCCGGGTCGAGCGTGATGTGGCAAGGCTGGCTCGAGGCAATGACGTTGAGCTTGCGCAGACGATCGATGTCCTGAGGCAGCAAATTCTCCAGATGCTCGAGCGTGTTATGGCCGTGCTGGGGCAGGCCGTACAGGTCGGCTGCCTCCTCGAAGATATCCAGCGCGGCATGAATCGCACCGTCGCCGATAACGTGGATGCGCACGGTGTGGCCACGCTCGGCTGCCGCCAGAACCAACTTGCGCATGCGCTCGGCCGGGACCGTCAGACGGCCCTGGTCGCCCGGGAAGCGCGGATTGGTATAGGGCTCAGTGAGATATGCCGTGTGTTCGCTCGACACGCCGTCGAAGAACTGCTTAAAACCTGGCGCCGAAAGCAGCGCGTTGTTCGCGTAACGTACCTGGAGCTCTTCTAGACGCGACTGGTCATCCAGCAGCGTGGGGAACAGATGGGCACGAATGCCCAGCTTGCCGGCCGTCTGCAGTTTGTCGTAGACATCGTCGCGGATAAAATCGCAGCCCGGCATGGGCATGAGCGACATATCGCAGATCGAGGTAATACCCTGCTCGGCCATGCGCCTCATTTGATCGGCGTAAGCGCTTGCGATGCGATCTTCGCCCAGCCACTCAAGACAGCGCGGCAGCAGCTGCATGGCAGCCGCTTCGTGAGCAATGCCCGTGAGTTCGCCGTTTGCGTCTTTGTCGTAGCTACCGCCCGCTGGCGGCTCGCTGTCGCGCGTGACGCCGAGCGCCTCGAGTGCGCGGCTGTTGAGCCACAGCGTGTGCCCGTCGCCCGAGTACATAACGCAGGGACGATCGGGGAATGCCGCATCGAGCGACGCCTTGGTAGGATGCTCGGGCGGGTCCCAACGGTAGTCGCGCCAGCCTTGCGTCACAACCCAGGCGTCATCGGGCAGGTCCTGGGAAAACTCGAGCGCGTGCTGCACCAGCGCCGCCTCGGACGTGCCCATATCCATGAGCATGTACGGCGAGGAGCCAACCGAGGTATGGAAGAAGTGCAGATGAGCGTCATGGAAACCGGGGCAGACAAACTGCTCGCCGTAGTCGAGAACCGGCGTGGCGGCGGGAGCGGCGGCAATCACGTCATCGGGCGCACCGACTGCGACGATATGGTCGCCTGCGATGGCAATCGCCAGCTCGCGGGCGGAATCGATGCCGTCTTGCGCGGTAAAGACGTTCTTGGAGCGGATAATCCGATCGATATGTTGCATGGGCATCCCCATCTCTGGCAGGAAATTCAACACCCCCGAGTGTACTCCCCCGCCCTTGTAACAAAACCCCAAGCGGCAAACGGCAACTTTACCAGCCCTAGCGGCAGGTGGCATACTGGAAAGAGCCTGTACGATTTTGCGATCAACCCAGCAAGGAGCAAATCGATCATGACGAAGACCAAGGCACAGCAGATTATGGCGGCGACCGAGACTCGCGCGGCTGACGATATCACCGCAGCCATCCAAGATATCGCCGCCGAGTTTGAACCCTACATCATTAAGCAGCGCCGGCACTTCCATAAGCACCCGGAGCTGAGCCTCGCCGAAGAGCGCACGACCTCCGACATCGCCAACCAGCTCGACGCCATGAATATCCCCTACGAGCGCCCCCTTAAGACGGGCCTGGTGGCGACCCTTCGCGGCACCGCACCCGACGCCTATCGCGAGGACGGCACGCCGCGCCGCCGCATACTGCTGCGCGCGGATATTGACGCCCTGCCCGTCACCGAGCAGACCGGCGAGGAATTCGCCAGTGTCAACGAGGGCTGCATGCACGCCTGCGGCCACGACTGCCACATCGCCATGATGCTCGGCACGCTGCAGATCCTGCGCCATATGACCGACGACATCCACGGCGAGATCCGCATCGTCTTCCAGCCCAGTGAGGAAAACGGCCAGGGCGCCAAACTCATGATCGGCACGGGTGTGCTCGACGGCGTCGACGGCGCCTACGCCGCGCACATCTGGAGCGAGGTCGACGCCGGTACCGTAAGCTGCGAGCCCGGCCCGCGCATGGCCAATACCGACTGGTTCCGCATCGATGTCCGCGGCACCTCGTGCCACGGCGCCATGCCCCAGCGCGGCCACGACGCCGTCATGGTTGCCGCCGAGATCGTCAACGCCCTGCAGACCATCGTCTCGCGCGAGATCAGCCCCTATGAGCCGGCCGTCATCACCGTCGGCGAGCTGCACGGCGGCACCGCGCGCAACGTTATCGCCGGCACGGCCTACCTCGCCGGCACGGTGCGCACCTACGGCGATTCAACCCACGAGGAAATGCCGGAGCTTATGCGCCGCATCGTGGAGCATACTGCAGCCGCCTTGGGCGCCGAGGCAGAGCTCACCGATTACACCATCGCCAACTACAAGGTCGAAAACGACGCGGCCTCGAGCGAGCGCTGCCGTCAGGCCGTAATTAAGTGTCTGGGTCCCGCCGGCCAAGGCCATTATCGCGGCACACTTTCGGGCGAGGATTTTTCGGAGTACCTGCGCCGCGTGCCGGGCGTGCTCGCCTTTGTAGGTACGCGTAACCCCAAGATTGGCGCCACGTACGCCCAGCATTCCTGCTTTTACAAGATTGACGAGAGAGTGCTGGCCAAGGGCTCCATGGTGGCAGCCCAGTATGCCATCGACTTTTTGGCCGAGCCCACGCAAGAGGAGCTCGACGGCCCCGCGATCACCGCGGTCGCCGAAACCAACCCCGATCTGGCCGCCAAGTTGCGCTCTGCCAAGGCGACGACCGCCGAGGCTCGTGACGCCATCCACGACGCCCGCACGGCTCGCCATGCCGCAATCAAGGGCATCCACGAAGCCCGCGCCGCCGCTCGCCGCGAGGAGAAACACGACGAGTAGTCGTCACACCCATCCATAACAGCCTGGCTAAAGCAAAGCGGGGGCGGACGCGTCGAAACGTCCGCCCCCGCTCATCTGTCAAGCGTTATTTCCACCATTTCTACCCCGTCCCCAAATGGCAGGCGGCATGCTACTCGTCCTGAGGGCCCTCGTCGGAACTTGACTCGGGCGCCGGCTCAGGCGCAGGCACAGGCGCTGGCTCAGGCTCGGACTCGGGCTCAGGCGCAGTCTCAGGTGCAGGTGCCGGCTCAGGCTCAGGCGCAGGCTCGGGCTCAGACGCCGTCTCAGACTCGGGTGCCGGCTCAGGCTCGGTCGCGGGAGCGGGTGCAGGTGCCGGCGAAGCATCCGGAGCACTGTAACCCGAGGGAGCGGACTTCTTCTCGAAGGGCAATACAAAAGTCAGGACATCGTCCTTGTCCTCGTCAACCCACTCGCTTGCATAACGTGCGACCCAATAGCCAACGGCACGATGCTTGAGCATCTTGCCAAAGACCGTAAGAAATACGGTGACAAAAGCGACCAGCACCAGGAACAGCACGAGTGTGATGCCACCGCCGGCAACAATCGCCTCAATACCCGTAGGACGATAGTAGTAGCTATACATACCGACAGAGGCAACGGCGCCAAAGACGACCGTCAAGATCCATGTGACAACGTTGGCGACCAGGCCCGTCAAAAACTCGGGAAGGAACGAAGCGCAGAACAGCTTGGTCTTATTGTTCTTAAAGGCTGCCCAAACCTTATCGAGCGAAAACGCGCTCTCGACGCGACCGGTCACCGCAAAGTGCATCACGGCAATGTCGGCGAACATCTTAAAGAAGACCCCCAGGACCGCCGTGGCAATCATAGCCAGGACAAGCAGGCCAAGCGAGCCAAACAGCGCAGCCTCGAGCGCATAAGAGCCGTAATAAGAATACGAGCCCGCGGCGCCAATTACCACGCCCTCCACCAGCGAAAGCACTACACCGATAATGGGAATGGCAGCGATAACCTCGAGCACGACCGAAATAACGCTCGAAAAGATTCCGAGACCAAACGACGTGGAACGCATCAACGGACGACCCATGCCGTCATCGATCTTAAGCGACAGGTCGCGACCCCACTCGATGCCAAAGCCCGAACCGCACACGCTCGCCACGTAGGCAGCCAAAAAGCCGATGGCAGCCGCAATACCGCCGATAACGGGGATGAACAGCACGAGTACCGACACGACACAGATAAGCGCCGGCAAAAAGGCAATCTGGCACACGCGCTGCAGCACGCCCGGAGTCTTGGTCATATCCTCAAACGCCTGAGCCGTGCAGCCCTTGGACGCGTTCGCGACAGGTTGAGGAACAAACTGCTGAGGCTGAGGCTGACCCTGAGGGGTGGAAGCTGCAGCACCGGCATTGGGGGCACCACACACGCCGCAGAACTTGTCGTTATCGCCCATGGGGGCGCCACACTGCGAACAGAACATCGAAATCATCCCTTCGTATCTAGAGCGAATCACCTGGATCGCAAACGATGTCTTTGGCATCATTATCACCCAATGTGAGGACAAATACTCTTAGATGACGTATTTGCAACGCGCGAGGCGCTTTTCGATTGTTTGACGAGTGTGTCCGCGCTAGTTCGTGCCGCGGAAACCCTTGCCGACGATCTCGGAGCTGTCGACGATCGTGATAAAGGCACCAGGATCGACCTCGCGCGCATAACGGCGCAGCTGCACGGCCTCGCGACGGCTCAGCACGCTCATGATCACCGTCACGCACTTGCCCGAGAAGGCGCCGTAGCCGCGGCTGATGGTCGCCGTGCGGTTGAGATGCTTGACGATAAACTCCTCGACCTTAAGGGGCTCGGAACAAATGATCGTGCAGACCTTACGAAGATGAATGCTCTCGATGGCCTTGTCGACCACAAGCGTCTTGGCAAACAGGCCGAGCACGCAATACAGACCGATACGCGGACCATACAAAAAGGCCGCGATGGTCACGATGCCGATATCGACCAGCAACAGCGCGCGGCCAATCTCGAGTGTGGTACGGCGTTTGAGGATCATAGCGAGGATGTCCGTGCCGCCCGTCGAGGCGCCGATATCAAAAACGATGGCGCTGCCGAGCGCCGGCAGAATCACGGCAAAGCACAGGTCGAGCCACATATCGCCCGTCATCGAGACATCGGTCGGAATAAAAAGCTCAAACAGCGAAACATAGGCGGACAGCGCAAACGAGGCGAAGACGCTCCACAGGATTGCCTTGCGCTCCAAAAAGATAAAGCCCAAGACGACGAGAACCGCGTTGATAATCCACATAAAGACGCCGACGGGCAGGGTCGGGAACAGCGTGGACAGAATGACCGACACGCCCGAGGTGCCGCCAAAAGCAAAGTGATTAGGGGTTTTAAACGCAACGATGGCAAAGGCCGTAAGAATCAGACCTAGATTGAGCTCGGCGAAAAAGCGCGGGAAGCCTGGCTCCTGGCTGCGCTTTTGGCCGGCACGCTCGCCGCGCTCGATATCGGTGCGATCGACCACGCGCTCCATCGGCACCACGGGAGGACGATGTAGCTCCTCGGCAGCTCGCGATGCCGCCTCTGCCGCGGCGGCCTCAATCGCCCATGCCTTGCTTTCTGTTTCGCGCTCGTCAGCCATTACGGCAACCCCTCGTTAACAATTTGGAAACAATGCGCCCATTAGGGTAACGCGGAACGTGACGATTGCAACCCCTAGTTAGACGAGCGGTATGCCTACATCGGGGGCATACAAATAACGGCCGGCCGCACATACATCCGTGCGACCGGCCGTTTGACGTTTTCGCAGATAAAACCTGCCAAAATAAACCTGTCCCTTTTTGGCAGGTTACCTTTTTGGTAGGTTACTCGTGCTGGTTGGTGCGGTGCTCGTACTCCTCGGGGGTGATGACATCCTCGATGCGCAGGTTGACGCCTGCCACCTCAAGGCCGGTCATCGCAGCCAGACGCTCGGTCACGCGCGCCTTAACGTCGTCGAAAATCGCGGGCGCATAGGCGCCGTACTCGATAATGACGGAAATGTTAACGACCACGCGGTTGTCATCGGTGACCTCGACTGTCACGCCCTTGGTCAGATTCTCGGCACCAAACTGCTCCTGCACAAAGTGCATGAGGTTGCCCTTCATGCCCAGGACGTGCGGTACCTCGCGGGTGGCCATGGCGACGATCTTCTCGATCACACCGTTGGAATAGGTCAGCGAGTCCTCGGACTCGTCCGCTTCCCCATCATCCTCGTCCGCATCGTCGGCGGGTTCGGCCTCGACGAGCGCCTCGTCCTCGAGCGTTACGTCCTCGGCCTCGGCGGTGACGGTCTCGTCTACCTCGAGCTCGGTATCGGCCACATCGACCTTCGTGTTAAAAGCCATGGTTCCTCCTTATGCCCACCGCACACGCGGCGGTCGAATACATGCTAGCGGCCGCTAAACAGACGGCCGAAGAAGTTGACGATCCCGTTCTCGCCGTCGCGGATCTGGCCAATCACGGCGCCGATCAGCACAAAGAAAGCGATGACGAGCGTATCCCACAGGCCGAGCGTGAGCACCAGCACGGCGAGCACAAAACCAGCGACGGCTCCAAGCGTGGTGTTGGGATGACGGACGGCATAGCTCCAGATGGCTGCCCCCGTACCCTTGATGAGACCCATGGCCTCATCAAAATCATCGGCGACCGCGTCATGTGACTCGGTACCCTCTACCTTGGGATCGACGACCTCGCCTGCCGGCGCGGCGCTCTGATCGATAGTCAGGCGCGGCGTGCGGGCGGTCTTGTCTTGATTGGTATCACTCACCGGAAACCTCCACGGTCTGGACGGTAGTCTTGGACGGCAAAAAACGAACGCGCGCAGTCGTGCCCGGCGTGCCGAGCATAGTGTCGCAGGCCTCCTCGATACGTTGCTGCGTCGCGGCTGCAAGGGAGGCCACGTCCCGGTCGTCGAGCGCGATGGCGTCAACCTTAAAACGGACGTGCGATTCGTCGGAGCCCTGCACGCGCGCCTCGACATGCTCGATCATCACTCGGTCGTCGCGCTCTGCCGCGGTGCGGGCACACGAGGAGAGGGCAGCGAGCGTGACCTCGATATTGCGCTCCCCCGCCGGATGCACGCAGGACGGCTCGCGACGAGCAAACATCAGGCGGAAGAAACCCACGAGCACGCCGAGCGCCACGACACCGCCGCACGCCGTAACAACGATGCGAGGCAGCGGATCGCGCATCAGCAGCATAAAGCGATAGGTATATGGCCCCCAAAACTGGCAGACTAACGTACCCAGCGCCACGACGGCGGAGGCAAGATACACGATCGCCAGGGCTCGTTTGAGCACGCGCATGCAGCGCTCCCTTCAAATCTCGATCCACAGAATGCAAAACGATTCGCATCATTATAAAAGAGCCGGGTCCGGTGCCTCATGCACGCGGATCCGGCTCATCTATTCCACGAGGCTTGCATGCTCGCTTCATTATGCCCAGATATGCACGGCTCAATCCGTGCGGGCGCTACTCCTCCTCGAGGGCAGCGATGACCTCGTCGGTCATGTCCATGGTGCTGTAGACGTCCTGGACGTCGTCGAGCTCCTCAAGACGGTCGATGAGGCGCTGAACCTTCTTGGCGTCGGCACCGGAGACCTCGGTCGGAGTGGTCGGGACCATGGTGGTCTCGGAGCCCTTGACCTGGACGCCCTGCTCCTCGAGTGCCTTGGAGACAGCCATGACGTCGTTGGCAGCGGTCCAGACGATCCACTCCTCGCCGGCGTCCTCGTAGTCCTCACCACCGGCCTCGGCGATCGCCATCATGAACTCATCCTCGTCACCGGCAGCACCGTTGGCGATCATGGTCTCCTTCTTGGCGTTCTCGTCCAGGATCTCCTTGGCAACGACGATCTGGCCCTTGCGCTCAAACTGGAAGGCGACGGAACCGGAGGTGCCCAGGTTGCCACCAGCGTGGGAGAAGGCGGAACGGACGTCGGCAGCGGTGCGGTTGCGGTTGTCGGTCAGGCAGTCGACGTAGACGGCGACACCGGCGGGACCGTAACCCTCGTACACGATGTTCTCATAGACGGCGGCGTCGGCACCCGAACCAAAGGCCTTATCGATAGCAGACTTGATCTTGTCCTTAGGCATGGACTGAGCCTTAGCCTTGGCAACGGCAGCGGCGAGGCTGGCGTTGTTCTCGGGCAGCGGGTCGCCGCCGAGACGGGCAGCAACGGTGATGTTGCGGCTGAGCTTGGAGAAGAGGGCGGAACGCTTGGCGTCCTGCGCGCCCTTACGATGCTTGGTTGTGGCCCACTTAGAGTGTCCGGACATACGTGTCTCCTATCGGTTTCGACCTAAAGCCCAGCGCGAATGCTCGGGCAATATAAACAAACGTCGTTATGATATACCTACCGGCCTGCAAGATAAACCCCAAAATGAAGGCGTCGTGATGATGCAGCCCCTTGGCACAAAGCAACCTGACCCCAATGCGCCAATCTTTGGTTAGGTCCACAGGCGGTCGCTGCGGGTGATCGTGGCGCCGATGGCGAAAGGCATGCATGCAATGACCGGGTACAGGTAGCGCATGTAGGTCGACCCGTTACATGGACCAATCAGGCACACAGCGAGCACACCCAGCAGCGGTATCCAGATGGCCAGCGCGCGCCACGAATGGCGGCGCAACAGGTAGACCATCACGACGATCATGATCCACACGTAGGTGGCCGAGCTCATGGTGAGCGAGATAAACGGAATGCGCTGCACCGCCACGCGGTACAGGTTAATCAGGTGGTCGCACCAGCGCACGGCTTTGCTATCGACCGGATGGAAGTCAAAGTACTTGAGGTTATCGGGCTTCGCCATGATCTCGGCACTGCGCGCCGTGCTGTAGACCCACGCATCGCGAGCGCTCGGATAGAAGTACCCATAGTAGTTATTGACGAGCGCCGAGATATAGCACTCGGGGTCCTTTTTGAACATCTGGGCCCACACCTCAAAATAGGCCTTGATGTCCTCCTGCGAGGCGTACTCATTGAAGCAGTTTTTGACGGCATCCGACTTGTCGGGGTTGTAGCGACGGCCCAGGTTCTCGTACTTAAGCACGCGATCGATCACAGCACGCTCTTCGTCGGTCACCAAGCCGTCGCAGGGAGCTTCCTCAATCGTGCCATCGTCTTTGACCTTGGGGTTAACGCCAGAATTAAGGCCGTCGTGCTTTTGGACGAAGCGCGCCGTCTGCTGAAACGGAATCGAGAGGATCTCGCGCTTGGAGCCCGGCGTGATATCGTGCGCCGGCATAAATACCTTGGTGAAGTACATATTAGAGGCAAGGCAGAGTGCAAGCACCGCAAGAACTCCCACCCAGCGGAAACGCGGGGTGGTGCCCGAAGGCGCAGCACCAGCCTGCTTGGCTGCACGACGAGCCACGTGCGCGTCCCATGCGCAAAACGCCGCCGCGATTACGCATGCCGCCAGGGGAAACACCAGGCCGCCGTTGCGCAGAAACGTGGAACCCATGGCGCCCAGAGCGAGCAGCAGCCAGTCATGGCGCGCAAAGAGCACGGGCCTCTGTTCGCCCGCACGCTCGGCATTGGCATCGCGACGGGGCAGGCCGCATGCCACAAGCTTCGCGGTCTGCACCAACAGCACCAAAAACGCGTCGGCAAACAGCACATCTTTGGTCAGCAGGGCCGCGTAGTTGGAGAACATGGGCATAAACACAAAGAACAGCAAGATCACGCCGCGGACCGACAGGCTCACGCCTAGCTTGCGCAGCGACGAGATGGAATAGGCCATACAGGCGGCGGTGATGACGAATTGAGCACAAGTGTAGATGGCAAGGCCCGCATTGGCGCTATTGAACAGCGAAAGCCCCAGTTGCACGCACGAGCCGATGATGGCCGTGTGCACCACCGGATGATGGCCGTTGAGTAGCACGTTGGGGTTAAGCAGGCGCAGGTAGTCGCTCGTGCCGTTGGGATAGTTGAACCATTGGCGGATCTGCGCGCCCGTATCTCCCATAAAGAGGCCGGGCAGCGAGGCGATAAGCGTGGGCGCCCAGACAATCATGAGCACAAGAAACGGCCCGACAAAGGGATGGACCGAGAGCACGGCGTGGGCAACACGCCACACGCGACCAAAGTGGGTCTCCGAAAACGGAATGCGGCGGGAGCTCAACCAACCTAAAAACTCAAAAGCCAGATAGAAGGCCACAATCGCCAAGAGCATCCAACCCGCGCCGCCAATCCAGGCACAGATAACGCGCGCTTTGTCGCCCAGCACAATCTCGGCCGAATCGGTAAGGTCGTAACTACGGCCAAACACCATGCAAACGGCAAAGAACAGCGATGGCAGCACGACCGACGGGCGCCAAGCGTCACCGCGGCCAAAGAACACATAGCGAAACGGCAGCGTGAGCAAGCAGGCAAGCGCGAGCAGCATCACTGCGTCGGTATGGCCGGCAAACGAGAGAAGCACCTCGTAGCACACGTAGAGCGTGCCCGTCGCCTTGGGGTCGATCGCCAGGACCGCGTTGCTCGACACCGGGGCGGGATCGATGGAAAACGCCGTGGTCGCCAGCAGGGCGAGCAAAAATGCGACGAGCGTCTGCTTGGCGGGATAGCGCTTAAACCAAACGATGCGGGCGGCGTCGCGCGCAGCCGTTGCGGAGAGGTCGGAATCCTTCACAGTCCGAATAGCCTTTCTAGAAACCTGCCAAAAAGGGACAGGTTTATTTTAGCAGGTTTTATCTGGGGAAACGTTACGGTTCTGTCATCGTTGCCCGGCAAAACCACCACAAAGGTGCCTGTCCCCCTTGTGGTGGTATGTGGCGGCTAGGCGTCGAGGTAGACGCGCTGGGGACGGTTGCGGCGGAGGGCAAAGATGACGAGCGCCAGGCCCGCAATCACGAGTGGCAAACTCAACAGCTGACCCATGGTGATGACGCCGCCCAGCAGATAGCCCAGCTGGGCATCGGGCACGCGCACAAACTCAATGAGGAAGCGGACGATGCCGTAACCCATCACAAACACGCCCATAAACGTGCCCTGGGGCAGCAGCGGTTTTTTGCGGCTGAGCACCTGCAGAATGCAGAAGAGCACGATGCCCTCTAGGAATGCCTCGTAGAGCTGGGAGGGATGGCGCGGCATATCGCCCGCGGTACCGCCAAAGATCACGCCCCAGGGCAAATCGGTCGGCTTGCCCCACAGCTCTCCGTTGACAAAGTTGGCGCAGCGCCCCAGGCACAGGGCCAGCGGAGCACCGATGACCGCAAGGTCTGCCAAAGTCCAGGCATCGAGCTTGTACATACGGCACACGAGCACGCCACCGATGATGCCGCCCACCAGGCCGCCGTGGAAACTCATGCCGCCTTCGTTGGTGGCGAAGATCTCGAGCGGATGCGCCCAGTAGTAGCCATCACCGTAAAAGATGACGTAGAACAGGCGGGCGCCGATGATGAGGCCAAAGACCACACCGACCACGACACTCGTCAGGTCGTCGGCCGTAATGTCGAAACCCCAACGGCGCTGTGTGCGGTACATGACGACCGCCGTGAGCAGAGCTCCGACCACGTAGGCCAAGCCGTACCAGTAGATGGTGATGGGCCCCGCCGAAATGGCGACGGGATCAAGCATATGGTAGAGGTCGTTGAGCATATCGGTCCCCCTGCTCCCTACATACAAATGCGGCCGCGGGCCTTTCGCTCGCAGCCGCACATTTGGGCGTGACGTCTATGCGGAGCACATCGCCCGCAGCTTTCGCATCTTAGAACGGCGCATACTCGTCGTACAGATCCTCGGCCTCGCCGGAGGCGTTGACCTGCTCGACACGCGTAACGCCGGGCACATGCTCCTTGAGGATGCGCTCAATGCCCATAGACAGGGTCAGCGAGCTCATGGGGCAGCCGGCGCAGGCGCCCTGCAGTTCCAGCTTGACGACGCCCTCGTCGTCGACACCCACATACTCCATATCGCCGCCGTCAGCCTGCAGGTTGGGGCGGATCTCCTCAAGAACCTTCTTAAGCAGCTCTTCGTTAACAGCCACAGGGGCTCCTTTCTCACAATAACGCGGGCACGCCCGCGGACAGAGCTATGTTACTACAGCCGTGTACCCGCTCACGAGCCGTCCATGCGCGCGGACACGACTTTCACGAGCAGTCAATTTGGGACGGGCTTTTTGGCTGCTTTTGCCGACGCCCGGCGCTAGCGCACGCTGCCGCTACTGCTGAGTTTGTTCCCCGGTGCCAATGTGGACATCGACGATGACCTGGCGGTAGCTGATGCCGCAGGAGTCGAGAATGCGGCGACTGATGCGGCCGTCGTCGGTGTCGGCGTACTTGTTGTCTAGGTAGACAACCTCGCCCACGCCCACCTGCGCCAAAATCTTGGCGCAGTCGTGGCACGGGAACAGCGTGACGTAGACCGTGGAACCCTCAAGGTCTTTGAGCGAGCCGCGGTAGTTGAGCACGGCGTTGGCCTCGGCATGGACCACGTAGTTGTGCTTGTCCTGCAGAGGGTCATCGCTCGTGCCCCACGGGAAAAAGTCGTCGTTGAGTGCCGAGGGCGTACCGTTGTAGCCCACCGAAAGGATGCGGTGGTTGGTGCTGGCGATGCACGCGCCCACCTGCGTGTTGGGATCCTTGCTGCGGCGCTGTGCGGCGATGGCCACGCTCATAAAGAACTCGTCCCAGCTAATAACGTCGCGGCGCTTGCCCGACGTGGTTTGATGAAGATCGTCCGACATGGCAGACACCTCCGTAATCGCAATAGTTTGACCCATTGTAGCAGGTGAAAGGTAGGGGCGCTTATCCCGCCAGCCCCTCGCCCTACGCGCGGCGGGGCTTTTGGTTGATGCGGTACAGCTCGGCGAGACCCCGCAGCGTCAGTGCGTCGTCTACCGTCAGGCTGTGGCCGACCAACGCCGCGAGCGCCTCGGCATCGTCGCCGGTGATGACGATGGGCACGCTGCCCTCGCCCGCCGCCTTGGTCGCGCGCATTTCGGCAAGCACCATGTCGAGCATGCCGTCGATACGGGCCACCTCGCCCAAGACCACGCCCGAGCGCATAGCCTCGCGCGTGTTGCGACCGATCACATGCGTGGGTGCCGAGGGCTCGACCTGCGGCAGACGCGCCGCAGCGGCCGAAAGCGAGCGGGCGCCAAGTGCCAAGCCCGGCGCGATGACGCCGCCGACAAAGGTTCCGTGCGCATCGATGACCTCGATATTGGTCGTAGTGCCCAGGTCAATCACGATGCACGGAGAGCCGTAGACGGCACGGGCCGCCACGGCGTCGGCGATGCGGTCGGGACCGATCTCTGCTGGATCGTCGTAGTGCACGGGCATGCCGGTCTTGAGACCCGGCCCCACGGTGAGCACGCGCCCCGTGCAAGTGCGGGAAAGCGCTGCCTTCCACGGGCGCTCAAGCGCCGGGACCACACAGCTCAGCACGGCCGCGGCGGGCACGAGCACCCCGGGCACACCCGCATCGGCGGCAAGCGCGCCCATGACCTGCGCAAGTCGCATGCGCGCTTCGTCGGCAGTAATACGGGCCGGCGTCGTGATCTCGCACGTCGCGAGCGGGCGCTCCTGCGCCGCGGCCGAATCCTCGGCAAACAGGCCAAAGCGAATGAACGTGTTGCCCACGTCGACCGTCAATATATACGCGCACCCATTAAGCATCGTCGGCGCTCCTTTCGTCTGTCCAGCAGTATATCGCCTACCTAAACCAGTCATCCCAAAATGACTAGCTTGCGGCTATACTGGTGCGCGGTCGTTTGCGAGCTCACGCGGCGGCCCTTGGTAACCCGACTTCCCGCGCCGTATCCGTAGCGGCGCTCCCGGGGGAAGCGGATATACGCAAAGGAGTTCTATATGAGCAATCCCTCGAACCGCGCCTCGATGCGCGGGCAACTTACGCTGCGCGGCGTCGTCATCGGCGTCCTTGGCTGCGTGATCATCACGGCAAGCTCGGCCTATACCGCCCTCAAGATGGGCGCCCTCCCCTGGCCGATCATTTTCGCTGCCGTCATTTCGCTGTTCTTCCTGAAGCTCATGGGCAACGCCAGTCTCAACGAGGCCAACGTCACCCACACCATCATGTCCGCGGGCGCCATGGTCGCCGGCGGTCTGGCGTTTACCATCCCGGGCGCCTGGATGCTGGGCTATGCCGACCAGATCAGCTGGCTCGACATGTTTATCGTGGCACTCGCCGGCACCATCCTGGGCCTGTTCGCAACGGCACTCATCCATCGCCACTTTATCGTGGACGCCGCACTCGAGTTCCCCACCGGTAACGCCGCAGCCCAGACCCTGCGCGCGACCGAGGCTGGCGGCAAGACCGGTAAGCAGCTCTTTGGCTCCATGGCCATCGCAGGCATCTACAGCGTGCTGCGCGACGCCCTGGGCGTGGTGCCCAGCATGCTGTGCACGCTCAACATCCCCGGCGTGACCTTTGCCATCTACAACTCGCCCATGCTGCTGTCCATCGGCTTTTTGGTGGGCTTTGCCCCCGTCGCCTTCTGGTTTGCCGGCGCGCTGCTGGGCAACTTTGGCATCATCGTTGGCGGCACCGCTGCCGGCCTGTTCGATATTGTGACCGCGCAGGGTATCGTCAAGTCCCTCGGTATGGGTCTTATGATGGGCTTTGGCGTCGCCGTCGTCCTTAAGGACATCCTGCCGCAGGTCGCCGGCATCGTCCGTGGCCTCGCCGCCGACAGCTCCACCGACACCGACGAGCAGTCGCTCATCTCGGGCTCCCTTAAGCTCGACGCCGGCATCATCGGCCTGGGCACCGCAGCCATCGCCGTGATCGTTGCCATCGCGCTCGACCTTGGTCCCGTCCCGGCCGTCATCGTCACGCTATTCACCTTTGTCACCACCATCATGAGCGCACAGAGCTGCGGCCAGACGGGTATCGACCCCATGGAGATCTTTGGCCTCATCGTCATGCTCATCGTGGCAGCCTTCGCGCAGCTCGCGCAGGTCAAGCTGTTCTTTATCGCCGGCATCGTGGCCGTGGCGTGCGGCCTTGCGGGCGACGTCATGAACGACTTTAAGGCCGGAGCCGTACTGGGCACCAACCCGCGCGCACAGTGGGTCGGCCAGGCCATTGGCGGCATCGTGGGCGCCCTGGTCGCTGCCGCCGTCATGGTCGCGCTCGTCACCGCCTATGGTCCGGACGCCTTCGGCCCCGACAAGAGCTTTGTGGCCGCGCAGGCAAGCGTCGTCGCCACCATGGTCTCGGGCATCCCGAGCGTGCCGTGGTTCGCAGGCGGCTTTATCGCCGGCATCGTCATGTACTGGCTCGGCATTCCGGCCATGATGATCGGCCTGGGCGTGTACCTGCCGTTCTATATGTCGCTCACGGCTTTCCTGGGCTCCTGCGTTAAGCTCGCCTACGACAAGTGGTCCGCCCACCGCGACGCCACCGCTGGTCTTTCTGACGAGGATAGGGCTGCCAAGGACGCCGCCTTCCAGGAACAGGGCCTGGTCGTTGCCAGCGGCCTGCTCGGCGGCGAGTCCATCGTCGGCGTTATCCTGGCGTTTGTCTCCGTGGGTCTGAGCCTGCTGGGCTAAGCTGAGCAGCTGCTCGACAGCAACCATATTGCCTACGATTTGCCCGGTCGGTAGCTTTCGCGGCTACCGACCGGGCTTTTTGATACCAACGCAAAGAAAGGCCAGCGCGCTGCGTTTAACAGCGCGCCGGCCTTATCGGTTAAGCTATCGAAGCGTTCCTGCTATGAAGCGAAGTTCGTTGCAGAATCTACGCCCGGATCATTACATGTGCTTGCGACGACGATCGCCCAGCGTCACACCAGCGGCCACGAGGGTGATACCGCCGATGACGAACACCTCGCCCGCAAGAGCGGAATTGTCGCCAGTCTGGGCGAGCGCGGCAGGCGCAGCCTGTTTCTTGGCAACGGGGGCCTTTGCGGCGGCCTGCGTAACCTGGGGCTTGGCCTGAGGCTTGCTCTGCGGCTCGGCCTTGGGATGATACTTGTCGTACTCGGCCTGAGCGGCAGCCAGGGCATCCTTGGCATCTCCGAGCTCGGCCAGTGCGGCGGCATAGGCGTCGTTGGCATCGGACAGCTTGGCATCGGCATCGCTCAGAGCAGTCTTGAGGCCAGCGGCGGCATCGACGGCGGCCTTATAGCGAGCGTAGGCAGCGTTAAGCTTGACCAGCTTCTCGTTGCCCGTCGTGCCCGCGGCAAGGGATGCCTTGTGGTCGACAGCCTCAAGATCGGCCTTGAGTGCCTCATCGTTGGCAAGCTCTGCCTTGGCCTTGACGATATCGAGGTTCGCATCGACGACGGCTTCGTTGGCGGCCTCGAGCTGCTTCTGGGCATCGGCGACACCGGCGACGGCAGCGTCATAGGCGGCCTTGGCGTCGTCGACCGCCTTCTGGGCTCCAGCGAAGCGCTCGAAGGCCTTGTTCGCGGTGGCCAGCTCACCCTCAGCAGCCTTGGCCTTGGCCTGCGCATCGGACACAGCCTGCGCCTTGGCGGCAACTGCCTGCTTGGCGTCCGAAAGAGCAGTCGCGGCCTGGACATCTGCGGCCTGGGCCTTGTCTACACCAGTCTGGGCGGCATCGTCGGCCTTCTTGGCATCGCCAAGCGAGCCCTGCTTATTCGCAAGGTCCGCCTGGGCGGCATCGCGCTTGGCGGCAAGGTCCTTGACCGAAGCGGTAGCGTTGCCATACGCCTCATTGGCCTGTTCGGACTTTGCCTTGGCGGCATCGCGGGCGCTGCGAGCCTTCGCCTTGTGAGCAGCGGCGTCGGCTGCCTTCGTCTTGCTGTCAGCAAGCGTGGCGTTTGCCTTATCGAGAGCTGCCTGGGCAGTAGCGGCCTTGCTCTTGGCGGCATCGAGGTTCTGCTTGAGGGACTCGATGTCGATTCCGCCGAGCGCGTCCTTCGCGGCGTCGTATGCCGTCTTCGCGGCGGCGGTGCCGGACTTGGCCTTCTCGTACTCGCCCTTGGCGGTGTTCGCGTTCGTGTCGGCCGCGGTATAGGCGTCGCGCGCGCTTTCTTGCTTATCCAATGCGTTAGAATAAGCCGTTCCAGCAGTCCCGAAGTTCTTCTGCGCTTCTGCCAGCTTATTCTGCAGCTGTTTCAGCTGCTCCTTCTGCTCCTGCGTGCCGCCTGCGTTGTATGCGGAATCGATGTAGTCGTTCAGGAGCTTCTTGAACTCGGAGACAGTGAAATCAGCCTCACTGTCAAAAGAGCTGTAATCGAAGATTGTTACCTCGGAATCGGTGTTCTTACCGCTACCGGTCGCGATGCCGATAGCCTTCGTGCCGGCATCGATGATGTTGAGATAGTGCCCGCACTCATGGTAGATGCTGCTGTAGTGCTGGTAGATATAGTAGGAATCATATCGATGGTTTCCGAGGTCACTATTCTTTTCGACGTACTTATCGAATGCCTCTTTTTCCTGAGTGTAGAGACCGGTATATGGCCAGCCAAGCGTATCCTCGGTCTCGCCGCCGGTATATGCGCCGCCGCCGCCGGCAAGATTTTCTCCATTGTCCCAGTAGCAGCCCGAGTGTCCCCAGATGTTCGATGAATATGATACATTAAGGGCGGCTGCCGCAGTCATGCGGAGGCTGACGCTGAGCGCCGACTGGCCGTTCGCCTTGCGGAGGTTGTTCTGGGTGTCGAGATATGTCAAGGCGTTGCGCATCTGCTCCAGGGAGAGCGGGTTGGTGTCGCGAGACATGTCATGATCGACGTACTGGTCATACCATTCGGCCTTGTCAGCGGCACCGGTCAGCATCGATACGGCTTCCTGGGCGTTCTTTTTCTGCGTGGCTGTGAACTGGCTGCCGCCGATGATGTAGTTCATGAAGCCGAACATGCCCTGGCTGATTACATTCTGGTCTACGGTCATGTTCGACTTGAGGTCGGCAATCTGCTGGTTAAGCTTCTCGACCTCGGCGGTTGCGGCATCGTATGCATTTTTCGCATCGGTTACTTCAGCACGAGCCTGATTGAACTCGTTGTGCTTCTGCTGACGGATCTCGACGAGACGGTCGTACTCCGCCTTCTTGTCGGCCTCGGTCTGCTGGGCCTGCTCGTATGCCGTCTTCGCGGCGTCACGCTTACTGGCCGCGTCCTTGTACTCCTTGTTTGCTGCATCGTATGCAGACTGGGCAGATGCCACGGCAGCGTTGGCGGCGTTGGCCTTCTCCTGCGCGGCGGTGGCGGTATTCTGGGCCGCCTGCAGGTTCGCCTGGGCGGTAGCGTCGGCATCCGTCGCGGCATTGAGCTCCGCCTGCGCGGTCTTGAGCTCACCAGCAGCAGCGATCTTGGCGGCCTCAAGCGCACTCAGGTCGACACCCGTACCCGAGACGGCAGCATCGAGCGCGGCCTGCGCCTGGTTGAACTTCTGCTGGGCGTTATCGCGCGCGGTGGTTGCGGCTGCGAGCGCAGCGGCAGTCTCCTGCTTCTTGGCCTGGGCAGTCGTCAGAGCGGCCTCAGTGTCCTTCTTTTCCTGCTGGGCGCTAGCCTCGGCAGCCTTGGCCTGGTCCAGATTGGCCTGTGCAGTAGCAACGGCCTTATTGGCGTCATCGAGCTTTGCCTGTGCGTCCTCGACGGCCTTCTTGGCGGCCTCGTACTCGTCCATACCCATGGCCTCGAGCTTGGCCTGGGCATCATCGAGGGCCTTCTTGGCCTCATCCTGCTTTGCCTTGGCGTCCTTGAGCGCCTGGGTCTTATCCTCGACACTCTTGTTGGCTTGATCGAGCTGATCGTTCAGGTCGCCCAGCTTCTTCTGCTGCTGCTCGGTCTTTTCGACGGCGGCTTTGAGCTCGTCAATCTTCTCCTGGAGCGCGGCTACCTCGGCCTCGTTCTGCTCGGCGGCGTTATCGGTCACGGCCTGCGAGGCCTGATCCTTTTGCTGCTGAGCCTGCTTTTGAGACTGACCCGCCGCGTCGGCCTTCTTCTGGGCGGCATCGTAGGCGGCCTGAGCGTCCTTGAGCTGCTTTGCCGACTCCTCGGCCAGCTGGGCAGCCGTCTTTACGACCGCTTGGTTACCGGCGGCAACGGTATTCTCTACAGAACTACCCCCCCCCTGAACAGAATCGCCGTTATCGGTTGACGGTGCGGCGATTGCCGCCAGCGGCGACATGAGCGGCTGAGCGATGAGGCCCGCCGTCAAAACGGTTGCGACGGCGCGGTTAGCAACGCCCTTGACGTTGACGGCCTTGGCCCGAGGCTCAAAGTGCTGTGGACTATAGTTTGCCATGGCTTTCTCCCTTTGACACGGATGTATCCATACGTATCAAACGGTAGCTGTCGATTTTTGAATTCTGTTGCGCAACATTGGCGACCAGCGTATTTTTTGAAATTCATGCTCCTGTGCTTCACAATTTCGTCACATTTGAAGGAGCTGGTGCATCATATTTTCGCGTGATGGAATTGAGCCTGTGATTTGCATTTGCTCCCGCGTCATCCGTCCTATCGGATTCCGCATCGAGCAGGCACCCCGCCCGCCGCGGTGTAGAGTATGGGCGACGGGCGAGATATGCGGCCCGTGCCAGAACGAGGTGAACATGGAACTCGATAGACAACAGATCAAGCGACTGCGTGAACGCCATCACCGGCGCCATGGCATCCGCCCTGCCCATAGTGAGGCTGCCGAACAGGCTGGTCGCTTTTTAAAGCGCGCGTTCAACATTCGCGAGGGACGCGCGCCCTATCACGTGATCCGCAAGCGTTTTGTAAACGGGGCACGCCTGACCGGCTCTCACCTGTGCATCCTCATCATCGCCATGCTCATCGCAAGCATCGGCCTCGATATCGACTCGGACATCGCCATCGTGGGCGCCATGCTCATCTGCCCGCTCATGGGCTCGGTTCTTGCCATGGCATACGGCATTGCCACGCTCGACCGCGAGATCACCGTCGAGGCCATTGCCAGCCTGGCTCTACAGATGGCCTTTTGCCTGGTCACGTCCACACTGTATTTTAAGCTCTCGCCCCTTGGCACCACCACGGCCGCCATCATCGACAATTCGACACCGACTGTGTGGGACCTTGCCGTCGCGCTCGCGGGCGGCTTTGCGGGCGGCCTAGGCAACTCGCGCGACCAGGAACCCGCCACGCTCATCGCCGGCGTGGCCGTGGCGACCGCGCTCATGCCGCCCCTGTGCGCGGCGGGCTACGGCATCGCCATCGCAAGCGGGTCACTGTTTCTCTCGGCGCTTTACGAGTTTGGCATCAACGTGGTCTTTATCGCGCTGGCGGCCGAAGCCGTATTGCTTCTTTTACGTGTACCGCTCAAGCGCGACCTCAACGGCGACGGCATTGTGACAGCCGAGGAAAATGCCGAGGTCGATGAGCTGTCACGCAAGGTGCGCCGCCGCATCATTGTGGGCACGGTGGTCTTTGCCATCCCCTGCATCGTCATGACGGCGGGTTCCATTGGCTCGGCGCAGGCCGGCGTGCAGGACGGCTACGGTGTCACCGAAACCACGCGCGAGCTTGCCGCGGTGCTGCCAAGCTTTAAGGATTACACCGTCGCCGTCGAGACCTCGGCTACCGAAGGGGACGAGGAAGGCATTGTAGAGCGCGAAATCGTCGCCCATGTGACGACAAGCGAGGCGCTCGGGGCACACGACCGTCACGTCGCCCGTAAGCTCATCGACCTCAATGTGCCCGATCTCGACCGCGTGGAATTTGATGTGGAGTAATGCGGAGCATGGGATGGCTCCCGCGCACAGGCGCAAGTCGCGGCGAGGCTCAGACGCGACGCAGGCACAAGCAAAAAACGGGACGTAGTTCACGTCCGCGCCCCGCTCGCCGTTTTATTGCCGTGAATCAGACGTCCGCATCGACATCGCCAGACTCCACCGTAAACGCCGGATCGGTGCTCACAAGATAAAATCGGGTCACCTTAGTATTTCTAATTAGGTAAATCTGCCCCTGATTGCGTCGGCGCGATATATACGCAACGTGAACCGTGCCGAATTCTTCGCCGTTTTCCTTCTTTAACACCAGGATGTTGGGATCATCCGTACGCTTAAACTGCCCGTCAACGCAGCTGCCGTCTTTGTCGACCAGTTGCCACCGATGGTTATCCTCTTCAAGAAAGGCCAGGGTTTCCAGACTCGTCTTGTCGTCCCGATAGTAACCGTCAATGGCAAACCCTTCGGAAGCGCATTCCTGCATATAGGACGTTTCCCGGCTTATAGCAAACAGCCCTGTAGCGCCCAGGAGCACAGCCAGGCAGACCACTGCAAGGGTTATCGAAATAGCACGGCGACCCATGTTAGACCAACCGATAGTTGTTTAACGGAGCGCGAAACATACCTGGAACCTCCGATATCAGGGGGAACGTCGCCAGCAGGCTGGTGACAACCATATGCTTCTGACATCAAACCATATGGCTGCCACTCGCGGAGGGGGCATCGGTGAACGGCGTGTTTTCATACTCCATTGGTCGAACCTAAACGCGGCCCTACAGGTCGTACTTGTACACGCGGTAGATGTACTTTTCGGCTTCCATCTCGTAGGTGGCGATGGCCAGATCGTAGCGGTCGTCTCGTCGTTTGGCAGATAGGTCACACTGTGCTGGCCTGCGTTGAGCGAAAAATCGCCCTGGGCTTGCAGCAGCTTGTCCTCAAAGCCCGAACCGGCCCAAAAATCGGGCGAACCCACGGAAGGCTGTAGCAAGGTCATTTGCGCAACATATGTTCAGCAAAAACGGGTGGTAGCCGGTACGACTACCACCCGTTTGCCTCATATCTAGCCCAAAGCAGGCCAGCTACTTCTTAACGCCGCGTCCCAGGCGCTCAGCGACCGACGCCACGGCGCTCTCATCGACCGAGCCGCAGCTCACGCAGCCGTCATGGGCACGCATCTGGCCGGTGACCTCGTCCATCGCGAGCGGCGCCACCTTCTCGAGCTTAAAGCCCTTGCCGGCGCGCATGTTTTCCTTGGCCACGCTGATCATGAGCTTAATGCGGTTGAGCTGGTTGACCTCGGACGCGCCGGGGTCGTAGTCCACCGCGACGATGTTGCTCTCGGGATGCTGGCGGCGTAGCTCTTTGATCACGGCCTTGCCCACCACGTGGTTGGGCAGGCACGCGAAGGGCTGCGTGCAGATGATATTGGGTGCGCCATGATCGATCAGGTCGAGCATCTCGGCCGTGAGCAGCCAGCCTTCGCCCATGTTGTTGCACACCGAGAGCACCGTGCGAGCCTTGTCGGCCATGGTGCCGATGCGCTCGGGAGCCTCAAAGCGGCGGGACTTTTCGAGCATCTCCTCCACCGGCGTACGCATCCAGTCCACGAGCTTAATAAGCGCTTGCATGCCCGCGCGCGTAGTGGCAGAGCTTCCCAGCTCGTCCTTCTGCAGCTCGGCGTTGCTCATGGAGTACAGGAAGAAGTCGAGCAGGCCCGGTACTACGGCCTCGCAGCCCTCACGCTCGATGACATCGACCACGTGGTTGTTGGCCGTAGGGTGGAACTTGACCAGGATCTCGCCGACCACGCCCACGCGCGGCTTGGTGCCCTCGCCCACGAGCGGCATGGTGTCGAACGCGTGGATGGCCTCGCGGCACAGCTTGGTGTAGTTGTGGCGGTTGAACTTGGGCGCCAACTTGCGGGCGCGCGCCATATACTCCTCGTAGAGCGCGTTGGCAGCACCGGGCGTGGCCTCGTACGGACGGCAGCGGTAGAGCATCTGCATCATCACGTCGCCAAAGAGCACCGCGTAGACTGCTTGCTTGAGCAGCGCCGGCGTAATCTTAAAGCCAGGATTATCCTCGCCGAGCGCCACGGCCGAAAGCGAGATCACCGGGATCTCGGGGTGGCCGCTCTCGCGCAGGGCCTTGCGGATGAGTGCGATGTAGTTGGTGGCACGGCAGCCGCCGCCGGTCTGGCTGATAACCACGGCCGTCTTGGACAGGTCGTACCGGCCGCTCTCGATGGCCTCCATAATCTGGCCCGTTACCAGAATCGACGGGTAGCAAATGTCATTGTTCACATAGCGCAGGCCAGCCTCGACAGCGTCGTGATCGGTCGAGGGCAGCAGCTCCAAGTTGTAGCCAGCACCACGGAACACCTCTTTGACCAGGTCAAAGTGGATCGGCGCCATCTGCGGGCACAGGATGGTGTAGCCCTCCTCGCGCATCTGCTCGGTAAAGGGCACCTTGGGCCACGCGGTCGATGCGCTCTCACGCTGCGCCTCGAACGTAAACTTACGGCTCGCGAACGCGGGGGCATCCTTGGAGGGAGCCACCGGCGCGGCATCGCCCTGCTCGTAGGCCTCGCCCGCGGCCGTAGCCTCGGCCAAGCGCTCGGCCTCCTGGTCCTTGAGCGCCGCCATGAGCGAGCGAATACGGATGCGCGCGGCGCCCAGGTTGGACACCTCGTCGATCTTGAGCACGGTGTAGATCTTGCCGCTGGCCTCAAGGATTTCCTGCACCTGGTCGGTAGTCAGGGCATCGAGACCGCAGCCGAAGGAATTGAGCTGGATCAAATCCAGGTCATTGCGCATCGTCACAAAACGAGCGACGGCGTACAGGCGGCTGTGGTACATCCACTGGTCGACGACGCGAATCGGACGCTCGGGCTTCACCAGGTGCGCGAGCGAATCCTCGGTAAAGACCGCAAAGCCAAAGCTCGAGATAAGCTCAGGCAGGGCGTGGTTGATCTCGGGGTCGTTATGGTAAGGACGGCCGGCGAGTACGATGCCATGGCCGCCGTGGTCCTCGACCCACTTAAGGGCCTCCTCGCCCATGGTCTGGATATCCTCGTGGAAGCGCGCATCGGCCTCAAAAGCAGCGTTGACGGCGGCATCGACCTCGGAGCGTGTGATCTTTGGACCGCGCACGCGACCGCGACCGGCTTGCGCATCGGCCACGCGGTCGACGGCGAGCACCTGGTACAGGCGGCGCTTGAGCTCGGTCTTGTCGTGATAGGGCACAAACGGATACAGGAACTCGATGTTCTGCTCGCGGATCTCGTCAATATTGAGCGCCAGCGCCGTGGGGTAGCTCATGACGATGGGGCAGTTATAGCAGTTGCCAGCCGTCGGATCCTCCTTGCGCTCCCAACGCACGCACGGCATCCAGATAAAGTCGACGTCACGGTCGATGAGGTTCATCACGTGGCCATGGCTCATCTTGGCCGGATAGCATACGCTCTCGGACGGCATGGACTCGATGCCCGCCTGGTAGGTCTTCTTGCTCGACTGGTCGGACAGCTGCACGCTAAAGCCCAGGCGCGTAAAGAACGCGTGCCAGAAGGGGTAGTTCTCGTACATGTTGAGCGCGCGCGGGATGCCCACGGTGCCACGCGGGGCCTCGTCGGGACTCAACACCTCGCGGTTAAAGAGCAGCTCGTTTTTCTTTTTGAAGAGGTTGGGGGCCTCGGTCTTCTGCTTTTTGTGGCCGGCGCCCTTCTCGCAGCGGTTGCCGGTAATGAAGCGCCTACCGCCGCCAAAGTCGTTGACGGTGAGCTGGCAGTTGTTGGAGCAACGGCCGCAGCGGACATGCTTTTGCGTCACGGTGAGGTGCGCGATGTCCTCGGCAGAAAGAATGGTCGAGGTGCCGTCGGCGCCGGCGCGATCGCGGGCGAGCAAGGCCGCACCGTAGGCGCCCATGCAGCCGGCGATGTCGGGACGCACGGCATGAACGCCGGTGAGCTGCTCAAACGCGCGCAGCGTGGCATCGGACATAAAGGTGCCGCCCTGGACGATCACCTGGCTGCCGATCTCCTTGGGGTCACGCAGCTTAATGACCTTGAACAGAGCGTTCTTGATGACGGAATAGGACAGGCCGGCCGCGATGTCGCCCACCGTGGCGCCTTCCTTTTGCGCCTGCTTGACGCGCGAGTTCATAAAGACCGTGCAGCGGCTGCCCAGGTCGACGGGGGCCTTAGCATGGATGGCGGCATCGGCGAACGCGCACACATCCATGTTCATTGACACGGCGAAACTCTCGATAAAGCTGCCGCAACCCGACGAGCAGGCCTCGTTGAGCATGATGTGCTCGATAACACCGTCCTTGACGCGCAGGCACTTCATGTCCTGGCCGCCGATGTCCAGGATGAACTCGACGCCGGGCAGGAATGCCTTGGCGCCGCGCAGGTGCGCGACGGTCTCAATCTCGCCGGAGTCGGCCTTGAGGGCCTCGATGAGCAGCGCCTCGCCGTAGCCCGTGGTGGTCACGTGGCCGATGGTGCAACCGGCGGGAATGTGGTTGTAGAAATCGGCCATGATGACCTTGGCCGTGCCCAGAATGTCGCCGTTGTTGTTGCCGTACCAGGTGTGCAGCAGCTGACCGTCCTCGCCCACGAGTGCGGCTTTCATAGTGGTGGAGCCGGCGTCGATACCGATAAACACGCGGCCGGTGTAGCCGTCGAGCTTGCCCTTAGGAACGACTTCCTGGTCGTGGCGACCCTTGAACTCGGCAAAGTCCTCGTCGGTGGCAAAGAGCGGATCCAGGCGCTCGACCTCGGCACCCTGCGTGTCACCTAGGGCATCGATAGCCTCGATGAGCTGCGGGAACGTGCTGAGTTTATTGGACTCGTGCGCCATGGCGGCGCCGCTCGCCACAAACAGGTGAGCGTTTTGGGGCACGATACGGTGCTCCTCGTCCAGGTTGAGCGTGAGGTAGAAGCGGTGGCGCAGCTCGGAGAGATACTGCAGCGGGCCGCCCAGGAAGGCGACGTTGCCGCGGATGGGACGGCCGCACGCCAGGCCCGAGATGGTCTGGGTCACGACAGCCTGGAAGATGGAGGCGGCCACGTCCTCGGGGCGGGCGCCCTCGTTGAGCAGCGGCTGGACGTCGGTCTTGGCAAAAACGCCGCAGCGGCTGGCAATGGGATAGATGGTGGTGGCGTTGGCCGCGAGCTCGTTGAGGCCACTGGCATCGGTGTGCAGCAGAGTGGCCATCTGGTCGATGAACGCGCCCGTGCCGCCGGCGCAGGTGCCGTTCATGCGCTGCTCGATGCCGTTGTCGAAGTAGATGATCTTGGCGTCCTCGCCGCCCAGCTCGATGGCGACATCGGTGGCCGGGATGAGGGTCTCGACGGCACGCTTGCTGGCGATGACCTCCTGGACAAACTCCAGGTCGAGCCACTGGGACAGCAGCAGGCCGCCCGAGCCGGTAATGGCGCAGGTCATCTGGGCCGTCGGCAGCACGGTCGCGGCACCCTCGAACAAGTCGCGGGCGCAAGCGCGGACGTCGGTGTGGTGACGCTGGTACTTGGCGTAGACAATCTGGTTGTCGTCGTTGAGCACAGCGAGCTTAACGGTGGTGGAGCCCACGTCGATGCCCAGGTGCAGGTTGCCGCGGGCGTTATCGGGGTTGAAGATCGCGCCTTCGGGGGCCTGGGCGGCAGTGGCGGCTACGGGCTCAGCGGCGTTGACGGGCTCGCTGGTGACGGACGTCTCCCCTGCCGCGTTCTTGGCATCGGCAACTGCCTCAGCGACTTTCTCGGCAGCAGCGGCCGCAGCCTTCTGCGCAACGTCTACCACGGCGGGCGCGGCCTCGCGTGCGGCGGCGGCCATGCGGTCCTTGATGCCCTCGACGAGTTTACTCATCTGTCTCTCCTCTTAGTTGTTGGACTCGACGGTTGCGGCAGTGTCGACCGCGTCCTCGAGCTGCAGATTCAATAGCTTCATGCCGTATTCCGGCACGTTGATATCGATGGGTTGGCCATACAGGTCACCGGGACGTACAAAGGCGATTACCGTCATAATGCGCGCCATGGCTTCGGGCGATTCGGTGAGCCCACGCTCAAACCAGCGCTGAATCAGGCCGACCTCGGCACTCACGACGTAGGTAACGTAGTAGTCAAAGAACGTGCCCAGTGCCAGGCCCAAAATTCCCGTCTGTGCACGAGGCACCACGGCCTCACGCGCGGTGTCGATAATCTTTTTAATGAAAGCCTGGTCGCCGCCCGGGCCCAGCAGCGATCCGATCAAATCGCGGTTGGCCGCAAGGTAGCGCAGCAACTCAACCGAACCGGGCGCCGGCTCGAGCTCATCGATGTTGTGATAGAGATCGGGCAGCTGAGCTGCGGTGATGAGCTCAATGCGCTCACGGATCTCGGCCAGCAAGCCGTCCTCGATTTGATTGATAAAGTCGGGGATATCGCGGTAATGCGAATAGAACGTGCGGCGCGTAAGGCCAGCGCGCTCGGTGAGCGACGCGACATTAATGCGCGAAAGGTCGCCGCTTTCGGCAAGCTCGCTGGCAAGTGCCTGGCGAAGGGCACGCTGCGAGCGAAGGGACCGGCGGTCGCATTTCTCGAGCTGGGACAAGCGTCCTCCTTGTTACTCAGCCTGTGCGCTATTGCACAGTGCGAGTATTATTGCACACCGTGTGCATCAACACGTAAAGGCAATATTTGGGATGTGACAGGGACTGCCTCTTTGTCACATCGAGTCGCTGCTTGGTCCCGTTAATGGGACCAACAATCGCTACACCCGTTACATCATGCCGGTAACAATCGATAAGGAGGCCGACATGAACAATCAGGCAAGCGATGGCATCACCGATGCCGGCAAAGACCTCGTCCTCAGCTGCATCAAAAGCCAAGAGCTGCGAGACCACATGCGCAAATACTTATACTGGCCGGCGCCAATCATCGCCGGCTCGCTGAAAACGCTTGACGAAAAGCGCATCATGCTCGAGCAACTCCACAAAGAGGTTTCGCCGGAGCTGACCGAAGATATCGACTCCCATCTCGCCCAGCTCAACAGCGCGCTCGATATGCTCTACAACGTCGAGCGCGACCGTGGAATCCTCCTGCTATACGTCATGTTCTACAACGAGGAGGAGCGTGACGCCGACGCCCTTGACGGCCCCTTCCCCACCGCATCCTGGGAAGCCGCGCAAACGCTCATGAAGCGCTACATCGAAGAGTATCCTGACGACGACTGGTCCGAATCGTACTGGAAGATCAATCTCTACACCTCGGAAGACCTGCACGAACATCAAACGGCGCAGCCCTCTCTGTCGTTTGCGGCCACCAAGGACGGCGAGCTCATATTCCTCCGCGATCTGCGCAATCACCGCACTCGCAAATCGCATGTCGAAAGCGTCTGGCGAAACGAAAGCAGGAGGTTCTGCGCGAACAACGAGCCTATCTACACGCCGTGGGTACCGGGCGACATCCTCAAAATCGACGGTCGCCCCTTCGACCACGGGCCTCGCTTTGCCATTGTGCTCGAGAACGATTACGAGCACACGCTCCGAGGGCAAATCTGGTGCGCAGGGCCCAGTAGAGATCATGGTGTTAAGGAGGGTTCGCTTTCATCCGGCACCTACAGCGACAGTCTCTTGGATCCCTTCATCCCCTCTGCCCTCTACACCGCCGAGCGCTACACCGGCAAGCTGCCGGACGACTGCGCTTTTATGCTCGAGCTTTCGCAGAAGCTGCACGACAACCCCGACTACGGCAAGCAATGGCTCGAAGGCTCGGTCGGACACGATTGCCTGCAGCCGCACCGCAAGCCTACCAGCCAAAGTGAGCTGGATATTCGTCCGGACATCTTTGAGTTTTTGGACTCGCGCGGCATTAAGGCGCATCTTCAACGAATCAACTACGAGCTCACCACACCCGTAGCTGCTTTCATCGTCAATTGCTCGCATAAAGCGACGCTGCAGCAAAAGCTCGAAGGATGGCAAAAGATCATCGATAATATGCCCAATTGCACCATGAGCCGCAGAAACGACACGGTCAACATCCCGGACTTCCATGCCTTTCTGCACAATGTCATCAGGCAGGAGCAACGAAAGCTCGCACACTTTATAAGGACGGACGGCAAGAGTCTGTATTTCTTTGAGGGCTACTCATGGGACCGACGCGGGCAGGGCGGCTGTCTTTACGGCCCGTACAGCAGTTATCAAAAGTGCTTCGATGCCATCTGGAAAGAGCTCGATGGTGACGATCCCAAAGCCATCAGGATCACTCGTCGTCCCATCGACCCAGACGAAGACCACTATGCCGACGACATGGTCTTACTCAATGCGAACGGCGAGGTGATGTCCTGCGACTACCGGTTCGAGGGTGAGTGGGACGAGGCGGGCACCGCCAGCGATTTCGAGGACATGTGGTTCGATATCCCAACGCCCTTCCATGCCGGAGACATCGTCTGCAACCTCCAACGCCCCGACGAGCCGATGGTGCTGTTTGACCTGCAAACTTGGGGATCCGAACGAGTCGACAAAGAGCTTGCTTCCTCCGTCTACAAAGAGCGCCTCGTTCAAAAGGCCGACAAGCTATTGCGTTGGCACCGATATGACGGCGACACCAGCGACATGTACGCCTACGGCTGCCAAGTCTCATCCGCCTTGCATTTCCCCTTCTACATTGGGGAGCCTGAGGGCTTTCTTTTGGACATCGACTATTACCGCAAGCCGCTCAAGTCAGAGGAGCGAATCCTTTACGGCGTCAGGGCATATGTCAAAGGCGACCTGGCGGTTGACTCACTCGCCGCGATGGCCAGCGCATGCGAGCTACAGGCGCTGGCGGAGAAAAAGGCACGCGGTTTCGAGGACGCAGACAGTTGGCTCAAGGACCGCTACCCGGAGCTGTTCGATACGACGGCCGACCCCTTCTTAGAGGGAAGCTGCGCCAGTTGCGCTTAGTTTTGAAACGCCACTACCAATTGTCCATTCAGTATGCGCACATCCATGTACCAGTGCGTTTCCAATAGTATGTTTGACGCAAGATTCATATGGGACCCGTTAATGGGACTACAAATCACAACCTCTGACGGATGCTAATGGCAACGACCGAATTGGAGATTGCTATGGACAGCCAAGCAGATACCGTGATCACCGATGCCGGCAGGGAGCTCGTTTGCAGTTGCATCAAGGACGATGAGCTGCGTGCTCATATGTTCAAACACATGGGAATGGCAGATGGCTCCCTCTGTAAAATCATCGGCGACTCCCTCAAGACGCTCGACGAAAAGCGGACCATGCTCGAGCAGCTTCGCAAAGAGGTCTCATCGGATTACGCCGAGGCGATCGACTCCGGCCTCGAACAACTCGACGCTGCACTCGATATGCTTTACAACGTTGACCGTGACCGTGGTATCTTGCTGGTCTACGGCGTGTTTTACAGTGAAGAGGAGCGCGGGCACGACACCTTTGATGGCCCCTTCCCCGTTGCCTCTTGGGATGCCGCTCAAACCCTTATGAAGCAATACGTCGATGACGCCCCCGATGAAGATTGGTCCGAATCATTCTGGCAGATTAAGCTCTATACCGCCGAAGACTTACACGACCGCCCGCGCGCTCAAGCCTCGCTGATATTCGCCGCGACCATGACGGGCGATTTGGTCTTTTTGAGCGACCGCCGGAATCAGCGGACTCCGCATCAAAGCATCGATCACTTGCCGTGGAACAATAGCAAGCACTTCTGTGCCAATGGTGAGGTCTTCTACACTCCCTGGTCCCCCGGCGACATCATCAAGATCGATAGTCGGCCCTTCGACCACGGCCCCCGTTTCGCCATCGTGCTCGAAGACGACTACGATAGTTCGTTCAAAGGCCAGGTTTGGTGCGCCTATCCGAGCAAAATCTACGGCGTTGAGGAAGGCAATCTCCGCTTGAGGGATTTCACGGACGGCCTCCTCGACGACTTCACACCCTCTGCGCTCTACACCGCCGAACGCTATATCGGCGACTTGCCCGATGATTGCTCCTTTATGCTCGAACTCTCGAAAAAGCTGCACGATGATCCCAGCTACGGCAAACAATGGTCGGACGGATCGGTCGTACACGACTGCCTGCAGCCATACCGCACATCGGCCGGCGCCGGCGTCAACGCCATACGTTCGGACATTCTCGAGTTTCTCGACTCACCCGACATCAAGGAACACTTAAAGGACATCGGCTACGAGCCCACCACGCCCGAGGCGGCGTTCATCGTCGACCGTTCGAGCGAAAAGACGCTGCAACAGAAGATTGAGGCCTGGCAAAAGATTCTCGAAAACATGCCCAATTGTGCGATGAACAGGCGATACGGCACGTTCAATATCCCCAACTTCCATGTCTTTCTTCGCGACGTCATCAGATGGGAACGCAAGAAAATCGCCCAGTTCAAACAGCCTGGCAAGCACATGTATTTCTTTGAGGACAAGACGGGAAGTCCCCCTGAGAACGGGTGCAATTATGGCCCCTACACCAGCTACGAAAAATGTTTCGAGGCAATCTGGAATGAGCTTGAGGAGGAGAGTCCTACCTCGATTGAAATAACACGCCGCCCAATCGATCCGAACGAAGACTACTATGCCGCCGATAAGCTCATGCTCGACGCAAATGGCAAGGTCATGGATTGCCAGCTGCACTGCATCGACAAAGAACGCGAGGGCGAAGACCCCACTTTCGCTTTTGTGTTGATGTGGTTTGGCATCCCGACGCCGTTCCACGCCGGCGACATCATTTGTCGGCACGGCGACCCTAGCGACCCCATACTGCTTCTCAATATGCAGACATGGACCACGAAGCGGGTCATGGATGAGCTTCCGCCTTCCACCTACAGGGAATGCGCCAAAAAAGGGGCCGACGACTTGCTCAGACACCATCGGCAAAATGGCGATACGAGCGACATGTACGCCTACGGCTGTCAGATTGAATATCCCCTGGAGTACCCCGTCTATATCGGAGAGCCGAGTTGTTTTCTTCTCGATATGGAATACTGCCGTACCCCGCTCAAGCCGGAGGCGAGAATTCTGTACGGCGTGCGGGCATATCTCGACGGCAATCTGGGTCTTGACTCACTTATTGCGCTATCAAGTCTTTTCGAGCTGCAGGCGCTGGTCAAGAAAAAAGCCGAGCGGTTTGAAGGAGAAGACGGCAGGCTCAAGACCCGCTATCCGGAGCTGTTCGATGATGCGATAACCCCGCTGGAGCGATTCGAAACAAAGAGGAGCTAGCCATGGACATCTTAGATTTTGTGGACTCCCAGGACATTCGGGGGCACCTGCGCAGTATCGACTTCCAGCCCAGCACCATCGAGGCCGCCTATCTGGTTTGGTTTTCGAAGACCGCCACGCTCGATCAGAAATGCGAAGCTTGGCAGGAGATCGCCCGAACCATGCCCAATTGTTCGCTGGAGGCAACCCATGCCGGTCTTGGAAGGCCGGCCATCCCCGATTTCCATGCTTTTTTGCGCTGGACAATCGATTACAACAAGCGGTGCGTCGATGCGTTTGCGAGTGGGACGGGCTACGTTTATCAGTATGAAGAGGAGATTGTGCCCGACGGGCAACTTTGTGGGGCCTTCGGCGCGCCATTCAGCTGTTATGAGAAATGTGCCGAGGCGTTGCGCGGTGATGATGAACTGGCGAGCCGTCCAGAGGCACGCGTACGCATCACCCGGTGCCCGCTCGATGCCGACGAAGAACATCACCGGGAAGATTGGCTCATGGTAAACAGCAAAGGCGAGGCCCTTGCCGTATATTGCCCTTCAGCCGGCCCCGTTGAGAACGATTGGGAGATCGCATTCGAGTTCATCTGGGTCGATATCCCCACGCCGTTCCACACCGGCGATATCGTCTGGACGCCGCAAGGCAGTGCCCGTGAGCCGTTCACGTTGTTCGATCTGCCCACGTGGGACCGGACAAAGCTTGAGGCAGAGCTTCGGCAGGCAGACCGTTCTGACGAATGGCTTGATCATGTGCAGCAGCGCCTCGAGCACTATCGCCATGCAGGGGATATCAGCAACATGCGTGCCACTGGCTGCTCGATTACCTACAACGAGACGTTTCCCCTCTACATCGGCGAGCCAGACCCGCTTTACCTGAATCTTGAGTACTATCGCAAACCACTCGAAGACGAGCAGCGAATTTTAATCGCCGCCCAGGCCTACCTGCGCGGCGACCTGTATGTCGACTCACTCATCGCGTTTATCGACACCATAAGGATGGAGTCCAAGGCAAAACGCAACCTGGAAGAGCTACGTCTGGATCAGGCACCGCTCAAGGAAAAGTATCCGCAGCTATTTGAGTAGAGGCCGCCATGTCCGAATCTACGAGAAGCCACACCGGCAACCCGGAGACTATCGTGCACGAAGAAATAATCAACCTGATCGACTCTCCGGAGCTGCAAGAGCATTTGCTGCATAATCCGCAGCTACTGAGTGGCGACCATTACATGCAGATTGTCGGCGGAGCACCGGTTGAAATTACCCGCAAACGAGAGCTATTCGGCAGACTGGTTGCTGACGGGTGCAACTCGTCAGACGACACCCTCTACTGGCACTATCGGCAGATTTGCATCGACTACATCGATGACTGCTTGAACGCGCTAAAGGCCGTCGACGGAAACAAGAAAATGCTGCTTGTCAGCGAAATTAGCTTTATCGACAGCGAAGTTGGATCTGCGATCACGCATGGCCCCTTCCCCGTGGCATCGTGGGCGGACTCGATGGCGGCAATGAAGGCATATGCAGAAAAGTGGAGCGGGATGACAGACCTGTCGGCCTCGTATTGGATGATTGAGCTGTTCGACCTTGCTAACGACCCGAGCTGTTCGTATCCCTACGATGGCTTTTTGCAGCCGGACTACACCTACTACGCAAACGCCTCCGGCAAAATCCAATACCTCTGCAGGGAGGAAGAGGGCGAATGCGGCGAGGCGCTCGATTGCATTGTGGGTGGAATCTTTGGTCCGTGGTTTAAGGGGGCATATGTCGACCTGCCCACGCCGTACAAAAAGGGTGACATTCTTGAGTTCGACTGCCGACCATGGACGCCAGGACCTTGCTATTGCCTGGTAGCAAACTCGAAATTGGACTGTCTGTATCCCGATGGCGATGGGCAGATCAGATGTGGCTCTATCCCCTACGGCAGCTGCTTTGCCGGATGGGCACACACGAACCTGATACTGTCACCTGTGTTTAGAGCGAAGAAAGCAACGCAACCTTTGCCAGAAGAATACGCGGCCTTGCAAGCGATCGGGTTGGACCGGATAGATAACTTGCTAGAAGCGTGCACCGACAACAAAGAGGAGGAGCCTATTTGGCTGGATATATATCGGCATCGTGCTCGATGATGAATCATTTGGGCGGGGCTTCAAAGGCGGCACACAGTGACGACACCAGCTCTTCCGGCAACGCAGCATTCGCAGTACCCCACCGATGGAGGCCCGAGCCACGCGCGGCTCGGGGGGAGGCATACCAAGGTCATCCGCACCTCAGGCCAGAACCTTCGAGGCATTCTGCCAGAAAATAGCCTCGATATCCAAACGAGCAAATAGCCCTCGCCCAAAAGGTGGGACGAGGGCTATTTCATGCAATATTTGCTAGCACCCCTAATAATCGATTGAAGCCAAAGCCTGCTTTACACGCTTGCCGCTTGCACCCTTGAAGTAATACCAAATTAACCGGTCAACTTCACGGTAGCCAATTTCGCCATTCTGATTGTTTTCAGAGCGCCATTTATTGATACCCTCAAGAACAGCATCGTACAAGTTCCTATATTTGGTATATCCATCATCATCTTTTTTGTAATTCTCGATTGTGCTTACGAGTTCTTGCCCGCCCTTGCCCCGCTTAATCTTTTTCATCCTGCAACAGTCCCAGCTAGCCAGCTCCCCGCTCGCATAGTTATCCACAAAATATGGGAGAACACTGGCGACGACATTATCGTAAATGCAATACTTATCGCCCAACTCCAAATACTGACAAGTCCAATGGCAAAACTTTGTGGCAAACGAGAAATTAATCTTGTTAGCATCTGCCACATGAGCCTCATTCAGGTAGGTTGTCGAGGCATGCGAAATTTCGAAGACAAGCCGATCGTCGCCTACGCTTAATCGCTCCTTGAGATTCTCAATGCCGGCAATAATCTGAGACGTAAAAAGTACACCACCAGTTATTGTCTTTTTCTTTTCACCGTTATCAATCGTCTTTTTCTCTTCATCATCATCGGGCTCTGTCATCTCAACCGGTTTCAGATTTAGCTTTTTCATAAGGTCGTCGATTTTATGCAGGCCAACAGCAGTTAAACGGGTCGAGTTTTCATTGTCGATTTCGTAAACTGCTCTTCCTATACACGCCATTCGATGATCCGCGTTGCCAACAAACATGCCTTCGAATATTTTGCAAAGTTCATCTTTGTCCGTCTGGTTGTAATTCGAGTCGTTCTCAACCATGCCGTTGACAAAGGCAATGTTTTTATCCGTAAAAAGAGGCACGCCGTTCTGGTCCAGGTCAAACTGATATGGGTTAGCCGTTCGCTCCGCATCTTCCACGTAAGGCATCACCATTTTATTTACGCCATTGACCTCTTCCATCACCGGATTAAAAAACATTTCTTGACGACTCATGCGAACTCCTTCCCAGAGCTGTTCAGACATACCGCCGACAGAACGTAACGCCTAATATTGATGATAATTCTTGACCCGCCCAAGTTTCTCTTTGGCTGTTGAACGGCCACTTTCTGCTGGCAAACGCGCCGCTAGCCGAGCAGTTGTTATTGGTCATGACCTCAACCGAAGACTCGTGCGCAGGAAGGCTCCATGCCATCGGCACTCATGCGGACGAGGGCATCTGCGTTGCAATGAGTCTCGGCGAACGTTGCGTCGTCCTCTCTGCCCTCCGCCGCGAAGCAGCCTACCAGGATGGCGGATGTTGGGCTGAGCATGTTGCGTAAGTCGCGCAGGACAGCGTTTACCGGGCGGTTGTCATCGAGCATTTCGAGTCCGTCGATTACGACTACGATGTCCTTTAGCACTGCTCTGTTCCACGTTTGGTCGCCGAGCAACCAGCTCGTTAAAAGGTCCATGGTCATGTTGTCTTCGGCAAAGATGCCCAAGTTGCGCTGCTTGAGGCGCATCGTTGCTCGGATTCCCTCAACCTGTTGCTCCTCAAGATCTGCCGGCAGCTTGACGCCCATCTCAGCGCGAATAAGCCGGGCGATCGCGTCCTCTTCACGCTCCCGAATCGGCATGTAGAGCACGGCGCATTGCTCACTCAGGCGCAAGGCCGCATACGCCAGCACGTTCGAGACATCTTCATGCGCGCCGCCAATCACGCTGAGCTTACCCAGCCCAACGCCGCCACCTAGGGCATCATCGACCGGCATGCCGGTCTTCAACACTCGCGGGGCTTCAAGCACCGACGTCTCCATAACGCAATCGAGCCCAGAAATCAGCCGACTGTGAAACCCGCTGAGGTCAAAGCCCTCGTCATCACGCTCTTTGCGATTCCCACTACGCTGATTCGCGGGCGTCGGCGGCATCACACCTGGTAGGCCCAGCATCTCGCCCATGCTCACAGTGCGTCCAATTCGGTTGTCCCTGGAGTCCATCTTTCGCGTCATCGCACCCCCCTAACGCCTGCCACGCTTGCCAGTAGCCTTAAAATTCCAAATCGGCTTGAGTTGGTGAATAACATCAACCGTCGGGTCCATGAGTCTCAGTACATCATCCGCAGGCTTATACGCTTCGGGCGACTCATCGAGCGTCGTCTCGCATGCGCTCGGACAGTAGATGCCGGCATCGCGCATCTCGTTAACGAACGACCTGGTATCGAGCGTTTGGAACGCTTTGGTGCGGCTCATCGCACGACCCGTCCCATGCGGCGCCGAGCAGTTCCAGTCCTCGTTTCCCTTGCCGCGCGCAATAACGGCACCGTCGCGCATGTTGAACGGAATCAGCACCATCTCGCCCGCATGAGCGCTAATAGCGCCCTTGCGAATCATGCCACTTTCAGAAATGTAGTTGTGCATGGTGGTAAAGCCGTCTCCGTCGAGTCGAATTCCCGTACGCTCAACAATCTGCGCGACAATCGCCTTGCGGTTCTGATTCGAGAAGCGCTGGCAGTTATGCATATCGACGAGATACTCGGCAGATAGATCTCCCACGAGATACTTAAGCTCGTCGGGGATATCTGCCGTGCACGTCTTCTGCGCCAGCGCCTGATGGTGCTCCGCCGTCTGCTTGCCCATGTTGCGCGAGCCGGTGTGCACGACCAGATATTGGCACCCATCCTCGTCCACGTCGAGTTCAATGAAGTGGTTGCCGCCGCCCAACGTACCCATAGAGCGCTCAACCTTGCGCTTGTCCTGAAGCCAATCGCGCGACTCCATGTCAAAGTCCGCGAGTACGCAGGCAGGATCGCGATGAAGGCTAAAGCCCGTGGGCACCGCGCGCTTCACATCGCGATTGAACTGAATGAGATCGTCGCGCGCAATGGTCTCCGCAAGCGGCACACAATACATCCCGCATCCGATGTCGACTCCCACCAGGTTGGGAATCACCTTGTCGCCCAAGTTTGCCGTAAAACCAATCACGCAGCCCTTGCCCTTATGGGCATCGGGCATGATGCGGATCTTGGCGCCTTCAAACGCCGGGCAGCTAGAGATCTCCTCGATCTGCTCCTTGGTTGAATCCTCAAGATTCTCGGCAAAGACTTTGATGTCTGCCATCGCATTTCTCCTGTTCTGATCCTTGTAAACCGGGACCGGCCCCAAGCCAACAGAGTGCACGTCACACCAACCAGCCAAACCGCCGATTTCCGTTTAACCACCTTTCGCCCTATTCGGGCCCTTATTGCTGCGAATACTACGGTCGCGCGGGCTACAATGAGTCCCAATAACGGGTCTTGTTTTGCATCTTCGGCTGTTACCCTGCCGGCGAAAGGAGACAACGTGGCGAACAGACCAAACCAAAAGCTCAGGCTTCTGTTCCTGCTTAAAACCTTGATGGAAAAGACCGACAGCACGCACGGACTCACGACGCAGCAGATCATCGAGGAGCTCGCCTATCACGATCTCGAGGCCGAACGAAAGGCCATCTATCGCGACCTGCAAACGCTTCGCGACTTCGGGCTCGACATCGACCAGCGCGGTGGCAAGGAATGGGCGTTGGTCTCACGCCCGCTCGACCTGCAAGAACTCATCATGCTTGTTGACGCCGTGCAGAGTTCGCCGTTTTTGACCGATGAGCTGACCGACCACCTCATCGGCAAACTACAGAGCCTCGCCAGCCTGGACGAACGCGAGCTGATGCACAAGCGCGTCGACGTGCCTTCGCGTGTGAAGATGCAAAACTCCGATGCTCTGCACAATATCGACTTGATTCAGCAGGCTATGCGCGAAAAACGCAAGATTCGGTTTCGTTACTTCCACTACAACGCCGTCAAGCAAAAGGCCCTTAATCATGACGGAAAGACCTACGAGCTCACGCCTGTGCGCCTTATCTACTCCGACGAACTCTATTACATGATTGGATTTAGAGATAAATGGGCTAATGCCGGCTCGGGTCATCAGCCGTTCACGCCCTACCGCGTCGATCGCATGCTCGACGTTGCAGTGTCCGAAGAGTCCGCGACCAAAGATTCGCGCATTGCCGGCTATGTGCTCGAAGATCACGTCTCTCCATCATTCGGCGTATATGCAGCCAACAAAACCACCATGGTGCTGGAACTCGACGACCGCGCGATGAATCCGCTCATCGACAAGTTCGGACTGGACGCCGTTGTGTTTGAAAACCAGGATGGGCGCCTGTTAGCAACTGTCAAAGCTCCGCTGTCGCCGCAGTTCTTTGGCTGGCTGCTGCAACTCAGCACCTTCATTAAGATCGTTCAGCCCCAAAGCGCCATCGATACGTATCTCAAATATCTCGACGGCACTCGGGCACTTTACCAGGAAGACAGGTAATATTTCATGGCTACAACCCCTAAATTCGATGAATCGTTTAAGAACCTGAACCCCGAACAGCGCGAGGCCGTCGAATGCCTAGATGGCCCGCTGCTCGTCATTGCCGGTCCCGGCACCGGCAAGACGCAGCTACTGAGCCTGCGCGCGGCGAACATCCTGGCCAAGTGCGATGTCGCCCCGCGCAACATCCTCTGTCTTACCTATACCGAGGCGGGCGCGGAAGCCATGCGCAAACGCCTGATTGAGCTCATTGGGCGCGACGCCTACGGCATCGAAGTCAGCACGTTTCACGGATTTGCAAGCAGCATCAGGTCGCGCTATCCCGAGTACTTCATGCGCCCATCGACCGACACGCTTGTTACTAGCCTGCACCAGCAAGAGATTTTTGATCGGCTGCTCAAATCGCTTCCCTTTGGGTCGCCCCTGGGCGGAGGGTCGCCCGATATGCCCGCGCAAAACATCGGCAAGATGATTGGCTTTGTCTCCAAAATCAAACGCAGTGGCCTGGACTACGACACGCTGGGCGCCATCGCGCAGCAGAATATCGACGCCGCTGCCTGGCTCACCGAGCATTCCGAGCTGCTTACGCTCGCCTGCGAAAGGGCAAGCGCCGCGTTGGCCGAACGCTTTGAGGAAGAGGT
This sequence comes from uncultured Collinsella sp., assembly GCA_900540945.1. GTDB lineage: Bacteria > Actinomycetota > Coriobacteriia > Coriobacteriales > Coriobacteriaceae > Collinsella. The sequence goes on along the minus strand of UQHQ01000001.1, from coordinate 5,421 downwards.
CGAGCGTGCCTGCGGCATGGCGCCCACATCGCTCACCCGCCCGATCGACTGTCCTGCCGGCACGTATGTGCCCTATATCCTTGCACTGCGCGATACCGTTCGCCGCACCGAGCTCATCGACGAGAAGGGTAAGTCCTCGGGATACACCAAGGTGCGCGATGCCTTCTTTGGAGGCAGCAACTCTCAGGGGCGCACGTTTAAGATTGCAGAGCAGAGTGAGCGACTTAAGACCGCTTGCGACGTCGCGCGTCGCTACCAGAGCAAGCTCGACCAGCACCATCTCTACGATTACGACGACATGATCGGCGACTTTGTTAACGCCGTCGAACACAACGACGCGCTACGTCAAGTGCTCCAGGACACCTATACCTATATCCAAGTTGACGAGTTCCAAGACACCAATGGCGCCCAGATGCGCATCATCGAGCTGCTCTGCGACGGCGTTGATGCGCCCAATATCATGGCCGTTGGCGACGATGATCAGGCGATCATGCGTTTTCAGGGCGCCACGATCGAATGTGCTAACCAGTTTGCGGCCGAGTTCTCGCCCCGGAGCATCGTGCTCAAAACCAACTATCGCTCCACGCCCGCCATCGTTGAGTTCGGTCAAGCCATCGCACGGCAAATTAAATATCGTCTCGACGCCAGCTCGAATAAGTCAATCGAAGCCTTCAAGCCTCAGGGTGATCAGGTCGGCTTTAGCAAGAACGTCTACGCCGGCAAAGCCGAGGAATACGCCGCCGTCGCCGCGAGCATTAAGCAGCGGCTTGTTAATCACTATCTCGATAAATGCGAAGATCCCAACGAAGGAATTGCGGTCATCTCCGCCAAGCATGCCGCCTTGCGCTCGCTGATTCCCTTCCTCGTTAAGGAAAAGGTGCCGTTCTCCTATCGCGAGCGGCAGAATCTCTTTGCTTCCGAGCGTATGCAGACGATGTTGGCACTGTTGCGCTGCGTTACCGCGCTTGCTCGCGGGCAGAAGGAGCTCGCCAGCAGTTATCTTCCGCAGATTGTCTGTGCCGCCGAGCTGGGCGGCGACCATCCATCGTCCGTGACGTTTGCGCTCAGCGCCAAGCGCGAACATCGCGGCGACTGGATGGCCGCCATGTGCGAGAGTAATAGCGCCCGCGTCAAAGAGCTGTACGACGACCTTATGCAGTGGGCGGCCGAGGCCGGCGCCTCCCCGGTCAGAGCGTTGCTCTTTAAGATTGCCAAACGCAGCCTTGACTATTATCAGGATCATAAAAAACAGGATCCGCTGGGCGCCGCCGAATTCAATGCCGGCATCCGCGCCCTACTCGCCTTTGCCGAGGGTGAAATGGGCGACGCGCGCCGCATGGGACGCACGCTTCGCCTGCCCGATATTGTCGACAAACTCGACGCCGCGCAAAAGTTTGGCGTGAGCATCGACGCATCGATCGATCTTGGCACACCGGGAGCCGTTCGCCTTACTAGCGCTCACAGTTCGAAAGGTCTGCAGTTCGATTGCGTCTACCTGCTCGACGCCGACGACTCCACCTGGCACAAAGGTGCTGGCGGCATGAGCCTGTACCCGTCCAACCTGCTTATTCGCGACGAAAAGGATGACGACGATGCGCGCCGTCTGCTGTTTGTAGCCATCACACGCGCTAAGCGACACCTCGAGCTGTACCGCGCCGGCGGATCGGCGCTGCAGGAGCTCACGGGGCTTATCGACTCTTGCGAGGTTTCTGCTGAAGCGGACCAGCTCAGTGCCGCCATCGAAACCGAATGGCGCGACAACTACGTGTTTGATACGCCCGAGCTCCGTGCGCTTTTGGAGCCTCACACCGACGTAAAACACCTCTCTGCCACGGCACTCAACAACTTTGTGACCTACGAGCCTGGGTGTGCAAATAGCCAGCACTTCCCCGAGAAGCAGATTGTGCGCCTGCCCACTGCGCCCACGATTCAAACCGAATTCGGCACTATCGTTCACGCGATGTTCGAAGAAATCGTTAATCGGATGGCAACCGATGGCGCGGCGGCAATTGAGACAATTGAGGCCGAGTATCGCCAGCAGATTTCGTGGCTCGATTTTGCCCCCGAGGACGTCCATCGCTATTCGGACCGCTTCGAACGCATTTGTCATGCATTCGTCCCTTGGCTTGTCGAGCACGTACGTGGTTACCGTTGCATCACGGAAGCGAACATGCAGTGTCTAACTGCCGGTGGAACTCCACTCTTTGGTTTTCTTGACCTGCTCCTCGTTGACGATGCAGCTAAAACGGTGCAGATCGTCGACTACAAGACTGGCTTTGGCAAAGAAGTCCCTGCAGGTTACCATCGTCAGCTCAAGTTCTACAAACTGCTGGTCGAAGCGTCACCCGAGTTTTATGGCTACACCGTCACTTCCATGGGCGACTACTATGTAGAACCCGACAAGACGACGGGCGAGCTCCGCCCGCCGTTCTCGACAACCGCCAACGCCGATGACATTGCCGAACTCGAGCAGCTCATCGATGCCACATGGGCTCGCATTGAACACGGTGCTTGGGATACCAGCGCTTTTGAGCAGAGCGATGCCTATGAGCTGGCCATCGAGGAGCAGAAGGGCTGCCGCAAAAAAGCCGATAAAACCGAGGTCATGCAGCGCGCATACGAGCACTGGCTAATTGAGAACTCTAGAATGTGACAAAGGGGCTGTCCCTTTGTCACATTATTTGATGACGGTGCGAGAGTTTTGCTTGCGCATGGTGGCGAGCATGTGTTTGGGAACGGCATGGGCCATGCAGCTGCCGATAGTTGCGCTCGCGGCGGCCTTAGCTGCATCGCTAGCGTTTTTGGTCGCGTAGCTGTGACGGAAACGCTTGAGCATGGCGATGTCGTTGCCGCCGTCGCCGTAGACCGCGACCTCGTCCTCGGCAATACCGTAGTAGCCCGCCAGCCAAGCCACGCTCTCGCCCTTGTTGCACGCCACGTCCGTGATCTCGAACATCACCGGATCGAACGGCGCGTTGACAACGCGGTCCGAGCGCTCGGCAAGATATACCTTAAGGTCGCGCTCCAGCTCGGGCGAGGTCACGCGACAGTTGATCTTGCACACATCGTGGCGCAGGATGTCGCCGATCGACTGGTCGAAATACTGCTCCTCGTGATACCCGCCGCGTGCACGCATACCGCGCATCACGACGCGCTTGATAGGGCTGTCCTTTTTAAAGCCCGCCTGGTGCATCTCGAACGATCCGCTCGAAAACATGCCATCGGGTGTGGAGCAGTCAAAACAGATATCCGGAAACTCCTTGAGCAGCTCCTCGGTAATCTGCGGGTCGATGGTCCAGGTCTTGAGTACCTCGCCATGGCTGTCGCGCACGATGGAGCCGTTAGAGCAGCAGGCATCGAGCGCCAGCCCCGTAAAACCATGCTCGCCGATTGGTAACGTCGAGCGTCCGGTCGCGGGAACCACATGCAGACCAGCCTCGGTCAGCTCACGAATGGCACGGCGGATGGTCCCGTCTGCCTCGTGCAGGGCGTTCAGCAGCGTTCCGTCTAAGTCACTCGCAAACATCTTGATCATGGGCATGCCTCTCCTTCGTCTGCACGATATTGTAGACGAGAATGAGCGCGCCCCAAGAGAGGCGCACCCGTCAGGCGAAAGATTGTCCTACACCGCAGAAGGGCCGTGTTCGCCGGTACGGATGCGGATAGCTTCCTCGACCGGCTCGACCCAGATCGTGCCATCTCCAACGGCGCCGCAATCTTGGAAACGACGCAGCAACGGGCGCGAAACGAACGGGAATACGCGAGCAAGGGGGCCGTGAGCGCGCCCGTCCCGGCTAGCGCCGAAACAGCTCGTGAGCGCGGTCGCGGAGATTAGTTGCTCGAATGACACCCTCGTAGCGGTTGATGCGCAAGCGCGGGAAGGCATTGAAGAAGCGCAGGTCGCGACGACTGAGCGACACACTCGGCACCGGACGGTTCGCGCGCCTGCCGGCACGGAGACGGGCGAGCGATGGATGGGGCACGCTCGGCGCGGCATCGGCCACGCGGCGGGCGGCAAGCGCCAGGCCATGAGCGCCGTCCGAGATAAACGTCGGCATCGAAGCCTTCTCACGCAGGGCATCGAGCGTTGCGTCGCCCAGCTCGGCCAGCCACGCGTTAACGGCACGGCTGCGGATATGCGTCTGCGCCACCGAGTCGATCGCCGAATCGGGAATACGTTCGAGCATGGAGTCAGACGCATCGGCAAGCGACTCATTGATGCGGTCGGCAAGGTCGGCACGCACACGCTCCAGCTGATCGGACAGGCGGCGCCAACTGGCCAAAGAGCATGCCGCGTCGACCATCATCGCGACCGCGACGATAAAGGCGGACAGCCGCACAATCAGCACCGGCAGATGGCCAAGCAGCCCCAGCAATGCCGGCTCCACTACGCGACAAATGCACAGCGCACCCAGGCCAAACGCGCAGGCCCAGTACAGACAGATGCGTCCATGCAAATTAAACGGCAGGTGCGAGTAATCCCAAAAGCGCGCGCCTGTTGTCTTTTCCAATAGAAGGCCCACGCTGTACTCGATTACGCTGCATACAAGCGCCGCCGCGACAAACTGGCCCGAGGCATCCGGAATCCCGCGCAGCAAAAGCCAGCAGGCGATGCCGCCCACACCATAGATAGGACAACACGGCCCCAGCAAGAATCCGCTGTTGGCGAAGCGTCCTTGGTTAAGCATGGCGCATACTGTCGACTCCCATGCCCAGCCGCAAAACCCGTAAAAGGCAAACGAGAGCACCAGTGCCGAGAGTGGACAGGCGGCAAGCGTCGCGCCGCCAAACGCCATATCAATCGCGGTTTCCACCGTCTACCCTCTCCTCTTTTCGCTCGATGCTTTACTCATGCCATCGTCAGCCTCGTCCTTGCGCGGCAGACGGCCGGCGACCGTCTCGCACAGTGCGCACCACTTATCAGCCAGGCACACAATCCATGCCTCGCGACACGTCGGCGGCACTGGCACCAGCGGAAACATATGTCGCGCGATAATATTCCGTTCGCGCGGCGTCAGCTCAAAATCCTCTTCGGCACGTGCCAGGGCAAAAAATGGATGCCGAAATCCGTGCAGTCGATGGCTCGGATCGGGGTCATGCCAATCGTAGAGAAAGTAATCGTGTAACAAGGCTCCGCGCAACAGCGATGCACGGTCGACCGAAATGCCAACACGGCCCAAGCGTTCGGCAAAGGACAGGCTCGCCCGCGCTACCGAAGTCACATGTGCATAGACCGTCACGTCGCCATGCTGGATAAACTCGTGCGTCAGGTCCAAGCGGCCCGCCTGGGCCAGCTGGTGGGCGGCATAGTCGACCTCGTGCGCGATTTTCTCGGCACGAACGGCATCAGACATGCTGCCTCCTTCCAGCGGCTCACGGCGGCCAAGCCCCGCCTGCACCCCTTTGATAAACAGAGCTGCG